>JBAUYV010000200.1:0-9618 GCA_049584975.1 Xanthobacteraceae bacterium | reverse complement strand
ACCTTCGCGATTGATCGAGATCGAAGACAAGGTCGAAGGTGTTCTGCGGGACCGGATCGTAGACCTCTAATTTGGCGCCCTGTTCCGAAACATTGCGAACAGTGCATTTTACAGGCGTACCGTCACGCCAGATGACGACTGCGTCCTTCAGCGACTTTACTCGCGGCAATGTTCGGCGGTCTCTGGTCGATTTTCTGCGATCATCTAGCGGGCCGTCATTGATCGGAGCGGCGTTTCCTGGTGTCTTCATTGCACCACCTCGGACAACGATTGAGTGACCTATCCCTAGCAACGCTTGAGCGAACATACGTATCCGTAAGAAATACGGTTTAGGTGGTTTTGGTTTGCCAAATCTGAATCCATTACCTGAAAATCATCGGCTGCCGTAATCAAAGCGGCAAAGCCATAAGGCGAGCGGCCGCCGCGGTACTTAGCGCTTGACTACCGCCCTGGCATGAGGAGACGCGAGCTTTCGCGGTCCAGAAAGGCCACAAGGTCTGTGTATTGAATCGGATCATCTTCTCCGTTCAGGCAGTTCATCAGAACTCGATACATTGGCGTGGACCAGTCGGGATAAAGCTTCGCGAAGTCCTCGTAACAAAGATAAAGATCGCGCGTGAAATGGTTGCTTCGGTCCATTGTGACTTCGAATCCGGAGCGGACAATTCTTCTCGAAAACCACTAGCACGCGGATTGCTCAGTACCGGTCTTCCGGCCTTCTTCCAACCAGTTCGGCAGTCTGGAAAACTCGCCGGCGAGCGAAAAGATGTGGCTCACCAGATCAGGGCCAATTCCGAACGGCTCGATATTGCGGGCAATATCGTCGCCGGCCAGGAAGAGACATTGAGTCTTCAGCAGCATATGAAAGTACGGCCGCCGCTGCCGGCGATGAATCCTATCGAAGGTGACTCGATCGAGGCGGAATAGCTCAAGGCCATTGACGAACGGAAAGTCCGCCGCGGCACTTTTCTGCAGAGCGTCATCCTCCGAGTCGAAACTAACCTCGGAAAAATACATAAAATCCGCATCGGAGACGTTTTCGATCGCCAGTCCGCGAGGGATCGAGCCGCGGATGTACACCGAACGAACCCCTTTCCTTTGCATTAGGGAGCGAACGACAAATTCGACGACCGTCCGCCACGGATCACCGATGCGATCGACAGCCACATCAGGCTGAACATGGCCGAATTGATCCACGGTGAGAAAACGGCCGATGCGTCGAGGCTCGATCATTGCTCGATGCACGGACCGCGAAAGCGACAAGGCCATTGCGGCATAGCGATCGTGCTCAATCGACCAGGGCTAGAAAGCGCTCACCGTGCAGGTATCGCGCCAAGGTGAGCTTGCCCTCGTTGTCGAGCGGACCGGACAGGTCCGCCGGCCGGAACGATTTTCTCCTACACATGTCGTCAACGGTCGCCCGAATCTTTTCCGGAAGGACGAACTTCCGGCCCGCGAATTCCAGCACGGTATTGCGATTTTCCATGACGACACGATAGCTGCCGGCTTCCGGAACCTTAAGCTCCGTCTGCAATCCGACCACCCGCACACCGGACTGGAAGGTTTTTTCGGGGGGTATCCGCCCTGCCCTGACCTTTTGCAGGAAGCTCTCGATCAAACGATCATCGGCGCTATTACGCAATTGATCCATGCACTGAAGGAGGCCATCCCGAAGAGTCTTTTTCAGGTCGTCGCGCGTCGCGAATCCAGGGGGCAAGGCAGTACGAAACTGGGCCGTTTCCCTGGCCGAGCCGATCAGTTCGGCGATCAGCTCGACCCAGGTATAAACCGTCATCCCGACCGTGATATGCGCCGAGTGGCCGCGCGACGTGTTGGCGGCATGCACGTAACCGCGCGGCAGATACAACAGATCGCCCGGTTTTAGTTCAAGCTCGGCGATCGGCGCCGGCAGCACATATCCGATCGGTACAAACGGTTGGCTCCGGTGCGGCAGATGCTGCGGCGGCGGGAACACCCGCCAGCGCTTGGTGCCGGCAATCTGCAGAACGAAGACCTCATGGGTGTCGTAGTGCGGCGTGAAACCCGGCGATTCGCCCGGCGTGAGATAGGCGTTGGCGTGCGCCGGGTGGCTGAAATCCTTTTCCAGCAGCGCGCACAGTTCTCGCAACGGACCCCAGGTCCGCTGCAACGCCGGCAACACGACGGTCGCGCCCGAGCGATATTCCGACTGAACTTGCTGGAGATCGGGCACGCCGTTGAAGAATTCGCTGCCGTGCTTGATCGCCTTGGTGTACGCCTCTGCCGGAAGATATGCGCCGTTCCTGGCGAGCTGGATGGCCGGATAACGCAAATCCGCCGAGGAGATTATGCGTTCCAGATCGGCGTTCGAAATAATCGAATCGTAATGGTGCGCATCGCCTCGGGGCACGTGCAAAGGCTGGCGTTCCCAGTGCGCGCGGAAGAAATCCTCAACCGCGATGGGAGCAAGCAGGGCTGGCAAATCGAAGGGTTTGGTTTCCGCTTGGCTCATCACAATCTATCCCGGTGGTGGCAAGCGGCGGCCCTTGGTTCGGGGCCACTCAATCTTTTGTCACAAGCGCGCCGTCGCCGAACTTATACGCGAAGCCGACGCGGGCGTCGCTGATCGGCACGCGATGCCCAGTGTCGGCGGCGTCGGCCACGACGTTGGCGAAGCCCGCCTTCGCGAGATCGGTATAGCGATATTCGACGCGGCCAGTGATGTGGTCGGTCAAGGCATATTCGAGCCCGACTCCGGCTGTCCAGCCGGAGGAATTGCCTCCGTTGCTGACGAATGGAGCGGCTCCGAGGAGAGCATAGGAAACCGAGGGATCGCCCCACGCCCAGCCGCCGGTGCCGAAAACCAGGAACCGGCCGAAGGCGACACCGAACCGGGCGCGGACCGACTCGTAATCTTTGATCGTCGTTGAGATCGTGAAGGGGCCGCCGGGGATCGCCCCGGCCGCCCCGAGGGGCGCCTCTATTTCATTGTTGCCGATCAGACTGGATCTTTGCCAGTCGCCTTCCACGCCGGCGACCAATTGGCCGAACTGATAATTGGCGCCGGCGAAGATGCCGGCAAAGGGGCCGTGGGCGTTCTCGTCATATGCCGCGAGCGGTGTGCCCGCCGCATTGGTCAGTGTTCCGCTCGTGACGTGCCAGCCATAGCCGCCATCGCCGCCGACGTAGAACCCGGTCCAGCTGAAAGCATAGGAAACGGGAGGCGCCTTGGTGAGGAGTGCCAATTTGTCAGCGGAGGAAGGCGACTTGTAGACCGGGGCGGGATTTGCGCCCGCCGTTGCGCCCCAGTTGAACTTGTAATTCACCCCGACGTCGATCGCACTCGTTTTCGTCGTTGTCGTGGTGGAGACTTGCGAGAACGGCAGCGTGACGGTGGACGATCCAAAATTGGTGTAGCGGTACTCGACGAAGACATTCCAGTTTTGCGCCAAGGCTACGGCGACGCCGCCACCGGCCGTCCAGCCGCCAAGATAGGCGTTCACCGCCTCCTCGGTACCGGCGGTCGCGAGATTGAGCGTGCCGGTGAGTTGGGTGCGGATGTACTGGTTGCTCGACCAGGCCCAGCCGGCGGTGCCGTAGAGCAGAACATTGTCGAACGCATAGCCCAGGCGCCCGCGCACGCTTTCGCTGTCGAAGACCCTCAATTGGTTCGCGCTGGTGCCCGAGGCATCGGTGATGTTTACAACTTTGCTGCCGCCCGAGGAGACATCAGCCTCAACACCAAGCACGACCCGGGAAGGCAGCATGTAGTCGTAGCCGAGCTGAATGCCGCCGTGCCAATCCGGGGGCGCGGGGTAGATCGGCGCCGACGCGGCGGCGCTGAAAGTGTTGACGGTACTGCCGCCGGCCGCCGACCACGCGTTGCCCACATGAGCGCCGACATAGAGCCCGGTCCAGTCGTAATCGCCCGGCGCCATGGGGGCCGCGGGGAACGAGCGCAGCATGTCGGCGGCCATCTCCCGAATGTTGAGTGAGCCGAAGGTTTCCAGCGGTCCCGCAAGTGTTACACGAAACGCCAGCGGCTCGATCGGATGGTAGGAATAATCCATCACGCCATTGCCGCAGACCGCCGCCGGCACAGTCGATGGCCCGTGCGCCGGATAGCACAAGCCGAACAGGGCATCAGTCGTCAGCAGTCCACCGTAGGCGTAGGTGACCTGATCCGTTGCAGAGTTCAACATATTGAGCGCATCGAGCTGAATGCGCCAACCGTTATCAAACCGATAGCCGACCGAACCATTGATAACGTTCATCGCGGGCGACTGGAAAACGCCGTCTTCCGTCAGCGGTCGCTGGCTGATGTAGCGCCAACGCAGCGTGCTGAACCAACCGGTCTTCTCGCCCAGCGTGATGCCAGCCGAACCAATCATCCAGGGCGCGTTGTAGACGTAATTGCCCGGAGCATTGCCGATCTGCGCCTGCGGATAGCCGGCAAGCGACTCGTAGAGCTCTTCTTGCGTAGTGTCGAAGCCGAGGAAACGGGCGCGCGACAGCGCCAGATTGGCATCGATATGGACCCAGGAGGCCGGCCGATAGTCGTTGGTGAACTCGATACCGGTGCGCTGGCTCGGCAGCCCGGGTGTCGTCGTGCCCTCGTCGCCGTCGAAGAACAATTCCGAATCCTGGTGGATGTAGAAAAGGCTGATCGAGCTGTCGAGGTTCGGGATGGCTTTGGTGCGGACGCCGACCTCGGCGCCGCGCGAGCGCACCAGGAATGGCGTCGCGCCCTGCGGCGTCGTCGGATCACCGGGCACCTCGGTCGTCACCGTGCCGCGCGCGTCGTTGCTGTGATAGCCCATGCCGGCGCCGACAAAGAATTCGGTTTTGGCGAACGGCCCCAGCACCATGCGGAATTTCGGGCTGCCGATAGCCTCCTTGGGATTGCCCGAATTCGCCGGCTGCAGCATTGAATTGACCGATGCCGCGTAATAGTCGCCGCGCCAGCCAACGACCGTGCGCAGCCAACTGGTCCAATGCACCGTGTTCTCGCCGTAGATTGCCGCGTTGCCCTCATTGACGTGGTCGAGCAGGGTGCTCGCCAGAAACAAACGCTGCACCGTGTTGTTCAGCTGGATGTTGATGTCGTCGTCGCGGCCCTGCACACCGATTAATGTCTCGGTCGGCAGACCGGCGATCATTCCGTTGAAAGTCCGCGACGCACCGCCGCCGCCGTAAACGCGATCGTCGTGCTGATGGAACTGATCGCCATTCACGGGGTCGTCGAGAGACCAAGTGAAATCATTGAACAGATTCACGGTGTACTTGACGACATAAGCATTGGCTTTCCACGAACCGTCGTCGGTGGTCTGCGCCACTCTGCCGGACAAGGAGAAGCGGCTGGTGTCGCCGCCATCGGTCGGATCGAGTTCGCCGTAAAGGCCGATCTGCCCCGTGGTGTAGCCGCGCAGCGCGTTCTGCTCGGTCATGTTCCAGGTGTTGGTATAGGCCATCCCGGTTAGTGAGAAGCCGTCGGTCGCCGTGCCTTGGCTGTAGCGCAGCAGCCCGCTGAACTTCTTCATATCGTCGGGCGTTGTCCACGGACCGTCGTAACTGTTGAACTCACCGGCATAGAGCAAATTGCCGCCGCCGACCGGCGTGGAGCCGAGCGTCAGGTACCTCTGGTAGCCGAAGCTGCCGACGGTGACCGACTCGATATTGTGCGGAACGGTATCCAGCACCGAGATGTGCAGGTTGCCCGCGTTCTCGAAGTCGCCGACGTCTGCCCAATACGGCCCTTTGCGGATCTCCAGCCCGCTCACGGTTTCCGGAATGAGCCAGTTGAGATCGGTGTAGCCCTGGCCGTGGGCGTGGGTCGGCAGATTGATCGGGATGTCGTCCCAGAATGTGGCGAGGTCGGTGCCGTGATCGAGATTCCAGCCACGCAGGTAATACTGATTGGCCTTGCCGGCGTCGGCGTGCATGACCGTCATCAGGCCGGGCGCCGCTTCGAGGATTTCGCCGGGCCGAGTAATCGGGCGGGCGTTGAGATCCTCGCCCGACACTGTCATCGAGCTTGCCGTAGTGGGGGCCACCGCAGCGCCGCCGCCGACATTCGGTGCGCCGGTTTCGTATGGTGAAGCAGGTGCGGGCGTGGGGGCCGGCGTCGTCGCGCCAGCCGTCGCGTTTTTCGGGGCAGGACCGCGCGGATGCGGCGGCGGCTTTCGCTTGCCCGAGACGGTAATGGTCGGAAGCTGAGCGCTGCCGGAAGGCCGCTGCTGCGCTTTCGGCGCTGTTGCCGCGGGAGTTTGGCCCACCGGTTGAGAGTGCGGCGGCAAGCCTTGTGGTGGCAAGCCTTGTGGCGGCAAGTCCTGCGCCAACGCGCCCGCGCAAAGGGACGGCAGCAAAAAAGATGCGGACGCCAGCAAGCGCACACGCAACGACACGAAGACCCCCTGTACTCAGGGGGGACGCAACCCGACAACGCCCCTACGCGACACTCACCGGCGCGGCCCGACAGAGTTCGGCGACGCTCAAGTCCATTCCCCCGCCGCCGGAATTGCCCCAAGGCACCCGGCGCCTGCCGTTACCGTTGCCATACCGAGTATGACGATGTCAAGAAAAGTGCATACTCCTCACGGCAGGACCAGCGCCGAGGACCGTGCCGCCGTCTCACCACTTGGCCGACAGGGCGAGCTCAAAGGTGCGCGGGTCGCCGAGATAGACCTGATCCGAGTAGCCCGGATCGGAAAACGCCGCATAGACCGCGTTGGTCAGGTTACGCACGCGGAATGAGAGACGCATGGTCTTGACGTCGGGCCACCCCAGATCCTTGCCGGGAAAATCGACAAACGCATAAGCATCGGCCGTCGTGTAGGCGTCCATGACGGTGGAGTCGTCGTCGAAAAGATAGCGATTGCCGACGTGGCGCACCGAGGCTCCGATCTCCACGGGCCAGCGCAAATGCTCGAAGCGATAGGACGCGCCGGCATTGATGATGACGGGCGCCACGTTCGAGGGCGTGTTGCCGGTCCACGATACGAGGTTTCCACTCAAGTCGAAGGCGTTGAAATTTTCGTAGCGGGCCTGGGTCAAGGCAACATTTCCCCAGAGCTTCCAGCCGTCGACCGGACGCACCGCGCCGGCCAGTTCAATGCCTTTGGTGGCGATTTCGCCGGCGAGTGCCGACTCGGTGTCGGTGATTGGCACATAGACGTTGCGCCGGGTGATGTCGTAGGCGGCGAAAGTCCACTCCGCTTTATTGTCCCAGAAGAGCTGCTTGACGCCGGTCTCGTAGATTTGCGCGCTCGTCAACGCCAGCGGTACGGTGGTGTTGACTGAGAAGACGTCAGCGGCCGCCGGGTCATACGACGTGGCGTACATGCTGTAGAACACCAAGTTGGGGATCGGCTCGTAGGTATAGGCCGCGCGATAGGAAACTGGCCGCCAGACCTGGGTGAACGGCTCACCGGAGGGAATCGTGCCATCGAAGTCGGTGCCGTTGCTTGCCAGCGTCCAATCGTCGACGCGAACGCCTCCGATCAGCGCGAACTCCGGCGTGATCTTCAGGCGATCTTCGAACGCCAGGGCGACGTCACTGAGCAGCTTATTCCGGGTATCCGGAAACTGCGGACCGTAAAGTCCCTGGGCCGGATCGATGACGCTGACATTGTCATAAGGATAATCATTAGGGTCGCCCTCTTCCACGAACGTGATCCAGTTGCCGCTGACTTGGAGTTGGGACGCCAAACGATTGTCCATGCCGAGCAGTCGCGAATCCCACAAGAAGTCGACATTGTCGCCGACCACGTGCTGATTGTGCGTCACAAAGAAGCGGTCACGGTCAATGGTGCCGGCGGCGAATTCCGCACCGTCGTCGTAGGCGTAGGTTTCGCTGTCGAACCAATTGCGCTGCGCCTGATAGTAATAGACCTGATCTTTCACGGTCACATTGTTGAGCGGCGTCCATTCGAATCCGCTGCGCAGCCACAGCTCGTGGGCGCCAGTGGCATTGTCGGCCACATTGTAATTCGTGGTCAGCGTGCGTGAGTCGATCGTCATCGGCCCGAGATTGTCGCCGGAGAACGTGCTGAATGCATTGCCGGTGACCACGTTGTTGACTGCATGCGAGCCGGCGAAGGAGATCGGCACCAGCGGCGTACCCCAATAGGCATGGCCGGAATCGCTTTTATATTCGATGGCCGCAAACGTCTTGAACCAATCGTTGACGCGATAATTCAGTTGCGCAGAGAGGTCCCCCAGATCGCGATAGTCGCCGTCGATGAAGCTGTTGATCTTTGATCCAGTCACATCGAAACGGTAGTCGAGGCCTGGCACCGTCGTGCTGCCACCCGAGCCGTAATGCGAGCGGAACGTGCCCAGCGTATCGATGGACAGGTCCATCTCGTTTTGAATGGGCCCGGTCGTCGGCTGCTTGCTCACGTAGTTGACCGAGCCACCAATCGCCATGATCCCCGACATCAAGGCTGAGGGACCTTTGAGGAATTCCACCTGATCGAGGTTGTACATGTCCATCACACGCGTCGTGTCACTTGCGACGCCGATGGAAATTCCGTTGTAAAGAACGTTCACGTCGCCAAAGGTGAAACCTCGCATCGAAAAGTTGGCCGGCGCCCCCGATGAGTCGAGGTCCAATACGCCGACCGCGCCTTTGGCGATTTCGCTGGAGGTCCGGTAGCCCTGGTCCTGCATCGTCTGTTGAGTGACGATTTCAACCGATGCCGGCGTTTGGAGGACCGGTAGACCCAACCGGCTTGCGCTACTCGCAACGCCGTTGAGCGGTGTCATTGGAATCCCCGCCAAGCTGTCAGGCGGCGCCGACGCCGCGGGCGCAGGGCTTGGCTGCGGGGTCGCAACGGCGGCCGGCTTGCCGGATTTGCGGCTTTTTGCCGGATGCTTCGGGCGATGACCCGACACCTCGATGGGAGGAAGCGGACCCTGGCGCGGCTTTATTTGCTCGCCCTGCGGCGCCGTTTGCGCGGCGCCGGGACTAACGGCCAAGCAGGTTGTCAGGAGAGCCGATGTTGAGAGGCAGAGACACGAAAACGCACGCAACCGACCGCGTCCGCGGCCGCGACTGTTGACAGGCACAACACAACGCCCCGAAGGCGATACGCAACCCGTCACCGCGGCCTTTTGGCTGTCTTGCCCCCCTGCCTCGCCTTAGGCAGCCGCTCAACAGCCGGACTTGCACTCGACGCCAGGACACCCCGCCCCAACGCGCACGCGCGTGACTTACGACTGACGGCAGGTCTCCTGGCTCGCGGGTCCTTACCTTTCGCCGCCTTCCCGGGACCCCATGCCCCAGTGGACTTTTGACGAAAGATTCGCCGCTTACAGTTGCGGGGGCAGCCGCAGCGTTGGATGAAAGCTCATCCGCACTGCGTTCCCTTTTGATCCCCAACCGGGGGAACCGTCGCGCGCAGGCTATGTGGAACTCCTGCCTCGTGTCAAATTTTTGTACGACGGCGCGCGTTTTTGCTCCAAACAACCGAGCAAATCCAACACACGGAGGAACGCGGGGCCACGCGCCTGATGGGTCATGTATGGACGGTGGCCGCGGTGCAAGAGCAAATCTGACTTTTTTTGCGAAGCGTTCGGGGGCGGTCATGTATTCGGCCTGTTTTCGTCTGGAGGCTTGCCTCTGTGACGATGCGGCCG
>JBAUYV010000199.1:0-1504 GCA_049584975.1 Xanthobacteraceae bacterium | reverse complement strand
CAAGGAGCGGGGGAAGTCGGTCATCTGCGTCACCGAGGGTCATCATGTTCGTGATTTGTTCTATCATAAACCCGATCCCGCACCTACAACATTTTGCTGCCCCGGATGCAGAGGGATAAGCCTTTTCCGATATCCCAGACGGACCGAGCAAAGCGCTTACGATATATTGATCGTACTTCTGGTTCGTAATTTTTTCAACCACCCGACCCAGAAGACAATATCCAAAATTTGAATAAGCATAGCGATATCCGGGCTCCCAGCGTAGAGGCTCAGTCTCCAAAGCCCAGTTGATTAATTCCCGATGACTCATTTCTTTATTTTTGAACATTGGATCATCATGATCATTAGGCCATCCATCTGACGTATGAGTTAACAAATGCTCAACAGTAATCCTCTCAATATCCTGCCGGTTGGGCGGTGTTTTGTATTCGTCTCCCAGGATCGAATTTGGGCCGAAGACATGATCAGTTAGACGGAGTCTGCCAGCCTGCATCAGTAGTAGAATCCCTGCTGACGTGATGGGTTTAGTCACGCTGGCAATTCGAAAACGATGCTTCGCTGTGAGAGTTTCTTGCCTCTCTTTGTCCGCAAAACCAAAGGCTTGGACGTAGACCGGCTCTCCCTTTATCGCGATGGCGACTGAAAGCCCTGGGGCTTCGTACCAATCCATAAGATCGGCGGCCAAGTGGGCCAGCCTTTCGCGTTCCGCAGCAGTCGGTCCTGCCGGCGGCGACTCCGCAATTGTCGGCGTTGTCGTGAGCATTCCGGCTGCGCCGATCAAAGAAGCTTGCAGCACCGTTCTGCGACTTACGCGCATCACCAACGACTCCTACCGTCGCCAACCGACTTGGGTCTGCCCTTACCGCACCCCGGCCATTGGCGCGGCGCCGGCGCGCAAGTAGTAGCGGCGCCACAAGCCGGCGAGCCATTTGCCGAAGTTATCGAGATAGATGAAGACGACCGGGGTCGTGTACAGCGTCAGCGCCTGACTGACGATCAGTCCGCCGACGATGGTGATCCCGAGCGGATGCCTGAGCTCCGAGCCTTCGCCGGTTCCGAACGCCAGCGGCAGCGCGCCGAACAGCGCCGCGAAGGTGGTCATCATGATCGGGCGAAAGCGCAGGAGGCAAGCCGCCTCGATCGCATCGCGCGTATTGCGTCCGGCCCGCTCGGCCTCAAGCGCGAAGTCGACCATCATGATCGCGTTCTTCTTGACGACGCCGATCAGCAACAAGACCCCGATCGCGGCGATGATGGTGAATTGGACGTCGAAAAACCACAGCGCCAGCGCCGCGCCGACGCTGGCGGAGAACAGGGTCGAGAGGATGGTGATCGGATGGATCAGGCTCTCGTAGAGAATCCCCAGCACAAGATAGATCGTGACGATCGCGGCGCCGAACAGAAGCGGCATGCTCGACTGCGACTGCTGATAGGTCGCAGCGGTGCCGGCGAAGGCGCCGCGGACGGTCGAGGGCATGCCGATGCGCTCGATCGCGTTGTCGAT
>JBAUYV010000198.1:0-2757 GCA_049584975.1 Xanthobacteraceae bacterium | reverse complement strand
GATCGATGGCCTGTTGCATCGCCATCAGGAAGCGGTCGCGCGGCGCGCCGCCGAAATCGTTGCGTTCGAGCGACGTGGTTGCCGGCAACACGATGTCGGCGTGACGTGCGGTCGCCGTCCACCAAGGCTCGTGGACGACAATCGTTTGCGGACGCCGGAACGCGGCGCGCAGCTTGTTGGTGTCCTGGTGGTGATGAAATGGATTGCCGCCCGCCCAGTAGACGAGCTTGATGTCCGGATAGGTTTGTCTGCGGCCGTTGAAGTCGTAGGGCTCGCCCGGCCGCAGCAGGCATTCGGAAATGCGCGCCGCCGGGATCGCGCGATTGTTGAGCGGATTGGCCGCGGCCTCCATCGTGGGCGCGTAAAACGCCAGCGGCGGTTCGGCGATGCCAGTCGCCGACCCGTAGCCGAAGCCGAAGCCGCCCCCTGGCAAGCCGATCTGGCCAAGGCACGATGCGAGCAAAATGACGCCCCAGAACGGCTGCTCGCCGTGATCGGCACGCTGAAGCGACCATGACGCGCTGATCATGGTGCGCCGCGACGCCATACGGTGGGCCAGCGCGCGAATGGTATCAGCCGCGATACCGGTGATCGGCGCCGCCCAGTCGGCATCCTTCACTTGGCCGTCGCTCTCGCCCATCACATAGGCGCGCACCTTCTCGAAGCCCGTGGTGTAACGCTCCAGGAAATCCCGATCGTGCAGGTTGTTCGCGATCAGCGTGTGCGTCAGCGCCAGCAGCAGCGCGGTGTCGGTACCGGGCTTGATCGCGATCCAATCGGGCTTGGTCACCGCGGGTCCATCCTCGCGGATCGGGCTGATGTTGACGACCTCGACGCCCCCGGCGGCAAGTTGGGCCATCCAGGTGCCGTTGTCGTGCACGGCGCAGCCGCCGCGCGTGACCTGCATGTTTTTCGGATTGCAACCGCCGAGCATCACCATCAGGTGCGAATGGCGGGCGATCGACGACCACGACGACAGCGGTCCGGTAACCGGCTGGGTGTTGCCAAGCACGTGCGGCAGGAACACCAGCGCCGTGCCGAAGCTGTAGTTCGAGGTCTGGTCGATGAAGCCGCCGAATATGGACATGAAACGCCGCAACTGCGCGCGCGCCTCGTGGAAGATTCCGGCGGAGCTCCAGCCCTGCGAACCGGCCATAATGGCTTCGTTACCGTGCTCGCGCTTGACGCGCGTGAGTTCGCCGGCGACGAGATCGAGCGCGCGCTCCCACGGCACCGGCACGAACGATTCGCGGCCGCGGCCATTGCCGCTGCCCGGGCCGTCCTTGAGCCAGCCTTCGCGCACCATCGGCAGGGCGATGCGGGTCTGCGAATGCACCGCTGACGGGACCGCCTCAATCAGCGGCGACGGTTCAAGGTCGCGCTCGAAGGGCCGCACGCCGACCACGCGGCCATCCTCAACCTCGGCGAGAAAAGCGCCCCAATGGGAATGATTACGAACGAGCTTGGTCATGGTTGCGGTTCTGACTGCGGTTCCAATTTGCCATACATTATCATATAGCGTGGCATTCCGCAGGGGCGGCCCTCGTGGCCGCCCTTGGCCGCCGCTGGGCGCCCACGAGCGGCGCCCCTACGTGTTGCGCCACGAATGATGTAGACTCAGCGGCGCAATCCAAACAACGATAACGGCGATGACCACATACGAACAGAACGACTTCCTCACGCTGACCGGCCCGGGCACGCCCATGGGCACCCTGATGCGGCGCTATTGGATCCCGGCGCTCTTGTCCTCGGAAATTCCCGAACCCGATTGCCCGCCGGTGCGGCTGAAACTACTGAGCGAGCGGCTGATCGCCTTCCGCGACACCGCTGGCCACGTCGGCGTAATGGACGAATTCTGCGCCCATCGCGGCGTCTCCCTGTGGTTCGGGCGCAACGAAGAACACGGGCTGCGCTGCCCCTATCACGGCTGGAAATACGACGTGAACGGGCAATGCGTCGAGGTTCCGTCGGAGCCGATGGAGAGCGGCTTCTGCAAGAAGATCAAGCTGACGTCGTACCCGTGCGTGGAAACGGGCGATGTGGTCTGGGTCTATATGGGACCGGCGGAGAAAAAACCGCCGCGGCCGAATTTCGAATGGGCAACGGTGCCGGCGGGATCACGTTTCGTCAGCAAGCGCACGCAGGAATGCAACTGGCTGCAGGCGCTCGAAGGCGGCATCGATTCGGTGCATGTGTCGTTCCTGCATCGCCACGATCTGCGCAGCGACCCGCTGCACGTGGGCCAAGGCGCCGAATTCACCCGCGAGACGGCCGTGCGTTTCGAGGTCATCGAGAACAAGGGCGGCATGGTGATCGGCGTGCGCCGCCCGGCGACGCCGGGAAATCTCTACTGGCGCATCACCCAATGGGTGATGCCGTTCCACACCATGATTCCGCCCTACGGCGACAACGCGCTCAATGGCCACGCCTTCGTGCCGATCGACGACGAGAACTGCATGTCGTGGTGCTTCACGCACCATCCGTCACGGCCGCTCTCGGCCCACGAGCTTGAAGTCATGAGTAACGGCGGCGGCATCCACGTCAATCTCATTTCCGGCTCATTCCGCCCCGTGGTCAACAAAGACAACGACTACATGATCGACCGCGTGGCGCAGAAGCACCACAAATCGTATTGCGGCGTCAAAGGCATCGCCATGCAGGACGCCGCGATCCAGGAGAGCTGCGGCCCGATCCAGGATCGCAGCAAGGAAAATCTGGTCTCGACCGACAACGGCGTGATCATGGCGCGCGTACGCC
>JBAUYV010000197.1:0-6320 GCA_049584975.1 Xanthobacteraceae bacterium | reverse complement strand
CAATCTGCCGCTCGATCTCATCGAGGCGCTGACCTACGGTCCCAAATGGCCGCTCGGCTCCGACAAGTTGCCGCCGCTGCCGTGGTGGCTGGTCGAAATCATGTACCGGCTGTTCCGCGCCGACATCGCCTATTACGCGTTGGCGGAAGTGGTCGTCATTATCGCCTTCGTGCTGGTGTGGAAAACGGCGCGGCCGCTCGTCGGCACAACCGGCGCGTTAATCTCCGTACTCATCATCGATGGCCTGCATTACTTCCAATACACGGCGGCGAAGTTCAACCACGACGTCATTCAGTTGCCGTTCTGGGCGCTCGCCGGCTGGTCGTTCCACGCCGCGCTGCGGCGCGGACATATCGGCTACTGGCTTCTTCTCGGCATCGCCTTCGCCGGCGCGCTCTGGGCCAAGTACTTCGTCATCGTTATCGCGGCATCGTACGCGGTGTTCCTCCTGATCGATCGCGACGCACGTCCAGCGCTCCGTACGCCGGGCCCATGGCTCGCCGCGGCTGTTGCGCTCCTCCTGACCGCGCCGCACCTGATTTGGCTCGTTGCGAACGACTTCGTGCCGTTTCACTACGTGGACGCGCGATCGGCCCCGGCGCGCGGGTTCTTCGATCACATGCTGCATCCGTTGGAGTTTGCCGGCGGCCAGATCTTCTTCATGCTGCCGCTTCTGTTTATCGCGGCCATGTGGGTGTGGCCGCGGCGGGCGGCGGGCACTGCCTTCCTTTCGCTAGGCAAGGGTTGGGGCTGGGGGTCGAGAAGTTCCGCGCCCGCGGCGACGGCCGCCGTGCCGCCCAACGACCGCGGCGCCGACGACTTCGACCGCCGCATCGTCACCGTACTCGCCCTGGGTCCCGCGGCCGCCATGCTGGCGCTGATCGCAGCCAGCGGGCGTGGCACCATCACCATGTGGGGCTATCCGCTCTGGCTTTTCCTCGGCCTGTGGATCGTGTTGTGCGTGCCCAACACACCCGATGCGCGGCGGCTTCGACGCATCGTCACCGCATGGGCCACCGTCTTTATTCTTTTGGCGCTGGTGTTCACGGCCGACTACACCGTGGCGCCGCTGATCGATCATCGCTACCGCGCGGCGTTCTTTCCCGGTGACGCGCTGGCGGCGGATTTGACCCAACGCTTTCACGACGCGACCGGCGGCAAAAAGCTGCGCTATGTCATCGGCTCCATGTGGCTTGGCGGCAATGTCGCGCATTATTCCGCGGATCACCCCGATGTGCTGATCGACGGCCTGCCGCGCCGCGCGCCGTGGATCGATCTCAACGATTTGCACGCAAAGGGCGCGATACTGGTGTGGGAGGTCGGCGACTACGATCATCTGCCGCCGGATTTTGCTACCGTCGCGCCCGCTGCCGAGGTGGGTGCACCCTTCGCGCTGCCTCCGCGCCGCTTCGGCGCCAAGCCCGAAACTTTCGGCTGGGCGATCCTGATGCCGCAATAGATCGGCAGGAAGCAGGCCGGACTCGTCATTACATGACGGCCCAGATCACCCGCCCCACCTTGTCGAAAATCTCGCCGATCTGCGCCTCACTGACGATCAGCGGCGGCGTCAGCGCCAGCGTCTCGCCGGTGATGCGGATCATCACGCCCTCATCGTGGAAGGCGTGGTTCATCGCTTCGTAGGCGCGGGCGCCGAATGCGTCCGGGCGCGAGGCGAGGTCGATGCCGGCCGTAAGCCCTACGGTGCGGATATCAAGCACGCCTGGCAGGCCTTTCAGCCCCATGGCGGCCTCGGCGAAGAGCGGCTCCAGCGCCGCTGCCCGCTCGAACAATTTTTCGTCGCGGTAGAGATCGAGCGTCGCCAGGCCCGCGGCGCAGGCGAGCGGATGCGCCGAGTAGGTATAGCCGTGGAAAAGTTCGATGGCCTGTTCGGGGCCGCGCATAAAAGCCTCGTAAACATGCTGCCGCGCGATCACGCCGCCCATGGGCACGCTGCCCGACGTAATACCTTTGGCAAACGTGATGAGATCGGGCGTGACGCCATAGCGCTCGGCCGCAAACGGATGGCCGAGGCGGCCGAAGCCGGTAATCACCTCATCGAAGATCAACAGAATACCGTGGCGATCGCAGATGGCGCGGAGCCGCTCGAGATAGCCCTTCGGCGGCGGCAGCACGCCAGTCGAACCGGCCATCGGCTCAACAATGACGGCCGCAATGGTCGAGGCGTCGTGCAGCGCGATGATGCGTTGCAGTTCGTCGGCGAGATGGCCGCCCCATTCCGGCTCGCCCTTGGTGAAGGCCTGGTGTTCGCGGCTATAGGTCGCCGGCAAGTGATCGACACCGGTCAGCAGCGATCCGAAAAATTTGCGGTTGTTGACGATGCCGCCGACCGAAATACCGCCGAAGCCCACGCCGTGATAGCCGCGCTCGCGGCCGATCAGCCGCGTGCGCGCGCCTTCGCCGCGCACATGATGGTAGGCGAGCGCGATCTTGAGCGCGGTGTCGACGGCCTCCGAGCCAGAATTACAGAAAAACACGCGATCGAGATCGGCGGGCGCGAGCGCGGCGACGCGGCTCGCGAGTTCGAAGGCCTTGGGATGCGCAAACTGGAAAGCCGGCGCATAATCCAACTCTTCCGCCTGGCGCGCGATCGCCGCAACGATCGGACCGCGGTTATGCCCGGCGTTGGTGCACCACAGCCCGGCTGTGCCGTCGAGCACCGCGCGTCCATCGGGCGTGAAGTAATGCATATCCTTGGCGCGCGCGATCAGCCGCGGCGCGCGCTTGAACGCGCGGTTGGGCGTAAAGGGCAGCCAGAAGGCGTCGAGATCGTTGGGGAGGCCGGCGCCAACTTGGCTGGCAGCCGCGCTTTTGCTTTGATGCACCAAAATACCTCCTGATGAATCGAACCCGAAGCCAGATAATCTAACGCCTTCTGCCGCCCACAGAAATGGGACCTCAGGGTGCAGCCGGCCGCCGCTCCTAATGGGGGCTTCTTTGGGTTACGTCCACGCAGACTTGCAGCACCGCCTCTTAGGCCAAGCTCTTGGGCCAAGCTCTTGGGCCAAGCTCTTGGGCCAAGCCCGCGAACGGTCTGCGGAGTCCAAAATTGAACAGCGCGTTCGCGACTGAATCTGGTCGGATAGCGTCGAGGCGGCACAAGAATCCCGTGGCCAAAGACCAGCGTACAAGGCGCGCGTTCGATCCGAAGCAGGTTTTGACCGGACGTGGCGCCGGCCAATCGCGTCGGCAGTTCGCGCCTGGCGATGTGATCTGCAGGCACGGGGACCCAGCAGATTCCGTATTCTATATCGAGAAAGGCAGGGTCAAGCTCACGCTGGTTTCGGCAAGCGGCAAGGAGGCCGTAGTATCGGTGCGCGGCGAGGGTGAGTTTGTTGGCACCCGAGCGCTGATCGCACGGCGGCGCGCTTTTTCGGCAACAGCGCTAACCGAGTGTTCGCTGGTGCGGGTGACGCGTGCGGCCATAATCCGTCTACTGCGGGAAGAATCGGATTTCGCCGAAATGTTCGCCCTTGACCTCGTGGAGCAGCGGATCCGCGACCAAAGGAACATCTTCGATCTGTTGACCAATTCCAGCGAGAGGCGTTTAGCGCGGACCTTGTTGCAGCTTGCTGATTTCGGCCGCAACGATAAAAGCGGCCAGATTCCCACACGGATCAATCAAGCCATCCTGGCCGGCATGATCGGCACCACGCGCTCGCGCGTGAGCTCCTTCATGAACAAATTCAGGAAGCAGGGCTTTATCGAATACAGCCGGCGGGGCGATGTGACGGTCTACAGAGCGTTGTCGAAGGCGTTGCAAGACTCCTAGTCAAACCCATGTTGCCGCACGCACCTGTGCTGCAGACACGCCGTGATCGCCTGTCAAGCTGACGTTGGCCGCGCAGTTGGGCTCAAGACGGGAACCGGAAAGCCTCTACGTCGTTACTTCGCGGGATGTTCAGCCATATGAACGCGCGTTCCGAGGCGGGGTGCGTGAGGATCCTGTCCTGACCACGCTTGTGCGATGGTCAAAATGGAACATCGCCGACCGATCGTATCGATAATATGGATTCGGTGCCTAAAAGTCGTTTTGCTGTTTAGTCCCGCACCCCGCGACGGCGGGGACAGCGGGGCGGGCACGAAGCCATGTCTGCCCTAGGGTGCAACTCATGGCAAGGGAGCGACGGCCAAGGCTCGAGTTCGATCTGCGGCGGTTTATGACCGGTCGCGGCGTCGGCCAATCGCGGCTGCAGCCTGCGCCTGGGGAAATCATCTGGACCCAGGGCGAGCCCGGCGAGGAAGTCTTCTTCATCGAGAAAGGATGGATCAAAGTCTCCGTCGTTTCTCGGAGCGGCAAGGAAGCGCTCGTCGCGCTTCCCGGTGAGGGCGAACTGATCGGCACGCGTTGTCTGATCGAAGGGTATAAGCGCATCGGGACCGCTGCGGCGGTCGGCGAATGCTCGCTCGTAAGGATTACCAAGGCGGGCCTCATTCGGTTGCTGCGTCATGAGCCGGATTTCGCCGAAATCCTGCTGACTTGCGTGGTAAGCCAAAGTTTACGCGCCCTCCGAGCTCTCGCCGAGCACCTAACCGATACAAGCGAACGCCGCTTGGCAAGAATGCTGCTGCGGCTCGCGAGCAGCGGCGGCAACCAAAAATCGCGGCCGATTTTGGTACCCGTCAGTCAAGCCGATCTCGCCTGCATGGTTGGGACGACACGCGGGCGCGTCAGCTATTTCATGAACAAGTTCAGGAAGCAGGGCTTCATCGATTATAATCGTCAGGGCTATTTGACGGTCCACAACGACTTGGCGAAAACCCTGGTCGATCCCTAGCGCGGCTTTCTCGGGATGAATAGCCTCAGTTATCAACAGCTTATCCACATACCGTTCTTGTACAATATTGAACACCGCAACGTCGGATTGCGTGTCAAACTTATGACACTATCGTGACGCGTTCAATTCCGGGGTTGGCGGGCATTTTTCCTGGTTTGTGAGGCAGTTACTGTAGGTTCGGGGATGATCGACTGGCAGTCGCTTACGGCCCGCGCGGGGAGGGCCGAGAATGTGCAGGCGCCGCAAGAAGCGATCCGCACCAGTGATATCCACAAGCAGCTTGAGCGCATTTGCGCCAGCACCGCGTTTCGCGGCTCTTTGCGCTTGACGCGCTTTCTTACGTTCGTGGTCGAGACCACCCTTGCGGGCAAGAGCGACACTATCAAGGCCTACACAATCGCAGTCGGAGCGCTCGACCGCGGCGGCGATTTCAATCCGGAGAGCGATCCCATCGTGCGGGTGGAGGCCGGCCGGCTGCGCCGGGCGCTCGCCCAATATTACGCCGGCGCCGGGCGCAACGACCCCGTGGTCATCGATCTCCCGCGCGGCACCTATGTCCCGGTCTTTCATCGCGTGGGCGCGGACAATGACGACGCGCCGGCACCAGCGCCCCACGAACTAGAGAAGATGCCAGGCAACCCCGAGGATGCGCCTTCGCCAGGTATCAGCCCAAGCGCCGAGCAAGCAGACTTGGTGTGGCTATCTCGGCAGCCAGAGCAAGCACTGGCACAGCGGCAAGCAGCCACAGGCAAGAGCGAGACTCGCGCCGCCGTTGCTTCGGCCTCCTGGCGAATGCGCGCCGCGCCAATGGTCCGAATTGGCCTCTACGCCGTCGCCGCTCTGGCGGTCTTGCAAGTGCTGTTCGACATCGACCGGCCACTGACCGGCGGCGAAAATCAGGGATTGTTCTTCAAGCTGTGGCCGATACGCAACACGGCCGCAGTGCAATCTCCCGCCTTCGCACGCGAGCCCATTGTCGATGTCGAACCGGTGAAGGCTGTCGGCCAACCCGCACCCGACGCCATGGCGCCCTGGATGATCCGCGAGCGGCTGTTCGACGCCCTGGCGCGCTACGACGGAGTGGCTGTTGTCCCCGATCCGCCGCACCCACCGGGCAGCTTGCCGGGCGCGCCATCGGAAGCCGACGACAGACCGCCGCCGCCCTACTATCGTCTTTCGTCCGCGATCAACTATTTCCCGGACGGCAACTTCACGATCGCAATGCGGCTGATCGATACGGCGGACGGCACCATCGCGTGGGCAAACGCCTTCGATCGCGAGCCTGAACCCATACGGCATTCGGGTAGTATCTCTCGCAACGTAGCACAAGCACTGTTGCAGCAATTCGGCGTCATCCAGGCGCGCGAGGCCAGCAAACGCGCCACTGCCGACCCCATGCAGGACTCTTATCGCTGCATCCTCGACGCCAATGCCTATCTGCGCAGCTTCGACCCGTCGCTTCATGATCCCGCGCGCGATTGTCTGGAGCGGGCGACCGCCGACAGCCATCCCCTTGTCGGGGTG
>JBAUYV010000196.1:0-5548 GCA_049584975.1 Xanthobacteraceae bacterium | reverse complement strand
ACCCATAGCGCATTTGTCGGGCAGGGATGTTCACCTTTCCTGGTTCTCTTGTTTGCGAGGTGTCGCGTGCGTTGGCGTCGTACCGTGCCGTCAGTATCGCGCACGGCCGTGCTTTTCGGTGGGCTCGTCGTTGTTTCGCTCGCGGTTACGCCGGGCGCCGCCTGCGCCGAAGGGCTCCTGGATTTCATCTTCGGCGGCCCGCAAGAGCGGCCCGCGCCGCCGCCGGCACCCGTCAATACTTCTGTGCCGCCGCCCGTACGCGTGGCGCCGCCGCCCCTTGAGCGGGAGACCGTGCACCGCGGCAGCGGCAGCACCGGCCATTCCGTGGCCTTCTGCGTGCGCCTGTGCGACGGCATGAACTTCCCGATAGAGCACCATGCGAATGCAACGCCGGTCGATACCTGCCGGGCATTGTGCCCGGCGAGCAAGACCAAGGTGTACTTCGGGACCGAGATCGACGGTGCGGTCGCCAGAGACGGCACGCGCTATGGCGGCCTCGACAGTGCATTCCTCTGTCGCAAGCAACTGGTGGCCAATTGCACCTGCAACGGCAGGGATGCGTTCGGCCTGGCGCCGTTTGAAATGGCGAGCGACCCGACGCTCCGCCCCGGTGACATTGTCGTGACCAAGAACGGATTGATGGCCTATACCGGCAAACCAGGACAAGCCGGCGAGTTCACGCCCGTGGATCCGGCAAGCATCAGCGCCGCATTGAATTCCGTCACATCCCGGCCCCAGGTTTCTCGGCGCGTGGAACAGCCGGCCCCAGAGCAGCCGGCGTCGGTCGCGCAGACGCCGGGTGCGCAGACCCAGAACCCGGCGCCGCAGTATTTGCCGACGGTTGTGGATTTTCGGAATCAGGACGGCAGATAGCCGACGACTTCTTCCGCCAGCGACAGCGAGGAGGTCAGCCCAGGCGATTCGATCCCGAACAGATTGACCAGCCGCGGGAAGCCGTGGGTTGCTTCCGTCGCGATCATGAAATCCGCCGCCGGTTCTCCCGGGCCGGTCAGCTTCGGCCTGATGCCGCAATAATCAGGCACCAGCGAACCCTCGGGTAGCCCCGGCCAATAGGTGCGGATGCGGTCATAGAAGGAATCGGCGCGGCGCGGATCGACGGTGTAGTTCTCCTCCGTGATCCATTCGACGTCGGGACCGAAGCGCATCCGGCCGGCAAGATCGAGCGTGACGTGCACGCCCAGCCCACCGTCGATCGGGGTCGGATAGATGAGCCGGGAAAATACCGGACGCCCCGCGAAGCCGAAGTAGTTGCCCTTGCCCAGCACGAGCTGCGGCACCTTGGCGGCGGGATAACCCTCGATATGGCGCGCCAAGCCCTGAGCGCCGAGGCCCGCGGCGTTCACCACCGCATCGAATTGCATGACGCCCGCATCGCGGCCGCCGAACTGCACGTGCCATTGCGGCGCCTTGTAGCTCAGGCGCTCGACCGGGGTTTCGAACGCGATCATACCGCCGCGATCCTCCAGTTCGCCCCACAGCGCCAGCATGTAACCGTGGCTGTCGATGATGCCGGTCTCCGGCGACCACAGGGCGCCGATGCAGAATAATTCCGCCTCCATGGAGCGCGCGGTATTGCCGCCGATCATCTCCGTGTTTTCGACGCCGTTGATCTGTGCCTGGGCCGAGATGGTCGCGACCTTGGCGAGTTCTGCTTCATTGGTCGCCACGACGAGTTTCCCGCATTTGTTGTGAGCGACGCTATGGGAGGCGCAGAACTCGTAGAGCATGCGCCGGCCGCGCACGCAGTGGAGCGCGCGCAGCGTATTTGTCGGATAGTAGAGGCCGGCGTGAATCACCTCGCTGTTGCGCGAGGACACCCCGTTGGCAATGCCGCCCGTAACCTCCGCGACCGTGACGTCGTGGCCGCGCAGCGCCGCCGCCCGAGCAACCGCAAGCCCGATGACGCCTGCGCCGACAACAAGGACTTGCATCGCGTTTCCTCTCACCGCCATTGTGGCGGGCAATCCACTCGATCTCAATCGGCAGGCCGCTCATTGAATGGCGACACTGCCTGTCGGTATAACAGAGCCCGTGCTTTTGGAGGGATAGGTCTATGGCGGATAATGTCGTCCGAATTTGCGCGCAGTCCGATATCGCGCCGGAGTCGGTGAAGGCGTACGAGGTCGGCGACCGCAGGCTTGCGGTTTTCAACATCGAGGGGAAATTCTACGTCACGGACGACGAATGCACGCACGCCTCCGCGAGCCTCGCCGAGGGCATGCTCGAAGACGGCGTGATCGAGTGCTGCCTGCACTTCGGCGCCTTCGACGTGAAGACCGGCGCAGTGAAGGCGCCGCCCTGCTCGATCGCGCTGCGCACCTATAAGGTTTTGTTGCAGGGCGACGAGGTTTTCGTCGATCTCGATAAGGACGCAGCCGGCGAGCCGGCCTGATGGCCGCGGCCGGGAAGCCGCTCGGCCTTGCCATTGCGGGTCTCGGCATGGCCGGCGCGGTGATGGTGCGCGCGGCGGCCGCCCATCCTGGCGTCAAGCTGGTTGCGGCCGCGGAATCGCATGCTGAACCGCGCGCGGCATTTGCCCGCGACTTCAAGGCGCCATCGTATGCCGATATCGGCGCGTTGTGCGACGATCCGGCGGTCGAGATTGTCTATATTGCGACGCCGCATCAGTTCCACGCCGCGCACGCGCAGATGCTGGCTGCGGCCGGCAAACACATCATTCTCGAAAAGCCGATGGCGCTTTCGCTTGCTGAATGCGATTCCATCATCGCGGCAGTCGAGCGCGCCAATGTGCATCTGATCGTTGGCCACACCCATGCCTTCGATCCGGCGGTGCGCGAAATGCGGCGTATCGTGGCGGCCGGAGACCTCGGCGCGCTCGCCATGATCGCCACCTGGAATTACACGAATTTTCTGTACCGCCCGCGCCGGCCCGAGGAACTGGATTCGGCCCAAGGTGGCGGCATCGTGTTCAATCAGATGTCGCACCAGATCGACACGGTCCGGCTGATCGGCGGCGGACGCCTGCGCAGTGTTCGCGCTCAATGCAATGCGCTTGATCCGTCGCGGCCGACCCAAGGCGGCGCTATCGCGTTTCTCGAATTCGAGGAACGCGTGGCGGCATCGCTGGTCTACGGTGGGTACGATTTTTTTGACAGTGACGAATTGCATT
This sequence comes from Xanthobacteraceae bacterium, assembly GCA_049584975.1. GTDB lineage: Bacteria > Pseudomonadota > Alphaproteobacteria > Rhizobiales > Xanthobacteraceae > BOG-931. The sequence continues at coordinate 2,397 of JBAUYV010000196.1, read as the reverse complement.
TCTGGATTTCGGAACGCGGTGCCGAGAAGCCGCACGACCAGCATGGCGCCGCCCGCTGCTCGCTTGCCGGGCAGAAGGCCGAGGAAGCGCGCCTGCGCGTCGAACGCTATGCCTATGGGGCGGGGGAGAGCGCTCCGCCGACGCATCAGCCGCATTTCGGGCTGACGATTGTGAGTTGCGAGCGTGGAGAGACGCGCGCATCCGCGGACGGCCTTTTTGTCTACGACGTGAACGGCAAGCGCGAGATCGCACTGCCGCCAAGCAGCGCGATGCCGGGCCGCAGCGAAGTGCTCGACGACATGATCGCGGCCATCCGCACCGGCCGGAAACCGCCGCAGGACGGCCGCTGGGCCAAGGCTAATGTCGAAGTGATGCTGGCGATCCTGAAATCGGCCTCGGAACGCCGCGAGATCATCCTGGAGCATCAGGTGGCGGCGTAGGTCCGTCCCGGGGGCGGCGCATCAGCGCGGCGATCCGGAATGACTGCTATTGGACCGCGGCTATTGGACGGGTGTGCACATTTCTCTATATAAATTCTCGCCCAAAGGAGCGGCCCGACATGAACTACCAGCCCTCAGGCCACGACTTCGTCGTTGAGAATCCCGAGCAGCAGACCTTCTTCGTCAACCGCGAGGTCTTCGTCTCCGACGACGTGCTGGAGCACGAAAGGGCCGCCATCTTTGACCGCTGCTGGGTCTATGTCGGGCACGCCTCGGAGATCAAAAATCCCGGCGATTTCAAGACCCGTCCGGTGGCGGGGCGCCCGATCATTTTTTGCCGCGACCGGGAAGGCGAGGTGCATGCGCTGATCAATTGCTGCCGCCACCGCGGCGCGCTGGTCTGCCGCGAGCGCGAGGGAAACGCCCGGCAATTTTACTGCATGTATCACGGCTGGACTTATCATCCCGACGGGCGGCTGAAGTCGGTGCCGGGCGCCGACGCCTACGGTCCGGCCTTCGACAGCGCCGAAATGGGATTGGTCGCGGTGCCGCGGCTCGAAGCCTATCGCGACTTTTACTTTGCCAATTTCGACCACGACGCCGTCGATCTCGAAGGCTATCTGGGCAAGGCGAAGGAATACATCGATCTCGTCGTCGACCAATCGCCGTCCGGCAAGATGCAGATCATTTCCGGCACGCAGGAATACGACATTCGGGCGAACTGGAAGCTTCTCGTCGAAAACAGCGTCGACGACTATCATCTCATCTCGACGCACTCGACCTGGCTTAACTACATGCGCAATTCCGGCGTCAACGTGACGCCGCCGAAGGGCGAGCTTTTGCCGACGCGCGGCTTCGGCAAGGATTTGGGCAACGGCCATCTGACGACGGACAACCCGAATTATCGCGGCCGGCCTGTAGCGAAGTGGATTTCGGTTTACGGCGAGGACGCCAAGGCGGACATCGATGCCATGCGCAACGAACTGGTGACGCGGCTTGGCTCGGCGCGCGCCGCGCGCGTCGCCGACACCAATCGCAATCTGTGTATCTTCCCGAACCTCGTCATCAATGACGGCTCCTCGGTCACGGTGCGCCACTTCTATCCGGTCGCGCCTGATCGCATGCACGTCATCGCCTGGGCTTTGGGTCCGGTCGAGGAAACCGAGGCGCAACGCGCGCGCCGTTTGCACGCCTTCCTCACCTTCTATGGTCCCGGCGGTTTCGCCACGCCCGACGATGTCGCCGCGCTCGAAGCGGCGCAACTCGGTTTCGCCGCCTGGCGCGAGGTGCCATGGTCTGACTTGTCGCGCGGCATGGGTAAGCCGCGCGACCAGCAGCTTGCCACCGACGAAGGCCACATCCGCGTGTTCTGGCGCCGGTGGAACGAGCTGATGGAGCCGCGCGCATGAACGAGATCGTCGGCTCCACTGTCTCGCGCGCCGAGGTCGAGGATCTGTTTTATCTCGAGGCCGATCTGCTCGATACTTGGCGGCTCGACGAATGGCTTGGCCTGTTGACCGACGACGCGTTCTATTACGTGCCGCCGAACGACAAGCCGGATGCCGATGCCCGTTACACCTTGTTCACCATTGCCGACGATATCGTGCGGCTGCGTGAGCGCATCGTCCGGCTGAAGGATCCGAACTGCCACGCCGAATATCCCTTGTCGCGGACGCGCCGGCTCATCAGCAACGTGCGGATCACCGGCGCCGACGGCGACACCATTTCGGCGATGGCGAATTTCATCATTCACCGCTTTCGTCACAACGATCTGCAGCGGATCTTCGTCGGCCATTACCGTTACAAGCTCAAACGCCAGGGCGGACGGCTGAAAATCGCCGAGCGCCGCGCCATTCTGGATGCGGAGGAGCTTGGGCTGCTCGGCTCGGTGAGTTTTATTCTGTGACTGTCATGCCCGGCCTTGTGCCGGGCATCCACGTCTTTGGCGCTGAAGACG
>JBAUYV010000195.1:0-3031 GCA_049584975.1 Xanthobacteraceae bacterium | reverse complement strand
GCCGACGACGATGCGCGACAGCGCGCGCGCCAAATCGGGAACAGCTCTGAGGCCTTGGCGCAGGTCGTTGCGCGCGCCGCTGTCGTCCACGAAGGCGGCGACGGCGTCGAGCCGGTGCGCGATCTCGGCCGGGTCGGTGAGCGGCGCGGCGAGCCGCTGCGCCAACAGCCGCGAACCGGCCGCCGTGATGGTGCGATCGATGGCGGAGAGGAGCGAGCCGCGGCGTTCGCCTGAGATCGCGCGTATCAGTTCGAGATTGCTGCGCGTCGCCTGATCGATCGAGAGCGTGGCCCCGGCCGCCTCCCGCACCGGAGGCGACAGCGGCGGGCGCCTCCCGATCTGCGTGCGCTCGATGTAAGTGACCGTCGCCGCCGCCGCCGTCAGTTCGACGCGCGAGAATGTCCCGAAGGACTCCGAAGTCGCCACGCCGAAGAATGCCGCGAGCCGCCGCTCCGCGGTCGCGCCGTCGAACACGTCGCGAGCAAGCGGCGTCAGCGCCGGCAGCGAGCGCCAATACGCCGCCAGCTCGGCATCGGCATAAAGCGCATCGGAGACGATGATCTCACCAGGCTCGATACGGGCGATCTCCGCCGCGATCCCGTTCCGCTCGCATTCGGCGACGCGGAAGTCGCCGGTGGAAATGTCGATCCAGGCGAGCGCGAAGCGATCTTCGGTCGAGGAGGCGCGGTTGCGGGCAAGCGCCAGCAGATAATTGTTGCGCTTGGCGTCGAGCAGCGAATCCTCGGTCAGCGTTCCGGGCGTGACCAGCCGTACCACGTCGCGGCGCACCACGCTCTTGCCGCCGCGCTTTCGCGCCTCGGCCGGATCCTCGAGCTGCTCGCACACCGCGACGCGATGGCCCAGTGCGATCAGGCGGTGCAGATATTCGTCGGCGCGCTCGATCGGCACGCCGCACATGGGAATGTCGCGGCCGAGATGCTTACCGCGCTTGGTCAACACGATGCCCAACGCGCGCGAGGCGACCTCGGCATCGTCGAAGAACAGTTCGTAGAAGTCGCCCATCCGGTAGAACAGAAGGCAGTCCGGATTGGCCGCCTTGATCTCAATGTACTGTTCCATCATGGGCGTGACGCGCGCCGCGGTCTCGGTTGCGGGACTGGATTCGTCAGGCATGATGGGGCGGGCCGCGTCCATGGCGGCGGACGCTAGCAAAAAACGCGACGAAAAGGACCGAAGAGATGGGAAATAGCCTTTTGCTTGTGGGCAGCGTGCCGCTGGATACCGTCGAAGAAGTTATGCGGACCTTCGGCGGCGCGCTGGCGCCTTATCTTCCGGCCGTGCCGGACGGCGAGGTCGGCGAGCGCCGCTCCTGGGTCAATCGGTTGGGCTATCAGATTTTCAACGGGCATCTCGATCTCGACACCATTCGCAGGCCGAAACCGATCGACGGCATCGAGCAGCTGTTGCCGCGCGGCCGTGACGATTCCTGGCAGTTCAAGGTCAAGCCGGGCATCGAGCGGGTGCGGTTCGGCAATCCCGGTTCGCGTCTCGGTTACGCGCGCGATGCGATCAATTCGTACTTCGTGTTCCGCACCCTGCGCGAGAAGGGAATCCTGCCGCCGGGGGTGCGGTTCCAGATCTCCATTCCGATGGTCAACAGCGTCATCCGGCCGCTCTATTTTCCTGATCCCGCGGATCTGCCGCGTATACGGCCGGGCTTCGAGGCGGCGCTGGCCGCCGAAGTCGCCGTCATCGTGGCCAAGATTCCGCACGAAGACTTGGCGATTCAGTGGGATTGCGCCTGGGAACTGCAGGCCGTGTGCGGCGCCGGCAAAGCGGTGCCGTCGGAACTGGAAGTAAAGACTCACGTGCCGCCGATCGGCCGGCTATCGAACGTCATCCCCAAGGACGTGGCGCTCGGTTTCCATTTCTGCTTCGGCACATTCGGCGGCTGGCCCGCGTTCGCGCCCGACGATCTCGGCCGGCCGGTTGAGCTGATCAACGCCTGCGTCCAAGCCATCGCCCGCCCCATCGACTGGATTCATATCCCGACGCTCGACCGTGCCGACGATGCATTCTACGCACCGCTTGCCGGGCTCGATGCCCGACGCGCGCGCATTTATCTGGGCGCGATCCACACCATGCCGACCTTGAAGGAGCGCGTCGGCGTTGCGCGCAAATTTCTTCCGGACTTCGGCCTCGCCGCCTATTGCGGCTTCGGCCGCACGCCGCCGGAGCAGATGCCGCGCATCCTGCAGGATCACCTGGATGCGGTGAAGATCGCCGGGCTGGCGTAATCTGTTGTCGTATTCGCAGTATCATCATCCGCGAAGCGCGAAGGCGGATGATTCCGAATTCAACTACAATGGTGGTGTCTACTTCATGCTCCGCTTTCGCGGAGCATGACAGATAAGGACCGGCGAAGTGTTACTCCGCAGCGTCCTTGGCGCCGGCTTGCGCCTGCACGCCGTGGTCCTGCCGCTCGACAATGCGCGCGGACTTTCCGCGCCGGCCGCGCAGATAATAAAGCTTGGCGCGGCGCACTTTGCCGCGGCGCACGACCTTGATCGAGTCGATCATCGGCGAATAGAGCGGGAAGACGCGCTCGACGCCCTCGCCGTACGAGATCTTGCGCACGGTGAAGTTCTCGTTGAGGCCCGCGCCGGCGCGGCCGATGCAGACGCCCTCATAGGCCTGCACGCGGCTTCGCTCGCCCTCGACCACCTTGTAGTTGACGAGGAGCGTGTCGCCCGGCTGGAAGTCGGGAATCTCTTTGCCGGCGGTGAGCTTCGCCACCTGTTCGTTTTCGATTTCTTTGAGCAGGTTCATGGCGAATTCTCCATCGGCCGCGCTTGGTTAGCAGGCGGCTCCGACCGGGGTCTGAGCGGGTTGGCGGCAGCTTCTACGCTAACGTGCGGGTTTTGTCACCTTCCGGTCATCCCGTTCGTGGGCCGCTGCGGAAGTGCCGGATAAAGGCCTGCCAAAGGTCCGGGCGGCGCTCGCCGGTCAGCCGTTCGGCCTCGGCGCGCCGCCACGCGGCGATCTTGCCATGATCGCCTGAAGTGAGGAT
>JBAUYV010000194.1:0-1595 GCA_049584975.1 Xanthobacteraceae bacterium | reverse complement strand
GACTACGCCCTCGAAAGGGGGATGCGATTCCTTTGCGAGCTTGACTGATCCTCTTTTTGGTTTCATCGCTCCGAACAAAGCGCAAACCGAGCGACTTTTTATTCCCACGCTGAGCCGCGCTTAATTTTCGTCTCGTCTCTTGGCTCGGCGGCGCCCTTCCAATGTGAGCGTCTCGCATGCGCTGTTTTGTTTCGTCAGAATGTTTGACGCCGACGGAGTACGTCTGTCCCAACATTGCGAGGCGCTGATGTTCCCTGGCAATGGCGTATTGCCATCCACACACCACGCGCGTACCCGATTTGCGGTGACTCATTCTATTCAAGGCGTGCCGCATTTTTCGCAAGTCAGCGCCGAACGTAATCTTCGTGAGCAGCCAATGCGCGAGGAAATGCTCACGAAAGGTCAATTTGACGATATTGGACCCGCCGTTGCTGCCGCCGAAACACCGAGGGACGATGTGGTGTTTCTCGGTATAACAAGCAAGGTCGCGGCCCACAGCGCGGGCCATGAGGGCGTCGTACCAGCGTCGGTATTTGCTCATGATCAACAAACTAACACATGGCCGCTCTTTTGGATAAGAGACAATCGGCTATGAGTTGACCGCCACCGGGGGATAGAGCAGGCGGAACTGGGCAAGGGCGTCAAGCTGGCGCAGCTGTCCGGCGAGCTGCGGCGGCCACAGAACTTGAATCTTATTGGGATTATTGTCGTCGATCGCGACGACCAGATTGGCCTTGAAGTCGGGCAGATCGGCGACCAGGCCGTCGAATTCCGCGAGCGCGAATTCCGCGATCAGTTCGCCCTTGATGTCGGTCGGGGTGACGGCCGCCTGGCCGGGTCCCAGCCGCGTGCCGTCGGGCACCAGCTTGACGCGCGGATATTTCGAGGTGATCGCCGATTTCATCCGCCGCAGCAACTCCTGCAGCGTCGCCAGCACGGTCAACAGACCGAACGCGGTGTCGGCCTGGCCGTAGCTGTTGACCTGATATTGCGTCTGCTCGCGCAGGATCATCGGGTTGCCGTCGGGTGCGGTGGCCTGGATCGCCAGCCCGGAATTTGTCAGCGCATTGAGCTGCGCCTGCAGGAACCGGTTCTGGATCTGCGCCGGCAGGATGCCGGGCATCTCCAGTGTCTGCAGCGGCCGCGCCGGATCGTCCGAGAAGCCGAGCGCCGCCAGCGCGCAGTAGGCCGCGCTCCATTCCCACACCGGCGACGGCGCGGTCTGCTCGATCACCAAGGTCGAGAGCACCGGCGCATTCTGCGCCAGGCCCCAGGTCAGCGCATCGGCGTAGTCGTTGCGGTAGGCGCCGAGCACCATGCCGTATTGCTGGCGGGTGTAGCTCCAGCGACCGCTCTGGCTGAAGCCGAACTCAATCGCCCACGCCGCCATGCTGGCGGTGTCGGTGTAGGGCAGCCCGACATAATCGAAATCGGTGACCTGGATCGCCGAGATGCCGCTGGTGAAATTCGGCTCGCCGGTGCCGCCCGCCATCGGCACGATCGTGAGCGTCAGATTGGTGGGCAGCGCCTCGCCGCCGTAGAGGCCGAGATAGTTGGCGATGATGGTGATGTCGTTGCCGGTCGCGCCCTTCCAC
>JBAUYV010000193.1:0-13979 GCA_049584975.1 Xanthobacteraceae bacterium | reverse complement strand
GAGGCCATCCGCATCGGCTCCGCGCCCAGCTTCACGGCTACCCCTTCATGGTCGGACTGGGGTTCGCGCTTGTTGCGACGCCGTGTGCCAGCCCGATCCTCGTATTCATCTTGGGAGCGGTGTCGCTGGCGGCCTCCCCAGCGCGCGCCATCGCTGCGATGACCCTTTATGCCATCGGCTATACGCTCGTGCTGTTTCTCGCATCTCTGTTTGCCGGAATTGCGGCGGCCTCCCGACGCGTTCTCGCGCAGTCTGAACTCGTCTCGCGCATCGCCGCCGCCACCCTCGTCGTCATCGGGATCGCAACCTTTGCCTACGGATTCGACCAACTTTGACAATCCGACAGACTCGCATGACATGGCTCTCTGTCGAAGTTCAGCGCCGAGCCTCGTAACGGCTCGAAGGATCTGTCGAGCCCGCTCGGCGAGACGAACATCGGTAGCTGAGCGTGAAGCGCAGGTGGAACCAGATCGGCTGGTAGTGCTAAAGGTCCGTTCGAACCGTGGACCTCGGCGAGTGGAGGCTGCGCGAAGGTACCGCTGCCCAAAATTTAAGTAGTAGTCTTTAAGAGTTCCAATACACCGGTTGCGGCGCCCGCCAGAACAGCGCGCTGCGGGCGAGCCCGCGCCAGAACGCGAATGCCGAACAGAACACTCAAGAGGAGTTTGGCCAGTTCCGCCGGCGGACGAGCCGGCGAGATCGTTCCGTCCTTCTGCCCGGCCGCGATGCATCGCCGAAAGAAGGTCTCGATGAAGACCATTTCTTGGGAGACAACCTTTTGGAATTCGGCATCATAGGGTGCCAGTTCGAGCGCTGCGTTGACGAGCATGCACCCGCGGCGCTGCTTATCGGTCATCGATCGCTCGATGACCTCGTCAAAAAACGCGCGGATTGCCGGGAATGGTGGCAATTGCTCCAGGCGGGAAACCCGATCGCGGACACTCGTTTGGAGGTAATGAGCCAATGCCCGACGGTACAGCGATCGCTTGTCGCCGAATGCGTTGTAGAGGCTGGCGCCGGTAATCCCCATCTCTTCCGCGAGATCGCGCACCGAGGTCGATTCAAAACCCTGGCCCCAGAAGCAGTTCATCGCCGCTTCCAGCACGGTCGCCTCATCGAACTCTCTTGGTCGCGCCATCGAACGCCTCACACACTGCCCGCCAGCCCAGCGGGTGCCGGTCGCCCCATAATGTATATTGAGGCGGTTGCACCAGAACGGCAAGACAACCTAAGCGGCACGGCTTGTTCGCCGACGCTCGATTCGCCTGCCGGGTGTAATGATGCACGAAAGCCATTGCCAAGCGGGCGGGCATTGTGCATTCTAGTGCAAACGCTCTAAAACCGCTCCATGGAGGGCTGCCTCTGCCGTCCCGCGTCTGGCGGGAAAACTCGTCGCTGTTAGCCTGAGAAAGGGTTCAGCATGATCCGCTTCTACTATCACCCGACCCCAAACCCGGCGAAGATCGCTCTGTTTCTGGAGGAGACCGGCCTACCCTATGAGGCCGTACCGGTCGATACCAGCAAGGGCGAGCAGCACACCGCGGAATTCCGCGCGATAAACCCAAACGGCAAGGTGCCGGCGATTGTCGACACCGACGGGCCCGGCCATGCCGAAGTCAGAGTCTTCGATTCAACAGCCATTCTGCTCTATCTGTCGGAAAAGACCGGCCAATTGATGGGTTCGCCCGCCGACCGCGGCGAACTGCTCTCATGGCTGCTCTACATCGCCACGGGGCTCGGGCCGTTCTCCGGCCAGGCCGTGCATTTCCAGCGCGCCGCCCCTGAGAAACTTCCCAATGCAATCAACCGCTACCGACGTGAAGCAGAGCGTCACTACGCGGTACTCGACAAGCACCTCGAAGGCCGCAACTTCATCGTCGGGAGTGACTACACGATCGCGGACATCTCGGCCTGGGGCTGGATCGACCGCGCGAGCTTCGTACTGCCCGGCAGCGATGACCCGCTTGCGGCCTATCCGAACATCAAACGCTGGTTCCAGGCGATCAACGATCGGTCGGCGGTCGCGAAAGCGCGGTCGGTGAGCAGCGGCCACGCCTTCAAGAAAGCGGTCGACGACGAGAGCCGCCGCGCACTCTTCCCCTCCAATTATCCACCCGCCGCCGCCTGACGCAAATACCGTACGCCGGCACCTCGGGCTGCGCCAGGATGTCGGCGGTGTTTGGATCATGGTGGCGACCTCTAAAATGAACGATCCCGTTGCGGCCGCCCGCGACGCTTCCGCGACTGGCGAGCCCCCGGATTCCGGCCAACTCCCGGGGCGCATCGAGCGCGACGGAAGCGGGGCGCTTGATCCTGTTGCCCCGAAGGTCAATCGCGCCGCCATCACGATCTCGATCATGCTGGCGACGATCATGCAGGCGATCGATACGACGATCGCCAACGTTGCGCTGCCACACATTCAGGGCAGCCTCTCCGCGGCGCAGGACCAGATCACCTGGGTCCTGACCTCCTATATCGTCGCCGCCGCGATCATGACCCCGCTGACCGGCTGGCTGGCCGGCGCCTTCGGCATCAAACGCGTCTTTCTGATTTCGGTCATCGGCTTCACCGCGGCATCGGTGTTGTGCGGCCTTGCCGAAAGCCTCACCCAGATCGTCCTCTTCCGCTTGCTGCAAGGGGTCTGTGGCGCGGCCTTGATGCCGTTGTCGCAGGCCGTCCTCTTGCGCATTAATCCTCCCGAGCGGCACGGCCAGGCGATGGCGGTATGGGGTACCGGTGTGATGATCGGGCCGATCGTCGGCCCCGCGCTCGGCGGCTGGCTGACCGACAATTACGATTGGAGGTGGGTGTTCTACATCAACCTGCCGATCGGCATCATTGCCTTCGTCGGTATCCTCGTGTTTATCCACGAGACCCGCTACGCCCAGCGTGAGCGCTTTGATTTTTTCGGCTTTGGCGCGCTCGGCATTGCGATCGGCGCCTTGCAGATCCTGCTCGACCGCGGCGAGCTCAAGGATTGGTTCCACTCGACCGAGATCTGGGTCGAGGCGACGGTCGCCGGCCTCGCCCTGTACCTGTTCGTCGTTCACACGCTGACGACTAGCGGGCGCCCCTTCCTCAATCGCGACCTTTTGCGCGATGCCAATTTCGTCGCCGGTCTCGTGCTGATGTTCTTTGTCGGGGTCATCATGTTCGCAACGCTGGCCCTGCTGCCCACGATGCTGCAACAATTGATGCATTACCCCGTGGCAACGGCCGGTCTTGTCATCGCGCCGCGCGGCGTCGGTACGATGATCGGAATGTTCCTGGTCGGCCGGATCATCAACCTCGTCGACACCCGTCTGATCATTCTCAGCGGACTCGCGCTGACCACTCTCTCGCTCTATCAGATGAGCGGGTTCTCGCTCGGCATGGATATGCAGCCGATTGTCGTCTCGGGGCTGGTTCAGGGTTTCGGGCTGGGCTTTGTGTTCGTGCCGTTGAGCACGATCAGCTTTTCGACCCTGCCGCGCTCGATCCTGACCCAAGCCACTGCCCTGTTCAGCCTGGTGCGCAACATCGGCAGCAGCATCGGCATCGCGATCCTCGAAGCTTTATTCGTCGAGAACACCCAGACCGTGCATGCACACCTCATCGAACATCTGCGCCCGGATAATCCGCTAGCGCGGGCGCCTTACCTGCTGCCGCCCTTTAGCCTCAGCAAGACTCCAGGAATCGCCGCGCTCAATGTCGAGGTGACGCGCCAAGCGCAGATGATCGCCTATATCGATGACTTCAAATTGATGATGGTCATCGCTCTTCTGTCAGCGCCCTTGCTGTTACTGCTGCGCAAGTCGGGAAGCGCAAATTCCCCTGGCCTGGTCGCCACCGAATGACCGCCGGGCGTTCAGTTAACCGCCATGACTCTTATTCAGTGAGAGGCAGGCAGAGGAAGTCGCGATCATGACGTCGAGCGCAAGCGATCCTGTCCCGGCCGTCACCGAAGCCACCGCAAGCGGCGAGATCGCGGCGATCTTCGCCGACATCCGCCAGGTGCTCGGGGTTGAGGTCGTCAACCTTGTCTGGCGCCATCTCGCCACGATCCCAGACGCTCTGCCCTGGACCTGGGGGATATTGCGGCCGCTCTATATCAACGGGAGGATCGCGGCCGAAGCGGCGACTCTGCATAATGATCTCGATCTACCCCGACTTCCGCAGTTTCCCGCGGAAGCTTTTGCCGCGGTAGATCTTCTCGGCGGTGACGTCAGCACCATCCGTCATGTCCTTGCCGCGTGCGATCGTACCAACGCGATGGCTCTCATCGCCCTCTCCGGGCTGCTGTGCCGGCTGGATAGCGAGCCGTCCGCTCGCAATCTCGCGTCCTCGCTTGGCGTTGGCGTCGTGTACGAACCACCCCCGTCGATCCCGCTGCCGTCGCTGCCCGCCATGGCCGAGCTGCCCCCAGCAACCGCCGAATTGGTGCTGATCTTGAACCGGCTCGGCACGCAACGCGACGACGCGGTGCTCGCCAGCATGTATCGGCACTTGGCGTATTGGCCGGCCTATCTGGCGCTGACTTGGACGCTGATCGCGCCCATGGATGCCGACGGGTCCCTCGATCGCTCGATCGCCGACGCCATGGCAAAAGCGCGGGTCCGCGCGACGCGTGTTGCGATGCGGCTGCACGACCCTTCCGCAGCGCCGATAGACCCTACGCTCAACGATGCAGTCCGGGCGGCAGTTGAGCCGTTTGCCGGCGACGTCATCGCGAAGATGGTAGTGATCTGCGCCCTGTTGCGCGCGGCCACAGGGGCGTCGCAGGCTTCACCCCTGTAGGCTTTTCTCTCAGGGCAGGACGCGGTCACTTCCCAATTAGCGCGTGATTCACATCAGTATCCGGCGATCTGCGGAGGAGGGATTGAGATGAAGCTCGGCGTAGCATTGCCGGCGATTGACGTGGGAGTCGGTGGCGACCCCGCAGCGATCCGCGAGTTCGCTCAAGCGGCGGAGGACATCGGCTATCAGGATTTGTCGGCGCCCGACCACGTGCTCGGCGTGAACATCGCGAGCCGGCCGGGCTGGGGCGACCGCAACACGTCCGCTGATCTTTTCCACGACCCATTCGCGCTGTTCAGCTTTCTCGCCGGCTGCACCAAGACGATCGAGTTTTCGACTCAGGTGCTCATCCTAGCGCAGCGCCAGGCGGTGTTGGTTGCTAAACAGGCCGCTTCGCTCGACGTGCTGTGCGCCGGCAGGCTCCGGCTCGGCGTCGGGGTCGGCTGGAACGAGGTCGAGTTCGTCGGCCTCAACGAGAATTTCCATAACCGCGGCCGCCGCTCCGAAGAGCAGGTTGCGGTCATGAAGGCGCTGTGGGCCGAGCCGCACGTCACCTTCCACGGCAAATACCACACGATCGAGGATGCCGGGATCAACCCGCTACCTCCTCGCCGTACAATCCCGATCTGGTTCGGCGGTCATGCCGAGGTGACGATGCAGCGCGTCGTCGAATGGGGCGATGGGTGGATGCCGATGGCCTATGGGCCGGGCGATGAGGCGAAGGCCGCCTTCGACAAACTGCGCACGATGGCCGGGGCGGCGGGCCGCGAGCCGGACAGCATCGGCATCGACACGCGGGTGACCGCCGGGATCGGGGATGAAGCCGATTGGCGCGACACCGTGCGTTTCTGGAAATCCTGCGGCGCCACTCACCTGACGCTGGCGACCTATTCGGGTCGCGGCCATCTGAGACGGATCGAGGGTCGCACGCTTGGTGACCATCTTTCTGCGATCAGACGCTACTGGAACGCGATCGCCGATCTCTTGTGATGGTCCGCAGGGGCGGCAACTGAAATATCAGGGCAGGGGGCCGATTTTGGACGAGCCTGAGGAACCGAAGAACCGGCTGCCGGCGACGATCACGTCGGCCGCGGTCATCGCCGACCAGCGCGCGCCTAACGATATAAGTGGCGACATCGTACGGCCGGATCGCGGCCGGCACGAGGCCGCGATCGTCGCACCAGGTGCAAAATCGGAGCAAACCGGCACCGGATTTCGGTTGAAAGCGGCAGGTGATTTCGGCGGAAAGCGGCACCTGATTTCGCTCCAATCCGGCACCTGATTTCGGCGTTTTCGGCACCCTGACCGGCTTTGGCATCGCTGCTGAGCGGCAAGTAATGGCGGCTACCGTCGCCCCTTTTGGGGGACGGGGAGATGCCAAGACCGAGGGTGGCGATGCGGCGGATCAAGGAAGTGCTTCGGCTCAAGGCGCTGGGGCTGAGCGATACGGCGGTGTCGCGCAGCGTGCGGGCCGCGCGTTCGACCGTGAAGGAATATCTCGACCGCGCCGCGGCGGCGGGGCTGAGCTGGGAGGTCGCGGCGGAGCTGAGCGAGGAGGAGCTCGATCGTCGCCTGTTCGCCGCCGCCGACACGCGCCTTCCGGATCGCCCGTTGCCGGATTGGGAGACGGTCGAGAAGGAGCTGCGCGGCCGCGGCGTGACGCTGCGGCTGCTGTGGCTGGAATATCTGAGCCAGCACCCGGAAGGCTACCGCTACACCCAGTTCTGCGCGCATTTCCACGCCTGGCAGCGACGCTCCCGGCCGCCGACGATGCGCCGCCAGCATTGCGCCGGCGAGGCGCTCGAAGTCGATTACGCCGGCATGACGCTGAGCGTCGTCGACAAGGGCGTCGTCCGCGAGGCGCAGGTCTTCGTCGCTTGCCTACCCTGCTCCGACCTGACCTATGCCGAAGCGAGCTGGACCCAGGGTCATGAGGACTGGCTCGGCGCCCATGTTCGCGCCTTTGCCTATATCGGCGGCTGCCCGAAGAAGGTGATCCCCGACAACCTCAAGACCGGGGTGACCGACGCCAACTACTGGGACCCGGTGCTGAACCGCAGCTACCATGCGCTCGGCCGGCATTACAACGTCGCGATTGTCCCGGCACGGGTCAAAAAGCCCCGGGATAAGCCGACCGCGGAGAATGCGGTCAGACTGGTCGAGATGTGGGTTCTGGCGCCGCTGCGGCACCGGCAGTTCTTCTCGCTCGCCGAGGCCAACGCCGCGCTCGCCGAGAAGATCGAGGAATGGAACAACCGACCGTTTGCGCCGCCGCGCGAGGGCAGCCGGCGCTCGCTGTTCGAGGCGATCGAGCGCGACAAGCTCAAACCGTTGCCGGCGACGCCTTTTGTCGTCGGCCAGTGGCTCGCGGCGCGCGTCAACATCGACTACCACGTCACTGTCGACGGCCACTTCTATTCCGTGCCGTACCGGCTGGTGCATCAACGGCTCGACGTCTTCCTGACCGCAACCGCCGTGGCGATCTTCCACCACGGCGAACGGGTCGCCAGTCATCCGCGCAGCGCCGCCAAGGCGCACCACACGACCGCCAGCGAGCACATGCCGCCGGCACACCAGGCGATGGCCAGGCGTACTCCCGACAAGCTGCGCGCTGAGGCCGCCGCCCTTGGGCCCGCCATCGGCACCTATGTCGACCGCCTGATCGTCGCGCGCGAGCATCCCGAGCAAGGGGTGCGCGCCTGTCTCGGCGTGCTGCGGCTAGCCGCTGCCTACGGCAAGACCCGGCTCGAACTCGCCTGTGAACGTGCGCTGGCCGCCGGCGTGGCTTCGTCGCGCTATGTCGAGCGCCTGCTCAAGGCCGACCGGCGACAGCCTTTCCTCGATGCGCAGGCCGAGGACGGCTTGGGCGAACACGGCAATCTGCGGGGCCCGGCCTACTACAACTGAACCGGCCACGCCGATCGACACCAACCCCTGCAGGAGGCAACGATCATGATCCATCCGACGATCGAGACGCTGCGCCGCTTGCGCCTGACCGGCATGGCCAAGGCGCTCGAGGAGCAGCAAGGCCTGCCCGATTGCGATCGTCTCAGTTTCGACGAGCGCCTGGCGATGCTGGTCGATCGCGAGGCCGTCGAACGCGATAACGCTGCCCTCGCCCAACGCCTGCGTCAGGCCCGCCTGCGCCAGGCCGCCTGCTTCGAAGATATCGACTACCGCACGCCGCGCGGGCTCGATCGAAGCCTGATCCACACCCTTGCCAGCGGCCGCTGGCTGCGCGAGCACAACAACGTTCTGATCCTGGGCCCGACCGGCACCGGCAAGAGTTTTGTCGCCTGCGCCCTCGGCAACCAGGCGGCGCGTGATGGGTTCTCGGTGCGCTATCAGCGGCTCACCAGGCTGCTCGACGAACTCGCTCTCGCCCGCGTCGACGGCAAGGCCACCCGGCTGCTCGCCCAGCTCGCCAGGATCCATTTGCTGATCATCGACGATTGGGCCATGGCCCGGCTGACCGCCGAGCAGCGTCGCGACCTGATGGAGGTCGTCGACGATCGCCACCAGCGTGCCTCCACGATCCTGGCGACGCAAATCCCGGTGGAGCGCTGGCATGACACCATCGGCGATCCGACCTATGCCGAGCCATCCTCGACCGCCTCGTCCACAATGCCTACCGCATCGAGCTGCGGGGCGACTCGATGCGCCGCCGCAAACCGGACCTGCCTGGAGATGAAAAGAATTAACCAAATAAATAACTTATCACACTTATCCCCATTATTCACGCAATTCACACCCGACCACAACCATCACTAAAGACGATAATAATAACGAGAGTACTTGCTTTGACAGCTCAGAGCAAGATAGGATCTGCCCCGCAGCAGCGGTTCGCCAAAGCCGGCATCGAAACCCCGCCGCAACGGGGTGCCGCTTTGGACCGAAACGGCCTGTCGGTTTCAGCCGAAATCGCCTGCCGGTTTGAACCGAAATCGCCTGTCGGAAACTCCGAAATTTGCACACCAGGCGAAGAACCGGGCGCAGGCCCGGGCATAAGCGCGGCGGGTGTTGGGGTTGCGGATGTTGGCGGTGAAGAACTCGACATAGCGCCAGGCGGCCTCGTCGCCGAGATCGGCAATTAGCGCCGGCACCACGAGCAGCTGCAGAACGAGGTCTCGGCGCCGTCGGTCAAGCAGCAGCTCGCGGCGATCCGGATGCTGTTCGACTGGCTGGTGACCGGCCAGGTCGTGCCGACCAACCCGTCAGCACCGGTGCGCGGGCCCAAGCATGTCGTCAAGACCGGCAAGACGCCGGTGCTCGAAGGCGCCGAGTGGCGCAAATTGCTGGCCGCGATCCCGGCGACGACCTTGCGCGACCTACGCGACCGGGCATTGATCGCCACGCTCACCTACAGCTTCGCGCGGATCAACGCGGCCTTGAAGATGAAGGTCGAGGACCTCCGCCCGCGCGGTGCCGGGTGGACGATCCGGCTACACGAAAAAGGCGGCAAGCAGCACACGATGCCCTGCCACCACGCACTCGCCGAGGCGCTCTGCGCCTATATCGACGCGGCCGGCATCGCCGAGGACCTCAAGGGCTGGCTGTTCCGCACCGCACGCGGGCACAACGGCAGCGCTCTGTCCTACCGGGCTATGAGCCAGCCAGACGCCTGGCGCATGATCCGCCGGCGCGCCGCTGCCGCCGGCATCGCGGAGGCGATCGGCTGCCACACGTTCCGCGCCACCGGGATCACCGCCTATCTCGCCAACGGCGGCGCGCTCGAGCACGCGCAGGAAATGGCCGCGCACGAGAGCCCGCGAACGACAAAGCTCTACGATCGCACGAAGGAACGCCTCACCCAGGACGAGGTCGAAAGGATTCGACTGTGAATCGCAAAAGCCAGGCGCACCGCGAAGCCGACCTTTGTCCTGACCGAACCCGCTGTTGCGAGACCGCGGAATAGAATGGTCGGGACACTCAACTCGCCGCGCCGAGCACGATCCGGGCAAGCCGACCCCGGCCGGGCGCCCGAGCGGCGATGGACCGCATCGAAGCCCAGGCTGCGGCCATAGCGGTGCACCGCGAAGATCAGCATCAACACAGAGAGGAAGAAAAAAGTCCACGGCCATGAGTAATAGTCGTTATAGAAACCGAACCACAGATTGACTGCCTGTAGTGCGCCGATGAACCCCAAAACCGCACGAACAGGCCGAGGATCAGGGACGCCGCTGTCAGCACTTTGAGGCCGTAGACAATCGGCGCGAACAGATAGAAATGCGGCAGGACGATATGGTTGACGAAATCGGCCTGCACCTGCAATGCCGCGGTTTTGCCGAGCCGGATCATATAAAAGGCGAGACCGGTCTTGCCGAAAGGCTGGCCCGGCTCGTCGGTGTAATCCGGTGGCAGTTTCCAAAGGGTTGACTGCCACCACATCGTCCCGATCAACAATCGAAACACTAAATTCCATTGGCGGTAAACGGCTTCGTCCAAAACGATAGACAATTTCAACGCAAACAAAGCCACGCAACCCTTTGCGTTCCTCCACCCCCTCTCAGCCAACATTCGTGGATTCCTCTGACCGAGTCTCGGTCTCGGGCGGGAATGCCAGCGGCTTGAGCGCCGAGTTGCCGTGTCTCCGCCATCCGGGGCGTCAGCAAAGGCCTCAGGCTGCCGAGGCAGGTGCAGCGGAGATCGCAGGCGAGCCGTAGAGTTGCTCGAACGCGGCCCGATCGAAGCGTTCGGTCGGGACATCGAGCATGACTCGGCCGTGCGACAGGCCGACGATCCGATCCGCGTAAGCCTTCGCATAGGGAACCTGGTGCAGGCTGCACACGACCCCAATGCCGTCGGACCGAGCGATATTGCGCAGCAGGTCGAGGATCTCCGCGCTTGTGTTGGGGTCGAGGCTTGCCACCGGCTCGTCGGCGATGATCAGTTCTGCCTGCTGGGCCAGCGCGCGGGCGATCGCGACGCGCTGCTGTTGGCCGCCCGACAGGCGATCCGCGCGCTGCGCGGCATGCGCCAGCAACCGGACCCGGTCGAGACACTCGAGCGCCAACAGGCGGTCCGCCCGGGCAAAACTGCGCAGCCACCCACGCCACGCCGGTACATGACCGAGTAGGCCGGCGAGCACGTTCTCGAACGCGGACAGCCGGCTCACCAGGTTGAACTGCTGAAAGACCACCGCGAGGCGGCGTCGATCCCTGCCGCGCAGCGACGTGATGCGATCGCCACCGATCCGGGCGATGCCCTGATCCGGTGCCAGGAGACCGGCGACGCAGCGGAACAACGTCGTCTTGCCGGCGCCGCTCTGGCCCAGAACCGCGACGAATTCATGTTCGTCAACGGTGAAACTCACATCCTCGATTGCCGGCCGGCCGTTGAACGATTTGGTCATGCCCTCGACACTGAGCCGCGGTCGGTTCGGCGGCGCTGCCGGCGCGCCGACGACCCGAATTTCCGGTGTCATGCTCAGACCAGCTGCCGGCGCAGCCAGTTGGAAAGCTGGTCGAGCGCCGTCACGATGACGAGAATTACGGCGATGATCGTGAAGCGTCGAGAAAAGTCGAGTAGGTCCACGCTGTTCTTCAACTCGAGCCCGATGCCGCCGGCGCCGACGACCCCAAGCACGGTGGAAGCGCGGATGTTGAACTCCCAGAGATAGAGCGCGGTCGACAGCAGCACCGGCAAAATATCCGGCACCAGCGCATAGAGAATGGCGCCGAAGCGGCCGGCGCCGGCGGTGCGAACCGCCTCGAACGGGCCGAGGTTGGCGTTTTCGATATGGTCGGCGAACAATTTTGCCGCGCTGCCCCAGCTATGCAGACAGATGCCGATGACGCCGGCAAACGGCCCAAGCCCAACCGCGGCGACGAAAAGCAGTGCGAACACGAATGAATCGATGCCGCGCAAGCCGTTCAGAAACCAGCGCACCGGATAGTAAAGGAAAGGGAGCGGCGTGATGTTACGGCTCGCCAGGATGGCCATCGGGATGGCAAACAATGTCGCGAAGGTGGTGCCGATCGCCGCCATCGCGACCGTTTCCGCGGTGCGCTGCACGAAGAGCGGGAGTTCCGTGATATTGGGCGGCCAGGCCTGGGCCAGCCAATGCAGCAGCCGCGGCAGCCCGATCGCAAGTCGCGCCGGGTCGATGCCGGCCAGATGCCAAGCGACGCCATAAAAAATGACGATGGTCAGCCCGATCAACCAGCCGCGCAGCCGATCGGGGCCGCGACGCGCGGCACTGAGTCGGGTCAGTGCCTGTTCCGCCGGAGTCAGCGGGCGGTCGTCCGCATCATCCACGTGGCTTGATCTTTCCGACGGCAATGCCGGCCTGAACAATGGGCTCGTAGGTCGCCGGCGTCGCCGCGACGAAACCGGTGTAGTGCGGCGGCAGCAAAGTTTTCGCCTGGTCGATGGTGATCGATGTCAGGATCTGCTGAACCTTTGACATCAAATCCTTTGGAGCATTTGCCGGCAAAGCAATCGCATCGTTCGGCAACGGTGCGGAGGTCCAAACGATCTTGCTGGCGTCTGGCTTGATCCGTCCGGCGTCGATCATTGCGTTGCGATTCCGGTCGAAATCGGTGGCCATATCGACCCGGCCGGCGCTGACCGCGATCTCGTTCGCCGCGTGTGTCGCCCCCTCGCTGTATTGCCAGAATGTCCTCGGATCGATTTTCCAGAATTTTTTGGCGTAATAGGTCGGTATCAGCCAGCCTGAGGTCGAACCGACATCCGCAAACGACATCGATAGACCCTTGGTGTCGTCGGGGAACCGCACAATCGGCAGGTTCGGGCGCGCGATGATGATCGCATGATAGATCGGCTTCTCGTTGTATTTCGCGGTTGCCACCGCGCGACAGCCGGTGGCGGCGTTGGCGATGACATAGCCCCACGGGCCCATCCAGGCGACGTCGAGCTGACCTGAACCCATTGCGACCGCCATGCCGGCTCAATCCGTCGTGGTCGACAGCTCGAATTCCGCACCCAGCTGCTTTGCCAGATAGGCAAATATCGGCGTGTAGGCCTTCTTCGTGTCTTCGGGGTTCGGCAGCAGCGGGCCGACGCCGAACCGTAGCGTCTTCACCTGCCCGCGGGCGGGTCGAAAAATACTTGCGGCCGAGAGACCCGCGGCCGCCAGCCCCGCGGCCGCGAGAACACTGCGGCGGCGGAGACATGGCTCGACGCCATTCATTTGCACACGTATCGAAGAAATTCTGGCGGCCGAGCAGACTTGCGCCGGAACAGGACCCGCATGCTGCGCGCCCAGTTCACACGGAACTCGCGCCCGGCGGAAGTGGCTCAAGGCGGACGCTAGTCAACCGAAGGCTTCGGGTCAAGCGAGCAAGAGTCACTTATTGCCCAGGGTTCACGCGCCGAAGTGGTCGGCGAGTCCCGCAAACCCGTCGACCACAATGTCGGTCGCGGGGTTGGGTACGGGATCGGGCGGACCACCGGGTCCCCACTCGTCGGGTCGGCGCACGAAGGCCGTGCGATAGCCGACGCCGCGGGCCGCATCGAGGTCGAAATTGTGGCACGCCACCATCAGGATTTCGTGCGGCTCGACGGCAAGAAACGCAGCGGCGCGCCGGTAGGCGTCCGGGAGCGGCTTGTAGACGCGCAGCATCTCGCAAGGGATGACGGCATCCCAGTCGATGCCGTTGCGGCGTGAGACATCGACAATCAGCGACAGGCTGAGGATCGTGAATGAGATGCACATGCGGTGCCGCCGCAGCCGGCACAACGCCGCGGCAAAATCCGGCCACGCATCAAGCTGGTGCCAGCGCTCCGCGATCGCTCGTCGGTCCTCCGCGGAACCACCGAGCCCGTTCTCGTCGAATAATTCGCCCAGCACGTCGCGGTGCACGTCGTCGATGTTGAACCCGGGGTCGACGGTGTTGGTCATCCGGCGCAGCGAGCGGCGGCGGTGCTCGTTCGCCAACGCGTGCCAGTCGCGCTCAATGCCCTGCGCGGTGCCCCATGCCGCCATCGCCGCGGTCAAGCCGGCATGCCAGTCGAGCACCGTGCCGCCGGTGTCGAAGGCAAGGACCTTTATGCCGTCCATCTGCTCCTCACCCGGCGCGCACTCTCGCGGCCGGCACGATGAAGTTGCTGACGATCAGCCGCAGGCGATCGTCTTCGTGCGCCTGCAGCATCTCGCGCAGCATGTAGATCGCCGCCCCGGTCGCGGTCTCGTTCCAGAGCCAGTCGGTGAGCTGGCGGCTTGACGGTGCGGCGGTCCCGGC
>JBAUYV010000192.1:0-9998 GCA_049584975.1 Xanthobacteraceae bacterium | reverse complement strand
CAATACGGCCGGCCAAGCACGGGGGGAGGGGGAAAGGGTGGCCGGTCCGCCACGACAAAGCGCGACGCCGATGTTTGTTCCTGTGGATCAAACACGCCCGCGTGCGTGTTAGCCGATGTTTGTTCCTGTGGATCAAACACGCCCGCGTGCGTGTTATTGGCATCGTCGCTCACAGGGCAGTGAACAGCGACCGCCGGTTAATAATCACGAGTAAGTGAACCCTGGCGATTTCCGGAACGACTGTTTCATTGAAGCGTTCGTACGTGCGAGTGAGGTCTTCAGCTTGGGGGCCGTCGGCATGTGCGCATGGACGATCTTCTGGATTGATCGTTCCAGCGCTTCGGAGAAGCTCCGATGGCCACGCCCGTCCATGGTGGTAATTACCTTCGCATTGTCGGTGCAGGCGCGCTCGTGTCGCTTGCTTTCTTCTTCGGCAGCCTTGATCCATTTTTGCGTGCCGCTCCGATAACCGCCACCGCCGTCAGCGACCGCACGCCGCCCGTTTCGGTAAATCGCTACCGTAAAGGCGACCGGCTCCCGCTCTCGAAGAGTTCGGAAAATTCCGGCCCCACGGCCGCCAGTCACATGATCTGGTCGGATCTTCGCGGGCTCAATGGTTCGCAGGCGCGCGAAAAGGTACCGGTCGGTTGCGATCCCGCCTTCAGTCCGGTTGCCTCCCCCTCGCTGGCGACCGTGTATGGGCGCTGCATGACCTGAGGGTCGCCGTCTCGCGCTTTGCGGTCTGGGTTGCAGCGCTCCGTCCACATGTTTGATTTACGCTCACTGCAAATATTCCGCTGACGCGCACGCAACGCTTTGAACCTCTTCCCGTCGCCGAACGACCAATTCGAAGGCGCAAAGCGCGAAGTCGCGCACGCTTCCGCGCCGAAATCGCCGCGCATTTGATTCGAATTTATCGCAAGCACGGCACGGAACTTTTCACCCGCCTGCGCGATTGGTTGGACGTTATCAGCACGGTGGAATGTACCATGTCAAAGAGAACGGCTCGGCGTTTAGGCGGCGCATTTTTGTTTGTTGGCCTGGTCACGGCACCAGTCGTTCAGGCGCACGCGCAAGCCCTCTCTTATGGGCCCACCGATTCCGCGGCTCCGGCCCATCAGACGCCCTACGGGGACGAAGCACCGTCGCCCGCCCTGCAGCGCCAGGTCGTTTCCTACGCGGGCAGTGAACCGGCAGGCACGATCATCATCGATCCCGCCCATACCTTCCTTTATCTGAGGCTCGGCGGCGGCAAAGCGATGCGTTACGGTATCGGCGTGGGCCGCGAGGGTTTCCAATGGTCAGGCGTCGAAACGATCAACCGCAAGGCCGAATGGCCTGATTGGATTCCGCCGGCCTCCATGATCGCGCGCCAGCCCTATCTGCCGCGCTGGATCGGCGGCGGGCCCGGTAATCCGCTGGGCGCGCGCGCCCTTTATCTCGGCAACACCGATTACCGCATCCACGGCACCAACGCTCCGGCTTCGATCGGCCAGCATATGTCAAGTGGATGCATCCGCATGCTCAACGCCGATGTGATCGATCTCTACAATCGTGTCGGCGTCGGAACCAAGGTGATCGTGCTGCCAGATACACGAGCGCGGCAGATCAGCGACGCAGCGCCGTACGGCGCCACCACGGCGCCGCCGAGGCGCCAAGCTGCCGGTCCGGCGTAGGGCCGTACCGCCTCACGCAACCCGGCACTTTCCGGCACTTACTGACAGCAGGCATCTATCGGCGGTAATCTACCGGCGCCGCCAGGTGGTCCGCTGCGTTTTGCACCACCATATTACCAAAAAGTGGCTATTGCGGCGGCGGGGATGAGCCCGCGTAAGCTTTGGTCGTTTTGCCAGAGAGGCAGCCATGCTGATCCGGGCGTCGGGCCCGGCAAAAGTGTGTGAGAATGAACTCGCCGGATCGAGAAAAGTCGCCAACACCTGAACAGACCGCTCAGCCGGCGGACACTGCCGCAACCGAATTCTTCCCGAATTTCGCGACGGTCCGCGTGAACCTTGAGGCCGAACTGCGCAGCCGCGTCAAGCAACTGGAGGCGCTGGCGCAGCTCGGCGAGCGCGCGCTGGTCGAGCCCGATCTCGAACGGCTGCTGAAAGATGCGGTCAGTACCGTCGCTACGACGCTATCGGTCGACTTCGTTAAAATCCTCGAACTCCTTCCCGGCAATATGGATCTCTTGCTGCGCGCGGGCTTCGGTTGGAAAGCGGACCTGGTGGGTTCGATCGTTGCCTCAATCGCGCCCGACAGCTACGCGGGCTACACGTTGGATACCCGCTTGCCGGTGGTCATCGACGATTTCGCCAGCGAGTCGCGGTTCAAAGTCGAAGATTATCTGCGCGATTACGGCTGCAGCAGCGGCATCAACGTCACGATCGCCGCTCGCAACGACCGCTTCTACGGTATCCTCGGCGTTTGCACCAAGACGCGGCGGCGCTTCGCCGCCCAGGACATCGCCTTCCTCGCCGCGGTCGCCAACCTGCTCGCCGGCGCCATTGCCCGCCGCCAGCTTGAGCAGCGCCATGAATTGATGATCCGCGATATGCGCCATCGCTCCGGGAATTTGTTTTCCCAGCTGCTGGCGTTGTTCTCGCAGACGGCGAGAAACTCGAAGAGCATCGCCGACCTGGCGAGCAAATACCGAGCCCGTGTGCTCGCCTTGGCGAACGCGCAGCGTCTGATCACCGAAGGCGGCGGACAATCGATCCCGATCATGGACCTGTTGAACGTCCTGCTCGGACCCTATCTAGACCGGATATCGTTCACCGGTCCGAATGTGGAGCTTGAACCTGATCCGGTGTTCAACCTGAGCGCAGCGCTGCATGAACTCGCGGACAATGCGGTCAAGCATGGCAGCCTGTCGCGGCCGAAGGGACACCTTGATCTGAGCTGGTCGGTCAGCCGCACGGCGCGCGGCATGACGCTCGCGCTCGATTGGGTCGAGAGGAACGGACCGCCGACGCGGCGGCCGCGACGGCTCGGCTTCGGCTCGCGCCTGATTTCGCTGGTCATCGAGCGGCAGTTGAACGGGGAGGTCACCCGTACCTTCAAACGCACGGGCCTTTCCGTGCACATTATCGTTCCGTTGACGCACGAGCGCTGGCCGACCCAGGCAGCGGCTGGCAATCCGGAAGACGCCGGTCAGACGTCATCCTGAGCGCTGCGGCGCGGCCGCCTCAAGGTAACAGGACGCCAATTACGGGTGTACGTCTTCGGTAAACCAGTCGGTCGGCAGATCGTGACCGGCGCCGCTTTCCTTGGCCCTGCGATAGAGCAGCGAGCCCGCCGCGGCGAATTGGTAGCCGAGCCCTAGATTGTTGATGAAGCAGGTGACCTCGCGGTCGGAGCGGCGGCCTTCCGCGCGGCCGGCGATCAGGTCCGGCAGGGTGGGGAGTTTGTCGAAGTCTATGTCCTCGGCGACTTCCCAGCCGCGGCCGTCGGCCTTCTCGGGCACGACGAGATCCTTGGTCAACACATGGATCGGACGCGTGTCATGGGTGTGGATCACCACACGGTCCGCGCGCTTCACCGCGTTCGCCTCGATTTCCGGACGCTTGATGGAGCTCAGATGCATTCCCGGTTCGATCCAACGGGCGAAGAAGACCGGGTCGAGCGTATTGGTGGCGCACATGACGACATCGGCTCCCCGGATCGCTTCTTCGGGCGTATCGACCGGCACGACTTCAATGCCGAGCGTTTCGCTCACCTGCCGCGAAAACGCCGCGCGGTTTTCCGCATTAGGCGAAAAGCAGCGGATGGTCTCGATAGGACGGACGGCGCAGATCGCCATGAGCTGCGCGCCGGCCTGCCAGCCGGAGCCCAGAATGCCGACCGTCTTGGCGTTTTTGCGCGCCAGATATTTGGCGCCCAGGCCGTTGGCGGCGCCCACCCGCATGCGCTGCATGACGCCGTCCGGGAAAATCGCCAGCGGCTCGCCGTTTTCGGTCGAGAACAACAGCACCAGGCCGACATAGCGGTTGCCCGGCGCGGCGGCCACCTTCTCGCGCCGCAAATTGTTGCCCCTCTTCGGCCAGGTGACGATGTCGGAGTTGATGCGAACCGCGCCGACGCCGAGTTTTGGAATAACGCCATCCATGGATTTGAGGCTGTAGAGCGCATCGGGGTACGTGGTCGGGGTTATGCAGTCGGAGCGCGTGCGCGAGACGCCGCGGCCCTCGGCAAGCTCGAGGTACGCCTCCTCCAGCACAGCGATGCAATCGGGCATCGCGATCAGCTTGCCGACGTCGTCGTTGGACAGGATCAAGGTCATATCTGTTGCGTGGGTGTCGTTGGATAAGGCAGGCAATCGCATCATAATGGGCACGGGCCGAATAGATAGCCACCCGCAACGCGCTTTGGGCCGCAGGAGAGTGATGTGTCGCAGGAACCCGATCCCTTTCGACTGTTCCCCTATCAGGCGATCGTCGATCGTCCACAGATCGCGTGGCCGAGCGGCGCGCGCGTTGCCGTGTGGGTCATCCCCAATATCGAGCACTTCCATATCGAAATCGGCAACCAAGCCCCCGATATCCGCAATCATTCGCGCCGGGACTACGGCAACCGCGTTGGGGTGTGGCGCATTATCGAGGTGCTGGCCAAGCACGGCGTGCGCGGCACCGTTGCGCTTAACGCCGAGGTCGGCCGCTTCTATCCGCGCATCATGGAAGAGGTGACGAAGCTAAAGTGGGAATTGATGGGCCACGGGCTGACCAATTCCGTTTTGCTGACCGGCATGCCCAAGGACGAGGAGGCCGCGCTCATCGCCGAAGTGCACGAGGTGATCGGGCAATGGGGTCAGACCATGCGCGGCTGGCTGGGGCCGGGCTTGAGCGAAACCTGGCACACGCTCGATCTCCTGCGTGAGAGCGGCGTCGAATATGTCTGCGATTGGGTAAACGACGATCTGCCCTACCGCATGAACAACGGGCTTTATTCGATCCCGTATTCGATCGAGCTCAATGACATGCCGCTGTTCAACATGCCAAGCATCGACATCGGTGAATTCGAACGCCGCATCCGCGAGACATTCGACGTGCTTTATGAGGAAGGCGGGCGCAACGGGCGCGTGATGGCGATTGCGCTGCATCCCTTCCTGATCGGTGTGCCACACCGCATCCGCGCCCTCGATCGCGCGTTGTCTTACATCGCCTCGCACGGCAACGTCTGGTTTGCCACCGGGTCGGAAATCATCGATGCCTACCGGTCCCAAGAGCACAAGAAATGACCAAGCGCACGCCGTTTGAACGCATCGCGTTGTTGCTGCAAGGCGGCGGGGCGCTCGGCGCCTATCAGGCCGGAGTCTATCAGGCGCTCGCCGAGGCCGATTTGCATCCCGACTGGGTCGCGGGAATTTCGATCGGGGCGATCAATTCGGCACTCATTGCGGGCAATCCGCCCGAGCTGCGCGTCCAGCGGTTGCGCGAATTCTGGGAAACGGTCAGCGCGTCGCCGTACGGAATTCCAAATTTGACGCCGCTCGATTTGCGGGGCGACCTCAACCACCAACTGATCAACCAAGCGCATGCGATGAATGTGCTGATGTTCGGCGCCAACGACTTCTTTGTGCCGCGGGTGCCGCCGCCGCTGCTGTGGCGTCCCGGCAGCGCCGACAGGGCGAGTTATTATGACAACACGCCGCTGTGGGAGTCTCTCGGACGCCTGGTCGATTTTGACCGCATCAACGGCGGGCAGATGCGCTTCAGCGTCGGTGCGGTCGACGTCTGCAGCGGCAATTTTGCCTATTTCGACACGACGACGCACCCGATCCGTATCGAGCATGTCATCGCCTCCGGCTCGCTGCCGCCCGGCTTTGCGGCAACCAATGTGGACGGCCGGTTCTATTGGGACGGCGGACTGATCTCCAACACGCCGTTGCAATGGGTCCTCGAAAGCAGGCCGCGGCGCGATACGCTGGCGTTTCAGATCGATCTCTGGAACGCGCGGGGCGACCTGCCGCAGGACATGATCGAAGTCGAGGTACGCCACAAGGAGATCGTGTATTCCAGCCGCAACCGCGCCGCCACCGATCAATACCAGCACTCGCAGCGGCTGCGCATCGCGCTGGCGCATCTCATCAGCCAGCTTCCGCCGGATCTGCGCGACAGCGACGACGTGAAGCTGCTCTCGGAAGTCGCCAACGACAAGGTTTGCAATATCGTGCACCTGATCTATCGCGCCAAGAAATACGAAGGCATCGCCAAGGATTTTGAATTTTCCCGGCGCACCATGGAGGAGCACTGGAGCGCCGGCTACCGCAACGCGCGCAAGACCTTGGCAAACCCGGAGGTGTTGCAGCTGCCCGACCGGAGAGAGGGCGTGCGCACCTTCGACATCGGCGAGGATTAGGCCTGATCGACGTCGTCTCCCAGGGTGGGAGAGGCTATTCGCCCCGCGCGTCGTGCGCGGTGCGGATGCGCTTGTTGTAAATGGGCTGGGTCAGCCCGAACAAATCCCAACGTGTCAGATAGGCGAGCAGGAAGGGGTGGCAGCCCCATTCGTAAAGCCTCACCACGTCGCCTTCGAGCAGCGCTTTGCGCTCATCGGCGGTGAGATCGCGCGACGCGATGGCGGCGGCAGGATCGCGCTTAAGCGCCTCGCGGAAGGCGAGATCGTGCAACGCGTCCCGGCACAGATTGTTTATGGCATAGACGCTCACGGTTCCACCTGCCGTTTCTATCGCCAGACGCCGAAGGCATGGCCGTGACCCGCATGCGGCAGCATGGCGCGCGGCTTGCGCGCGCCGATCATGCCGAGCATGGCGATCCAGTTGAGCAACTCGCCGCCAATGTTGCCGGCGCGCTGCATGCGAGCAAAGGTGGCCGCGTCGAGCAGATCGTCGACCCGCGCTTGCGAGAGCAGGACCTGCACCTGATTGGTCCATTCCGGATCGGGAAAGCCGGCGGCGCGATCGCCCGGCGGCACTCTGGGGCCGCCGATTTCCAACGAGAAGCTGCCGCTGCCGATCACCGCAACGCGCAGCGGCTTCGGCCAGTTCTCCACGGCGGCGCGCACGACTTCGCCGAGCGCATAGCAGCGTCGTGCCGTCGGCAACGGTGGGGCCAGCGCGTTGACGAAAATCGGCAGCACCGGGATTTGCATTTTTGGCGTGAGGAAATGCAACGGCACCATGACGGCGTGGTCGACGTCGAAATCCTGCACCAGCGAAATATCGAAGCCGTGCTCAAGCGCGGTTGCGCGAATATGGGCCGCGAGCGCCCCCGGCACCGCAACCTTGTGGTGCGGCATTGGGGTCTGGTCGTTCGGCCCCGCGGTGGTCTCCGCGATGCCGATCGCGAATGTGGGGAAATTATCGAGAAAGAACGTGTTGAAATGATCGTCGGTGAACACGATCAGCACATCGGGCGCGACCGCGGCCACGTGCTCGGCGACTTCGGCGTATAGACGGGCCGTTTCGCAGTTTGGCCCTTCGCGCGCAACCAGCGCGGGAAAGGCGGGGGCGTGCGGCACACCGAAAGCGGCGACGATCTCGGCCATCTTGTTCGTCCTTTACCCGAATAAGGGTGCTCTCGATCTTTCGTGAGATGCTCGAAATTATCCTACGGCTTGTCGCGGCGAAACTGCATCGCGGGAAATGTCGAGCGTGACAATATTCCTAAAAAATGGCAATCCGCGGCGTGCACCATTCAGGCGCAAAAGCCCCAGTGGGTGCGCGCAACGAACGGCAAAAGGACGCACGTTGTTGCGCTGCAAAAGTGAGTTGCTGATTAGTTCAGGAACGAGAATCGAGCGAGAGCCCGATGCTGAAGGCCTTCTGTCGCGTGGCCCCTTCCGTCCTCTTCAACTTTTTGGCGATACGCGAAGCCGGGGTCTTCCTTTTCGCCAATGTCTTCAGCTCACGAACTTCGCCTGAAGTCCACGCCCGCCGCTTCTTCGCTCTCTTAGCCATAGAACCTCCCTTTCAAATGCAGACGACTTGTATCCCTTGTGGGAACAAAAGAAAAGCCGAAAGACGGGATGGAGAACATGTTTGTTGCATGCAACCGTCCGACGGATTTGACCACAAATGCGATCTTGTTAGGTTCCCCTTTAACAAGATATGGCCGCGGAAGCAAATATTTCTTCCACAGCACCCGGCCAATTTTGCGGTCGCCAACAGATGTGTTCCAGCCTGACGATGGTATGGGCGTGTTGATAAGATCAAAAAAGCGCTCAAGAATCCGTCCGCCCCATGGAAGACCCCCGGTCACGTTGTAACAAATACACGCAAAAATTTTACTCGTGGCCGCATCGAACAAAATGTTGTCCGCCGGCGTGGGCGACCCGTCCTCTGACGATCCCTGATTAGTCCAAATGCAATCGGTTCCGAATTCACAAGTGGTCGGGCCTCATGGGAACCGCGCGGCTGGCGACATGATTCGGTCCCATTGATTGGTAGGGTGGTTTCAACGAAACTCTTGGGCCAATTGCCGATTCGGGGGATTTTATGACGATTTTTGCACGTGCGTTCTGGGTCAGTATCGCGGCCTTTCTTGCCCTGAACTTCGGGCTACTTTCTGTTCATGCGGAGACGCGCTTTGCGCTGGTGATTGGCAACGACCAATACAAGACCGCCAGGCTTGCAACGGCCGCCAACGATGCCGGACTGGTCGCCGACGCCCTGCAGGCCGCCGGATTCACCGTCACGGGCGCGGCGAATCTCGATCAGGTCACGCTGCGGCAAACGCTCCGCGAGTTTCTTGATGAGGTTTCCGCTGCCGGACCCGATACGGTGGCGTTGGTTTATCTTGCCGGGTTCGGACTGCAGTTCAACGGCGAGAATTATTTCGTTCCGGTCGACGCCGATGTCGCCCATGACGTCGATATTCCACTGCAGACTATTCGGGTCGCCGATTTCGCCCAACCGCTCGCCGCCCTGCCCGCTCGGGTGAAGATCGTCATTCTCGATGCCGCGCGGCAAAATCCGTTCGCCCGCGGCGACCAGCCGCTGGCGAGCGGGCTGGCGCTGGTCGATGCCGGTCCCGGTATGGCGGTCGCCTTTAATGCCGCGCCGGGGACGGTCGGTCCCGAGGAGCCCGGCCCCTATGGGGCCTATGCGACGGCGCTGACGGAAATGATCGGGGCCGGCGGGCTTTCGCTCGACGATATTTTCGCCCGCGTTCGCCTGCGCGTCAGCAACCTTACGCAAGGCGCTGAAATCCCCTGGTACGTTTCTCAGATCGACGGGCCGTTTTTCATGACGGAACGCGCGGCGGGCGCGCCGCCGCCGCCCAACATCCTGCCGGTTGTTAACATCCGCAACAAGCCGCTGCGCGATTTCGCCAGCGTCGACGATGCCTATGCGGCGGTACTCGCCCTCGACACGATCGAAGGCTACGAGCAGTTCCTCTCCATCTATTCCTACAGTCCGTATAGCCAGCGCGTCGCCGCGATGCTCGCCGTGCGGCGCGAAGAGATCGTCTGGCGCCGGTGCGTCATCTTCGACACGCCGCAGGCCTATTGGTCGTATCTGCGCCGCTACCCGAAGGGACCGCATTCGTGGGACGCGCGCCGGCGCTTGGCCATTCTGCGTGCGGCACTCGATCCACCGCCGCAATTTGCGTTGGTCGACTTTGGCATGCCGCCGCCACCGCCTGCTGAGCTGGTGTTCATCGATCAGCCGATCCTGATCTTTGCCGGGCCCGGCTGGGCGCCGCCACCGCCGCCGCCCGTTATTTTCCTGCCGCCGCGCCCACGCGAATTCGCCGTGCTGCGGCCATCGCCGCCGCCCAGCGGACGTTTCGGTCTGCCGATGCCGAGTGCTGCGGTCGTTCCGGTCTTCGTGAAGCCGCCGCCCGCCGTTGTGGTGCGGCCGATTCCCGGCACCCCCGCTGGCCCGCCGGGGGCGCGGCCGAGGGTTCCGGTCTCGTTGCCGAATGCCGTACAGCATCCATCCGGCACTCCCGGTGCCACACCGGCAATTCACACACCGCCGTCGGCCGGAGCACCCGCCGCCCCGGCACTTCGTACACCGCCGGCGCCCGGAGTCC
>JBAUYV010000191.1:0-18275 GCA_049584975.1 Xanthobacteraceae bacterium | reverse complement strand
CTTTATGGCGCGTGTACCACTTCGTTTGAATCAAACAGATAACCTTTACCAATTTTGAGCCGTCGCAATTCGCGCGGCGAGCGACAGGCAACTAAGCGCGCTATGACGGGCGCTTTCGCCGCGGACTGCGTTCACACCTGCCGCGGCAAATTGCACCAACAGTCTTTTAACAAACGCGGTAGTGCAGTATTAAGGACGAGCCGCAATAGCCGCGGCGCCTCTCTGAGGAACAGCTCAATGGGCAAGCCGCGCGTCAGTTATGTCGATCCCACGACGGTTAATGATCCTGCCATGATCGCCGAGTTCCAGCGCTGCGCGCGCGAGGGCACGCCGCGTCCCGAAAGCCAGGCGATCCGCGCCCATGTGCCGGCGGTGTTCTGGTCGTTCGCCAATTCCTGGCGCGACGTCTTTAAGAACGGCGTCGCCGATCACGACATCAAGGAGCTGTGCCGCATCTACGTATCCCGCTCGGTGAAGTGCGAGTATTGCGGCAATCAGCGTTCGATGAAGGCGGCGTCGCAGGGCCTGGTCGAGGACGACTTCCGCGACCTCATCAACTTCGAGTCATCGGCGCGCTACGACGAGCGGCAGAAGGCCGCCCTCTCCTACGCGGAGGCGATCACCTGGGACCTGCCGGTGAACGATACGTACTGGGCGCGCTTGAAAAAGCACTTCAGCGAACCGGAGCTGGTCGAGATCGGTTACTTTATCGCGCTTACCATGGGACAGCAGCGCTGGCTGCGCACATTCGGCATCGAGCATCATCAGATTATGGCGGGCACCGACGCGTCGATGGCGCCGGGCTTCGAGACCGCCGAAGCCACGTCGCAGTCGAAGGCCAGCACGGATTACTGGGCGCACCGCGACGTCGCCGCGGCAAGCCGCGCCGCCGAGTAGCGCTGATGCGGCATAGGCCCAGTCGGCAGCTTTCGTCTGCGTCTCCAACGAGTTCGGTAACACCGCTTCCGTCATCGACACGCCCCCCGACGGGGTTGTCCGGCTCCCGCGGTGCCTTCCCCGACCCAATTAGCACGGGGCCAGCAGGACTCGGCGGCCCTGATACCTTAGTCATCCTGACCATCGCCTTGGCCTTCGCGGTGCACGCCCTCCTCGGGACGGTCGTCGGCTTTAGTATCGACGAGAGTTACGACGTGGTTATGTCGCGCCAACTTGCGCTGTCCTATCACGACCATCCACCGGCGATTATGTGGCTCATCGCAGCGGCGGCGAAGCTCTTCGGCAGCGAGAGCCATTTGATCGTACGGCTGCCCACGCTGATCCTCTCGGCCGCACAAGCCTGGCTGCTTTACCGGCTCACCTCACTCCTGTTCGACAAATGGTCGGGCGTCTTTGCCGTCATCGCACTCTGTGTGTCGCCGCTGTTCGGCCTATTTCTGGGCACGGTAGCGATCACGGACGGACCGCTGATCTTCTCCCTGACCGCCGCGAGTTATTTCATCGCCCGCGCGCTGTTTGCGAAAGACAGGGCGCATTGGGCTAATTGGCCGCTCGCTGGATTGTTCTTTGGTTTCGCTCTGCTCTCCAAGTTCAGCGCCATCCTGCTGTTACCGGGGCTTGTGATCTTTCTCCTCACCGAGCCGCGCCATCGGCGGCTGTTCCTCACGCCGGGTCCCTACGTGGCCGCGGTCCTGGCGCTGGCCGTGTTCGCCCCGGTGATCTTATGGAACTTCGAGAATGGCTTTGGCGCGTTCGTGTTTCAGGGCAGCCGCGCGGCGCTCGGCGAGCAGGTGTATCTCGCACGCGCGTTGGCGCATACCGGCCTACTCGTGGCGGTCATGGGGCCTGCAATCTGGGTCATCCAGATCTTCGCGCTCGCCGGAGCTCTGCGCGCGGGCCCCGGCGACGAGCGACGTTGGTTTTTTGCCATGTTGGCGATCGTGCCAATCGGGTTCTTCCTTACCCTCGACGTGTTCGGCACGCGCGGCGACGTGGCGCCGCATTGGCTGGCGCCCGCCTATCTCTTCACGTTCCCACTGGCCGGGGCCGCGGCGGTACGGTGGCGCGCCCGCTTTCCGCGGCTGGTTTGGTGGACGACGGCATCATGCGTCGTCGCGACAAGCGCGATTGCGCTGGTGCTCGTCAGCCACACCCTGACCGGATGGCTGCAAGCTTTTGTCCCGGCAATCACCGCTCAATATGACCCGCTCGTTGCCGATGATGCGGACTGGTGGAGCTTGCGCGCCGCACTGGAGCAGAAGAACCTCCTCGACTCCAAGCATTTCCTTCTCGTCGGCAAATACTACTTCTGCTTCAAAGCGCAACTGGTGCTCAAAGACAGCATCCCGGTGGTTTGTCTCGACGACAAGAATCCGATTGCGCTGTCACTGTGGCGCGACGAGGCGGCGCTCCGTGGCCGCGACGCAGTTATTGTCGCGAGCTGGTGGTACGCGCCGCAACCTCTCGCGGCGATCGAGAAGAAATTCGAGCGCGTGGAGGAGCTTCCACCACTCTCGATCACGGACCATGGCCGGCCGGTAATGCGGATCGAGCTGAAGCTCGGCCACAACTTGCAGGGCCCGATTTTCGAGCCT
Organism: Xanthobacteraceae bacterium; assembly: GCA_049584975.1. Taxonomy (GTDB): domain Bacteria; phylum Pseudomonadota; class Alphaproteobacteria; order Rhizobiales; family Xanthobacteraceae; genus BOG-931. The sequence continues at coordinate 15,723 of JBAUYV010000191.1, read as the reverse complement.
GCAGCGCAAGACCCAGCCTCTTAGGTGCGACTCTGCCGTCGATGCGATAAGCTCCGAGCGTTCTGCGCCAGCGCGCCAAACAGATATATTCTGCCTAGTCGTTGCAGGTCCTCATTTTCGGTTAGCGACGGACGTGGAAACGCAAAGCCGTCCGCGCTTTCGCAACGGCCGCCATTACACTCGCGCGAAGCCGCGCGGCACGGCGTGGAACGGCTCGATTCCACTCTTGGTGATGAGCACCATCTCGCCGGTCTGCACGCCGGCCTTGCCATCGCGCGTGACCACATTGGGCTGGATGACGACGATCATTCGGGCGCGGAACGGCTCATCGGGCACGTAGGCGCTCGGGCGGCTTTTCGACCCGAGCACCGGCGGCAGATAGCCGCCGCCATAGCCGTGCAGCAGATCGTCGATGATGGTGAACCCTGCGTCCTCGATCACGCTTGCCGCTTCGATTACTTGCGCCGGCATGGCGCCATCCTTGAGAACGGCGGCGACCGCATCGAATGCGGCGTCGGCGGTGGCGTGCAGGTCGCGATAGAGCGCGGTCGGCTCGGTCCCGAGCGCAAAGCTGCGCAGCACCTGCCCGGGATGATCCCAGAACGCGGCGCTGATTTCGGCAAACACGACGTCGCCTGTCGCGGCCCGGCGGCTGGAGGCAAACTGCGTCGGCACGCCAACCTGCGGATCGGCCATCGCGGTCACGCCGATAAAATGAATGACGGTCGTACCGCCTAGCGGCACATAGGCGCGCTCCACAAGATCGCCGAGCTCGCGCTCGCTCAAACCCGGCCGCATGCCGTCGCGCAACCCGATCATGCCGCGATCGCTCAACGCCGCACCGATGCGCATCCAGTCGATCTCTTCGGCGGACTTGACCCGGCGCAGCCGCGTGTAAGCGCGATTGAGATTTTTCACCACGCCGAAGCGCGCCGCCAGCGTCGCGTGCTGCTCAAAGGTCATGGGCCCGATGACGGCGACCCGGCTGCCTTGCGCTGTGCGGCGCTCCAGCACTTCGATGGCGGCGCCGATGGAGGAGCCGCCGCCCCAGACGACCTTGGCGGGCGCCGCCATTTTCTGCGCCAGCGGTGCGTGGTTGGCGTGCTGCACAAACATGGCGTCCGCTTCGCCGGGCGTCAGCACACCCACCGCCTCGGTGGTCACCGGCCAGCCGGTCAGCCACTGCACCGACGAGCCGAAACGGTTGGCGCCGCAGAAGACGAGATGGTCGCAGCCCTGCTCCTTGAGGAGCGCCTCGATCGCGGCGCGGCGGCGCACCATCTCGGCGTTGGAAAAGCGCGGGTATTCGGCGTCGACGATTGTTTGCAGAGACGCGGGCAGCGCCAGGGCGTCGGGTCGGTCGCTGCGATGCGTAATCATGCCGGCACTTTAGGGGGCTGGGCTTCGCAAATCCATTTTGTTAGTGGAACAGTCACGTACAGTTTCGACTGTCCATTTCCGCTCGTCCCCGCGAAGGCGGGGACCCAGTAGATCCATTCCATCTGGATTCCCGCTTTCGCGGGAATGAGCGCAAGAGCAATCCGCCCAGGAGACCCTATGCCCTCGTCCTTGATCGACTCCGCCGTGTTCCGCGACATCTTCTCTACCGAGGCGATGCGGCGGGTATTCTCCGACGAGAACCGCGTGCAGAAATACCTCGATTTCGAGGCGGCGCTGGCGCGGGCGCAGGCGCGGCTCGGCGTCATTCCAATGGACGCGGCCGAGGAAATCGTCCGCCACTGCAACGCCGCCGAGATCGACTTCAATAAACTGAAGACGGAGACGGAGCGCATCGGTTATCCGGTGCTGCCCGTCGTGCAGCAGCTGGTGGCGCTCTGCCGCGACGGGCTCGGCGAGTGGTGCCATTGGGGCGCGACCACGCAGGACATCACCGACAGCGCCACCGTGATGCAAATCCGCGAGGCGCTGGTGCTGGTCGAAGCGGACCTCAACGGCATCGCCGATGCGCTCGCCGCGCTGGCGCGCAAATACCGCGACACGCCCATGGCCGGACGCAGCAATCTGCAGCAGGCCGTGCCGATCACCTTCGGCTACAAGATGGCGACGCTGCTCGCCGCGTTCGAGCGGCACAAGCAGCGTTTGCGCGAGCTGCGGCCGCGCGTGCTGGTCGGCGAATTCGGCGGTGCCGCCGGCACGCTCTCCTCGCTCAGCGATCGCGGCCTCGAAGTCCAGGCCGAACTGATGAAGGAGCTGGAACTCGGCCAGCCGGCGATCGCCTGGCATACGGTGCGCGACACCATCGCGGAGGTCGGCTGTTTCCTGGGTCTTGTCACCGGCACCTGCGGCAAGATCGCCTTCGACATCAAGCTCTTGATGCAGACCGAAGTCGAGGAGGTGTACGAGCCGTTCCACGAAGGCCGCGGCTCGTCGTCGACCATGCCGCAGAAGCGCAACCCGATCTCTTCGGTCTACATCACCGCGCTCACCTCGGTGGTGCGCCAGCAGTCGGCGGCGCTGCTCGACGCCATGGTGGAGGACCACGAGCGCGCTACCGGGCCATGGGAGATCGAGTGGATCACGCTGCCGGAGATTTTCTGTTTCTCCGCCGGCGCGCTGGCGCAGACGCTGTTCGTGCTCGCCGGCCTGCAGGTCGACGAGAAAAAGATGCGCAGCAATCTCGACCTCACCAAAGGGCTGATCGTATCCGAGGCGGTGATGATGGGGCTCGGCCCGTATCTCGGCCGCCAATACGCGCACGATCTCGTCTACGACATCTGCCGCAAGGTGGTGGCGACCGGCCGCCCGCTGGTCGATCTGCTCGCCGAGGACGCCGAGATCAAAAAGCACCTCGACCGGCTCGCGCTGGAGCGGCTATGCGATCCAGCGAATTATCTCGGCGAAGCCGGCGCCATGGTGGACCGGGTGCTGGCGATGCGAGAGAAGTAAACCCGGCTGTTTCGGCTGGAGCCCGAACCTTACTCCGCCTTGATGCCGGCCTCGCGGATGACCTTACCCCACTTCGCGGTTTCGTCGGCGATCAGCTTGCCGAAGGCGGCCGGCGAGCCGGTGAGCGGCATGCCGCCCATGTCGGCGAGACGTGCCGCGATCTTGGGATCGGCGAGGCCCGCATTGGTCTCGCGGTTGAGCTTATCAATAATGTCGGCGGGCGTGTTCTTTGGCGCGGCGATGCCGAACCAAGAGCTCGCCTCGTAGCCGGGCACGAATTCGCTCACGCTCGGAACGCTCGGCAGCGCGTCTGATCGCTTGAGCGTCGTCACCGCCAGCGGCCGCAGCTTGTCGGCGCGGATGTAGGCGATCGAGGCCGTCATGGTGGCGAACCCGACCTGGACCTGGCCGCCGATCAGATCGACCATGGCGGGCCCGTCGCCGCGATACGGCACGTGCTGCAGATGCAGGCCGGTCATGGCGTTGAACAACTGGCCGGCCAAATGGCTCGCGGTACCGATCCCTGCCGACGCAAAGCTGAGCTTGCCCGGATTGGCCTTGGCGTAGTCGATCAATTCCGGAATGGTCTTTACCGGAACCGACGGATTGACCTCGACCACGTTGGGCACACGCACCACGCCGGCAACCGGCGCGGCATCGCGCAGGAAGTCGAAGCTGAGATTCGTATAGAGCGCGGGATTGGCGGCGACCGCCGGCGGCACCATGAGCAGGGTGTAGCCATCGGGTGGTGAACGCACCACCGCTTCGGCGCCGACATTGCCGCCGGCGCCCGGCCGATTCTCGATGACGAATTGCTGGCCCAGACGTTCGTAGAACCATTGCGCCATCAGGCGGCCGAGAATGTCGGTCGTGCTCCCGGCGGCGAAGCCGACCACGAGGCGCACCGGCCGCGACGGGTACGTATCGGCGCGGGCGGCGCGCGCGATGGCTGGCAGCGCGGCCGCACCCACGGCCCAATGGAGGAATCGCCTGCGCGAAGATTTCATCCAACTCCTCCCGTTTTTGTTTTCAGCTCGCGGAGACCGGATCAATCAATCTTGATCCCCGCAAACTTGATCACCTTGGCCCACTTCTCGTTTTCATCGGCAATGAGCTTGCCGTATTCGGCGGGACTCATCTTCGCCGGCACGTTGCCGAGATCGACCAGGTGCTTTCTAACGCCCGGGTCGTCAATCCCAGCATTGATCTCGCGGTTGAGCCTGTCGATGATTTCGGGCGACGTGGCGCTCGGCGCGCCGAAGCCCAGCCATCCCTCGACCTCGTAGCCCGGAAGGAACTCGGCGATAGCCGGAACGCCAGGCAACAAATCCACGCGCTTTTCCGTCGTCACCGCGAGCGCCCGCAGCTTGTCGCTTTTGATGTGGCCGATCGCGGAAATGATCGGATCGAACATGACCTGCGCGCGGCCGGCGATCAGATCGGCCTGGGCTTCCAGCTCGCCCCGATACGGCACGTGGAACAGGTCGACGCCCGCCATCATCTTGAACAGCTCGCCGGTGATGTGCGTCAAATTCCCGGTGCCGTTCGAAGCCATGTTGATCTGGCCCGGGTGCGCTTTGGCGTAGGCGATGAACTCCGGCACCGTCTTCGCAGGAAACGACGGACTCACCACCATGACGAAGGGCGTGGCGCCGACGCACCCGACCGGCGCGATATCGCGGACGAAATTAAAGCTGAGGTTGTGGTGGAGCAGTCCGCTGATCATGTTCGGCGTAGCGATCAGGAGAAGCGTGTAGCCGTCGGGAGCCGCGCGCACGACCGTCTCGGTCGAAAGGTTGGTGCCGGCGCCGGGCCGGTTCTCCATGACGAATTGCTGGCCGAGACGATCGGACAGCCATTGCCCGAGCAGCCGGGCGCCGATGTCCGGCGCGCTTCCGGCCGAATAGCCGACGATGACACGAACCGGCCGGGACGGGTAATCGAGCGCCAGCGCCCGGCGCGGCAGCGCCGAAAGCGCGGCGGCACTTGTGGCCCAGCGCAGAAACTGTCTGCGGGGAACTCCCATGGCATTTCCCCCACTTTTTTGCCGAATATCGACTTGTTCTTACGCGTCGTCACGCAACCAGAAGAAAATCACTCCGCCGCCTCGTGCGACTCGTGGACGGCCGCCGCTTGCTCCTTCGCCCATTTCTGCACCGCCAGATGATCGACCTTGCCGGACCCGAGCAGCGGCAGCTTGTCGAGCACGACGACTTCGGACGGCAGCATCAGCTCAGAGGCGTGTTTGCTCCGCGCATAGGCCTGGAACTCCAAACGCGTCGCGCCGTGTTTGTCGGTCACCATGATGAGGCGCTCGCCCTTGCGCGCGTCTGGCACCGCGGTGACGGCGGAAATATTGTCCGGCCACAAATCGGTCGCCAGCGTCTCGACGGCCGCGAGCGAGACCATCTCGCCGCCGACTTTAGCGAAACGCTTGGCGCGGCCCTTGATGGTGATAAATCCCTGCTCGTCGATGGCGACAATGTCGCCGGAGTCGTGCCAGCCATCCTCCGGCGGCTCAAGCACCCCGGGCTTGTCGGCGCGCAGGTAGCCGAGCATGACGTTCGGACCGCACACGTAAAGCCGGCCGCCCTCCTCGACGCCTTCGACATGCTCCAGCTTCGCCGTCATGCCGGGAAGGAGACGCCCGACGCTGCCGAATTTGTTGAACATCGGCGTGTTCATCGCCAGCACCGGGGAGGTCTCAGTCAAGCCGTAGCCTTCGAGGATGCGCAGGCCGAACTTTTCCAGATAAATCTTCCGCGTCGATTCGCGCACCGGCTCGGCGCCGGCCACGACGTAACGCAGCGAGCGGAAGTCGTACGAATTAGCCATGCGTGCGTAGCCGTTGAGAAACGTATCGGTGCCGAACAGCACGGTCGCGCATATGCCGTAAACCAGCTCGGGAACGGTGCGATAATGCAGTGGCGACGGATAGAGGTAGATTGGCACGCCGGAAATCAGCGGCAGCACCACGCCGCCGGTGAAGCCGAACGAATGGAAGATCGGCAGCGCGTTGAACACCTTGTCTTCGCGGCCAAAATCGATCCGGGCCGCGCACTGTGCGACGTTGGTGAGCACGTTGCGGTGCGACAGCACGACGCCCTTGGGCAGACCTTCGGTGCCTGAGGTGAAAAGAATCACGCCCCAGTCATCGGGCTTGCGCGCGACCAGAGGTTTGTTCGCCTTCAACAGGCCGCGAAGCTTATCGAGCGTACCGATCGTTGGGCGGATGTCTTCCAGATAGACGATGCGCACGACCTTCTCGAGTTGCGCGACGAGATTTTCGAGCCGGCCTTTTTCCACGAAGACGCGCGAGGTGAGGATCGTGTCGAGTTCCGCCGCGCGGCAAGCGCCAAGGATGTTGGCCGCTCCCGCGCTGAAATTGATCATCGCCGGAACGCGCCCGGCGGACATCACGGCGAGCAGCGTGACCACCGCACCGTTGGAGGTCGGCAGCATGACTCCAAGCGGGCGCCCCTCGAGCGCGAGCGGCATCAGCTTGGCGCCGAGGATTGCGACCGCTTGCAACAGGCGGCGATGGGTCAGCCGGCCGCTGACCGGATCCTCGATCGCCGGCCAGCCTTTGCCGTGGACTTTCGCCGCTTCGATGAGGGCTTCGACGACGGTGCGGTCGGTCGGCGTGCTGCGGAACTCCAGATCCGACATGATGTCGTAGAGCTTGGCGCCCGCGGCCTGACGCCGGCGGCGGCCTTTCAGCTGTTCGTCGAGCTTGAGCTTGACCGGCTCGAGGATGTTGACGGTGATTTTCGGAAACAACCGGCGGCGCACCTGCGTGCGCTTCAGCCGGCTGAAAATGGTGGCCTCCGGCCCGGCGATATGGACCGGTACCACCATCGCGTCCGACTTGTCGGCGATCATCCCGGCGCCGTCGTAGATTTTCATCAGGCTGCCGGTCACGGTGATGCGGCCTTCGGGGAAGATGACCAGCATGTTGCCGTCGCGCACCGCGTTGATGATCGCGCGCAGGGAAAACGGCTTGAGCGGATCGAGCGCCATGGTGCGCACGAGTTTCAGGAACGGCTGAATCCACCAATGGCGCGACATCGCTACGTCGATGGCGAACACCGGCCGCTTCGGCAGCAGCGACATAGCCAGCGGTGGATCGAGGAAACTGACGTGGTTGAGCGCGATGATGGCGTTGTCGCCGGCTTTGGCGACATTCTCGAAGCCCTTTACTTCGAGATGGTAGAAGGCGCGGAACACGATCGAGAGGAAATCGGTCATCCAGTTCGCCGGCATGGTGAAACCGATGGCGATGGCCACCAAAAAGTTGGCAACGCCGATGAGGGCCAGCAGCATCGGCACGGTGACGCCGAGCCCCTGCAGGAAGCCCTGAAACAGCGCTCCGGCAACCATGAACAGGGCGTTGAGCACATTGACGCCCGCCACCACGCGGGCGCGGCTGTCCTTATGCGCCCAGGCCTGTACCGCGGCGAACGTGGGCACGACAAAGAGGCCGCCGCCGATCGCGAGGCCGGCAAGATCGATCAGAATGTGAATGCTGCCTCGCGCCGCAAAGTAGTCGGCGACTCCCAACGGCGTCGCCGCGGGCATGATCGCCGACGTCGTCCAGGCAAGATCGAGCGAGAACACGCCAATCAGTACGGCACCGACCAGCGTGGGCAGGATGACAATACGGCCGGAGCAAAGCCATGCCGCAAGCCACGAACCAACCGCGACCGCCACCGAGAAGACGGCGAGAAAAACCGTGATCACCCCATCGGTGGTGTTGATGTTGATGTGGCCGAGCGGCAGCAGCAGCGACAAGACCAGCGCGCCAACGAGCCAGAACCAGCTGACCACGATGGCTCCCCACCACAGTCGCGGGTCGGTGCGCAGTTCCTTGATGAGGTCCCAGGTCGAAACCAGGATGTTACGGTTGATCACCAGCGTCGGTGCGCCCTCGCCGGTCGGCGGTATCAGCAGGCTCGACAACCAGCTTGCCAACGCAGTGAACAGCATCAGCCAGGCGAAGTGGATGGGATTGCTTTCGCCATTGGCGGCGATGCCGGCAACAATGGTGCCAAGCAGAATTGCCAGGAAGGTGCCGCCCTCTATCAGGGCGTTGCCGCCCGCCAGTTCCGCGCGAGAAAGATGGTCGGGCAGGATGCCGTATTTGACCGGGCCGAAAAGCGAGCCGAGCGTTCCGAACAGAAATAGCGCGACGAACAGCAGCGGGATCGAATGAAACGCGAAGCCTAGGACCGCGAGCGCGGCGGCGCCCATTTCGACGAGCTTGATACGCTGCGCCACCCAGGCCTTGTCGTAGCGGTCGGCGATTTCACCGCCGAGGCCGGAGAGAAAGAAGTAGGGAGCGATGAACAACCCGCCCGCAAGCGTAATCAAAGCCGCGCCTTCGGCGCCGAGGATTTGCGCGGAAATCAGGAAGCTGAGCGCAGCCTTGAGGAAATTATCGCCGAACGCTGCAAAGAACTGACAGAAGAACAACGGCGCGAATTTGCGCCTCGTCATCAGGGACTTGAACATTGCTCTCCCGCCGTTCGCTGCCGGCCGCAGCGCCGACACCCCCGTATATAGTGTAGACGGCGGCGGCGGCGTTGGCGACGAAGTCGCCGAGCCGAATCATATTCAATAGTGAAACCAAATGGTTATCGACAATTGAAGGCGCCCGGCCAAAGGCCTATCGTGCCGCGCAACGTGCCAAAACGCGGCCGAAGACCGCAGAAACCAGCAAGGAACAAGGACGAATGAAGCTCAAGGACCAGGTGGCGGTCGTAACGGGTGCGGGACGCAATATCGGCGAGGAAATCGCCAAATTGTTCGCCGCCGAGGGCGCCAAAGTTGCCGTCGTCGATTTGGACAAGGACCGCGGCGAGCGCGTCGCCAACGCCATCAAGGCGGCGGGCGGCGATGCCACGCTGTTCGCTGCCGACGTGTCGAAGGGCAGCGACGTCGCGGCGCTGGTCAAAGCCATCGTCGCCCGCTATGGCCGCATTGACGTCCTGGTCAACAACGTCGCCATCTCGGACAACAAACACATTTTCGACATCAGCGAAGAAGAGTGGGACCGCGTGCTGGCGGTGACGCTGAAGAGTCAGTTTCTCATGGGGCAGCAGGTCGGCAAACAGATGGCCGCACAGGGCGGCGGCCGTATTGTCAATATCGGGTCGACTTCCGGCTTCACGGGAAGAAGCCGCGCCGTCGCCTATTCGGCCGCCAAGGGGGGCGTCGCCAATCTCACCCGCGCCATGGCGGTGCAGCTCGCCCCACACAAGATCCGCGTCAACGCCATCGTGCCGAACAAGATCGGCTCGCCGGTGGGCAAGGACGAGTTCGATCCATCGCGTCCCGTGCCCAACATGGCAAAGCGGCCGGGCGAGCCGGCGGAAGCCGCGAAAGCGGTGCTGTTCCTGGTGACCGACGATTCATCCTTCGTTTGGGGCGCGAATCTGTTCGTCGATGGCGGCGTGTCGGCGATGGATTTGTCTTAATCGTCGACGGAACACCGACAACCTCACGCCGGCCCGCGCGCGGCGGATCTGGCGACGTAATGATCAGGTCACTGCGCATTGCGGCAGCACTGCCGCGGCGTCCTCAGGGAAACTGCGCAAGCTCCGCAACCGTTTGACCAAAATCCGGAAAGAGTAGGATTGCGTTAAGTATGACCAACACGCCGATCACGCTGAATGCGACGACGGTCTGCAGTTCGGAATTGGAAATACCTGTCACAAACCGCGACCATACCTTCTTGACTGGCGAAACGCGCGTGTAGGTCCGCGCCGTAACTGTCGGAAGCTCGCCCCGCATCGGCATTTCAATTCTCCGCTTCGCTCCAGCCAGCCAAACACTCAGCCTTGCACGATGCGTGCCAACCTTTTGCGTCGGAAATCTGTAGCGCCGATGACAGTCACAGCGACGGCGCGATGAGGTTTTCCGATGGTTCAGGTCAGTTCGCGGCTGGGCTCGACCTGTGCTTCACCTTTCCGATGGAGGTAAAGCTTATCCAAGCGTTCGGTTCCGTTTCACTCCGAGCAAAGCGCGCCGCCCCGATCGCTGCCTTGAATGCGATTCAGATCGCTTCAGTTTTGTTCAATTTTTCTTTTTCGCCCGCGCCGACGCAACGTCTTGAGGCGAATGCGAGCGACTATCCGTATTTGACCGGCTTATTGCCGGTCCAATTCGGTGGATTGCTCGCCTTGACGCGACGCGCGTCCTTGACCAGCTCCTTGATGGCGCCGGTGATCGGCAACGACAAGCCGGCCTTATCGGTCATGTCGGCCACGATCTGCATATCCTTCAGCGCCCACGTGAACGAAATCATGTCCCATTCCTTGAGCGCATCGGACGCGCCGGAACTCATCATCAGCGCCTCGCGCAATTTCACCAGATCGATGCCGGTGGTTTCGGCGAGCCGGCCGGCCTCCAACAGGCCAACGGCGTTCACCCAGAGCAAAAGGTTATTCATGGTCTTGCCGACCTGGCCGTGACCTACGTCGCCGAGATGCACGATGTCGGACGCAAATGTGCCGTAGACCGGCCGAGCACGGGCGACGACATCGGGCTTGCCGCCGACCAGCGCCAGCAGCGTGCCTGAGTCCGCCGCAAAGCGCCCCCGGCAGATCGGCGCGTCGAGCACCTCGATGCCTTTCTGGCCGACGCGCGCGGCCACCGCCTTCACGGTGTCGGGCTTGGCGGTCGACGACACAGCGATGATCGAACCGGGCGCCATGGTTTCCAGCAATCCGTCTTTTCCGAAAACCACATCGTTGACTTCATCGTCGTAGCCGACGCCGAGGATGACGATGTCGCTCACCTTGCCGACTTCCGCCGGCGTTTTGGCGATGCCGGCGCCGGCGGCGCGCGCGGCTTCGCGCTGCTTCTCGCTGACGTCACAGACCGTAACCGCGTAGCCTTTCTTGACGAGGTGGTTGAGCATGGAAAGGCCCATGCGTCCCGCCCCGACGATACCGACACGATCTTTTTTGATGTCTGCCATTTTCACTCTTGCTTTCGTTGCTCGTTTTTCCCGCCGTATTCGCGCTCCGCCGCTGCGGCCGAGACGTAACCCTCGGCGATGTCGCGCGCGAGCGATGCGCGATCGCGTTTTTCCGGATCGCCATAGCCGCCCCCGCCGGCGCTTTGCAAAAGAAAACGCTCGCCCGCGTGGAGATCGTAGCGGCCCGACGCCGGCGTCTCCCGCTCGTCCTTGCTTCCAAGCCGGATGACGAAGCGGCTGCGGCTGCCCGGCTTGCCGCCCGCAACCCCATTAGGCGGAAATTTGGCGCGATCGTAGCGGCGCACCACCATCGCATCCTGCAGCAATTCGTAAGTCCGGCGGAACGCCAGCCCGCCGCGGAACTCGCCGGCGCCGCCGGAATCGGCCACGAGATCGAACGCCGTGATGCGGCAGGGGAACTCGGACTCCAGAATCTCGATCGGCGTGATGTGCAAGTTGCTCAAGTGTGTCGCCAGCGCCGAAGCGCCGTCGTTGCCATTGCCACCGCCGTAGGCCGAGCCGAGGATTTCATACTGCATGGACGGCTGGCCCGGACGGCCGCCGCCCTTCCACGAAATCAACAGCGCGCCGCTCGAACCCGCATTGGCGACCGCCCGCTCGGGACGGAACGGCGCCAGCGCTTCAAGGATCACATCGGTGAGCTTGAGATTCGCCGCCTGATAGGAACTGACCGGCGCCGGCGCGCTGGAATTGGTGACCGTATTGGGCGCGTATTTGAAGCGCACCACCTCGCGCATGCCGTCGTTGAAATGCAGCTTCGGATCAAGCGCGCCGATCAGGCAATAGAACACACAGGCCTCGACCATCGAGGGACGCAAGTTGACCGGACCCCTCGCCTGCCGGTCGCTGTTGCTGAAATCGAATTCGACCTCGCCGTTCTCGACCCGTACCGTGACCGCAAAGCGCACCGGCCGGTCGAGCTCGACGCCATCGTTGTCCATGAAACCTTCGGCGGACGATTCGCCGTCCGGCAGCGCCTTGATGGCCGCGCGCAATTCTTCCGCGGCGCCTTTCAGCAGCGCCGCGAACGCCTCCATGACCGGCGCCACGCCGAACTGCTCGCACGTTTGCCGGATGCGCTGGGCGCCCATCTGCGTCGCCGCCATTTGCGCATGCATATCGCCGCCGACCAGTTCCGGCTGACGGCTGTTGGCGAGGATGAGCCGTTCCAAATCGCCGTTGAACACACCGCCGGAATAAATCTTCACCGGCGGCAGCAGCAGGCCCTCCTGAAAAATCTCAGTCGCGTTTGCGGAGGTCGAGCCCGGATTGGTGCCGCCAACGTCGGCCTTGTGGGCGATCGATCCGGCAAAGCCCACGAGCGTTCCGCCGACGATAATCGGCGCCACGAACGCCATGTCGGAGACGTGCGGCAAACCACCCTCATAGGGATGGTTGCAGACGAACAGGTCCCCATCGTTGACGGCGTCACTATAGCGCTCGAAGATTTTTGCCACCAGATGCCGGTAGACCGGGGCATGGAAGAACATCGGCGGAGCCACAAGGAGTCCGCCGCGGCAATCGAGGATTACGCAGGAAAAATCGCGCGACTCGCGGATGATGGTCGAATAGCCCGAGCGGTAGAAATGGTAGTGCATCTCCTGCATGAGGCTGGAGACGCGGTTCCGCACAACCTGGGTGGTGATGGCATCGACCATGGTGTGGATCTTTTAAGTAGCTATCCCGGCGTCATTGCGAGGAGCGAAGCGACGAAGCAATCCAGCCCCGCCGGCTCGAAGACTGGATTGCTTCGCGGAGCCTGTCATCGGACCGCGCGACTTCGCGCAGGTCCGTTGGCTCGCAATGACGACTACATATTAATCGTCCGCTTGGCCACCGCCAGCGCCGCCTCCTTCATGGCTTCGCTCAACGTCGGATGAGCGTGGCAGGTGCGGGCGATGTCTTCGGACGACGCACCGAATTCCATGGCGATGGCCGCCTCGGCGATCATGGTCTCGGCGTCGGATCCCAGAATATGCACGCCGAGCACGCGGTCACTCTTAGCATCGGCGAGGATTTTGACGAAGCCCTCGGTTGCGAGATTGGCCCGCGCGCGCGCGTTGGCTGTGAAGGGGAATTTACCGGCGTTGTGAGCCACACCGGTGGCCTTCAACTCTTCCTCGGTTTTACCGACGCTGGCGATCTCCGGGAACGTGTAGACCACGTTCGGAATCACTTCGTAGTTCACGTGCCCCGCCTGCCCGGCGAGGATTTCGGCCGCCGCGACGCCCTCCTCCTCGGCCTTGTGCGCGAGCATCGGGCCGGCGATGACATCACCGATCGCATAAATGCCGGCGACGTTCGTGCGGTAATGCGTATCGACGATGACGCGGCCGCGGCTGTCGCGCTTCACGCCGGCGGCGTCGAGGCCGAGGCCTTCGGAGTACGGCACGCGGCCGATCGCCACCAACACGATGTCTGCCTCTTTGGTCTCGGCGCTGCCGCCGCCCGCTGCCGGCTCGATCCTGACCTTCAGCGTTTTTCCGGAGGTGTCGACCGCCGCCACCTTGGACGAGAGCTTGAACGTTATTCCCTGCTTCTGCTGGATGCGTTGGAACTGCCGCGCGACCTCGCTGTCGATGCCGGGCAGGATATGATCGAGAAATTCGACAACCGTCACCTCGGCGCCGAGCCGCCGCCACACGGAGCCGAGCTCCATGCCGATGATGCCGGCACCGACGACGATCATTTTTTCCGGCACTTTGGTAAGTTCGAGCGCGCCAGTGGACGATACGATGCGCTTCTCGTCGATCTCGATGCCGGGAAGGCGCGCGACGTCGGAGCCGGCGGCGATGATGATGTTTTTGGTTTCCAGCGTCTGCGCTTTGCCGTCCTCGGCTTTCACCTCGACCTTGCCGGGCGCGACGATACGGCCGAGGCCGCGAAAGGCTTCGATCTTGTTTTTCTTGAACAGAAAATCGACGCCCTTCACGTTGCTCTCGACGTTCTGCTCTTTGTATTTGAGTAACGCCGCAAGATCGACGCTCGGCTTACCGACCTTGATGCCCATTTGTCCGAACGTGTGCCCGGCTTCCTCGTAAAGCTCCGAGGCATGCAGCATCGCCTTCGAGGGAATGCAGCCGACGTTGAGGCAGGTGCCGCCGAAAGTGGCGTTCTTCTCGACGACGGCGGTTTTCATCCCGAGCTGCGCCGCGCGAATGGCGCACACATAGCCGCCCGGGCCGGTGCCGATGACGATGACGTCGTAGGAAGGCATATAGCACCTCTCCGTCGTCATGCCCGCGCTTGTCGCGGGCATCCACGTCTTTCATTTTTCAGAAAGCTAAGACGTGGATGGCCGAGTCAAGCCTGGCCATGACGGATTGAGAATTACAAATCCAAAACCAGCCGCACCGGGTCCTCTCTTACTCTGCGGCGGACCGGCTCAGCCGATAACGTTCGGCCAACTCTTCGACCTTCTGCGTTTCGATGCGAATGCGCGTGGCGTCAGGACAAAAGTCGATCTCATGTCCCAGATCATTGAGGTTCCATCCAAATGTGTGGCCGTGCTCGCCGACTGAGACGGTGTTGAAATAGTCCTTATCCTTCAGCGGCGCAAAGACTAGCCCTTTGGCGATCAGGTCGCTCAGGTCGTACTCGCCGGAAAGGCCGTCATCAAACGTGACGCGCACAACCGGATAGCGCACGACTTCGACGCTTTTAATTCGATAGTTCATTCCTCGATCATGCCTCCCTGATAGCGCAGATCGCGAATTTCGGCCCAGATGTACGCCACCTGCTCACGGTGCCTCGCCAGCCACTCCTGGATCGCCTTGAGCTTGGCGCGCGGGAGCGATCCTTCCAAAACGTCGCCGGTCGCGATGGAGATCATAGCTTCATGCTCGGCAAATTTGGCGTGCAGGTGCGGCGGCAAATGGTACTTCGGATAGATGATAATCCGAACACCAAGCACAATAGCAATTGTGGGCATCTTCAACAATCACAGCGAATAATAGTCAGTACCCTCACTATCACAAATCCAACACCAGCCGCGCCGGCTCCTCCAGCGATTCCTTCACCCGCACCAGAAACGTCACCGCTTCGCGGCCGTCGACCAGGCGGTGGTCGTAGGACAAGGCCAGATACATCATCGGCCGCACTTCGACTTTGCCGGCGACCACCATTGGCCTGTCCTGGATCTTGTGCATGCCCAAGATGCCGGACTGCGGCGCGTTGAGGATCGGCGTCGACATCAGCGAGCCGTAGATGCCGCCGTTGGTGATGGTGAAGGTGCCGCCCTGCAGCTCCTCGATCTTGAGTGTACCGTCGCGGGCCCGGCGGCCGAAATCTGCGATCGTCTTCTCGATCTCGGCCAGCGATTTTTGATCGCAGTCGCGCACCACCGGCACCACGAGGCCGCGCTCGCTGCCGACCGCGATGCCGATGTGATAATAGTTCTTGTAGATGATATCGGCGCCGTCGATCTCGGCGTTGACGGCGGGGATTTCCTTGAGCGCCTGCACGCAGGCGCGCACGAAGAAGCCCATGAAGCCGAGCTTCACCCCGTGCTTCTTCTCGAACAGGTCGCGGTACTGGGTGCGCAGCGCCATGACGTGGCCCAACTCGACCTCGTTGAAGGTCGTGAGCATGGCGGCAGTGTTCTGCGCTTCCTTGAGCCGCCGCGCGATGGTCTGGCGGAGCCGCGTCATGCGCACGCGCTCCTCGCGCGCGGCATCGTCGGGCGGCGGAGGGGCGCGTACCTGCACGGCGGCAGCAGGCTGCGCGACCGGCATCGGCTGCGCGGCGGCGCGCTCGATGGCGGCGAGCATATCGCCCTTGGTGACGCGCCCATCCTTGCCGGTGCCCGCCATGGT
>JBAUYV010000190.1:0-2407 GCA_049584975.1 Xanthobacteraceae bacterium | reverse complement strand
TCTTGCCGTGGGCATCGAGCGCGATGCCGTAAGCTTTCGCGTCGCGCCTGGCGAACCAAGGTTCCCGCGGATAGGTCTGACCGGTGCGATCGGGGTAGGAATCGGCCTTGGCATATTCGCTGCCGGTTACCCGGCCGATCAGCCAGGAGCCGCCGCCGAGCTCTTCGTGCAGGCGCTCGAACAGCCCCGCCATGCGGTTCTCCTCGGGCCGCCACCGGCTGCCGAGAATGCGCCCGTCGCCGCTCGCGTTCATGTGGCAGATGACATACGGCTTCATATTTGCGTTCCCGGCTGCCCCACTCCGGCCGTTGACCGGTCCGCCCGGAACGGCTCAGGTGGGTGATGGCGTGGACGCCCCCCGACGGCATTTGCGTGCCAAGGTGAGGGCGCTTGAACCGTCGCCGAGGGATGCGTGCGTGGAGCAAGGTACTACGATTTGGGTTGGGCATCGCGAAGTACGTGTTTCAGGCACAAGGGTCGGATGCCGCTGGGCACACGCTCTTTCGCAAGCGTCTCGTTCGCAGGAAGCTGCTCGAGTTTTTGCAGCTCAAGCGCCCTGCGCGTCAGTTCAGCAGGAATTATCGCGTTGCCGATGCTGCGGGCTTGCCCGCCGGTCGGCGCGTTCTCTACACTCATACTTGCGCCCAGTTGCGAAAGCCCGGGAGTATGAGCGCTTGCAGCCTCACACCCGCAAAAAGCTAGCCCGCCCCATCTCGGCCGCCGAAGCAGCGGCGCTCGTGCGGTCGGGCGATTGGGTCGATTACGGCATCACGCTGTGCCAGCCGGATGTCTTCGACACGGCGCTGGCGGCGCGCAAGTCGGAGCTGAGGAACGTCAAGTTCCGCTCCTGCCTGTCGATGCGGCCGCGTGCCGTGCTGGAGGAAGACCCGGAAGGCGAGCACTTCTTCTGGTTCAGCTGGCACTTCTCCGGCTACGACCGCCGCAAGCACGACGCCGGGATCAGCCACTACATCCCAGTCAATCTCGGCGAGATCCCTGACTATTATCACCGCTTTTGCGCGCCGGCCGACGTCGCGGTGCTGAAGACCTGCCCGATGGACGCGGACGGCTACTTTAATTTCGGTCCCACGCATTTGTGGCACCGCGCCATCGTCGAGCGGGCCCGGACGGTCATCGTCGAAGTCACCAAGTCGATGCCCTATGTTTACGGCGACCGGAACGGCGTCCACAGAAGCGAGGTCGATTACGTCATCGAGGGCGACCATCGGCCCGCCGTGGAGCTGCCGAACCCGCCACCCACTGATGTCGACCGCGCGGTCGGCCGCCTGATTGCTGCGGAGATCGAGGACGGCGCATGTCTCCAGATCGGCATCGGGGGAATGCCCAACGCCGTCTGCGCGACGATGCTGGAAAGCGGCGTGCGCGATCTCGGCGTGCACACGGAAATGCTTACTGACGGGATCGCCGATCTCTACAAGGCCGGCCGTATCACCGGCGCGCAAAAGGCGCTCGACCCCGGCAAGATCACCTTCAGCTTCGCGCTCGGCTCGCAGGACCTCTACAACATTGTCGACCGCAACAGCGACTTTCATTGCTGCCCGGTCGAGTACACCAACCCGCCGCACATCATCATGCAGAACGACCGCGCGATCGCGATCAACAACACCACGCAGATCGATCTGCAGGGCCAAGCGGCGTCGGAATCGGACGGCCACCGCCACATCAGCGGCACCGGCGGGCAGCTTCAGTTCGTGCGCGGCGCCTATGCGTCGAACAGCGGCAAGGCGTTTATTTGCCTATCGTCGACCTATGAACGGCGTGGTGTCCGCAGGAGCAGGATCGTGCTCAACCTGACGCCGGGCAACATCGTCACCACGCCGCGCTCCGACATGATGTATGTCGTTACCGAGTACGGGAGGGCGAACCTCAAGGGCAAATCGGTCGCCGAGCGGGCGAAGGCGCTGATCGCGCTCGCGCACCCCGATTACCGCGAGGACCTCGAGCGCCAAGCATACGAACACGGCCTCATCCCCAAAGGGTATTTTTGAATTTCAGGGAGCCCGCCATGCATTTCGCGATCGGCATGGCAACATCGCTGGCGGCGCGTCAGCAGCGCCCTGTGCGAATGTCCGCTTCTTGGCTCGCTCGACGCTCCATGGGGCGCGGCTAGGAATGGCTCTTAATAAGGGCCGACTCCGGCGGTTCGATTCCGGTCCCGCGAATGGCCGCTCCCAGCGCTGAACCGACTATCCGTCGGGGGCGACAAGAGGGGCGATCTATCCGGTGCGTCGCGGGGCCATGCAAAAATCTTCATAGTTGCGTCCGCTGCCGATCGCCGCCCTCAGCCGGGAAGGCGCCAGCCGACCCAGCTGCACAGGGCTTCGCCCATGACGAGGTCGAGGTCGCGGCCCTGGAGCCACGGCAGCTCCTCGGTGAACACGCTCAC
>JBAUYV010000189.1:0-25777 GCA_049584975.1 Xanthobacteraceae bacterium | reverse complement strand
GTGCCGTCCGCGCAGCGCGGACGGGCCGGACGCCGCCGCCCGCCGCGTACGCCGAAAGGCCGCCAGCTCGATCTCCAAGCGGTCGCCGACATCGAAGCGCTGCTGACCGACCGCCTGCGCCGCCGCGACCTGTTGATCGAGCATCTGCATCTGATCCAGGACAAATACGGCTACATCTCGGGTGCGCATCTTGCCGCGCTTGCAGCCGAGATGAAGCTTGCGCAAACGGAGGTCTACGAAGTCGCGACCTTCTACGCCCATTTCGACGTGGTGAAGGAGGGCGAGACCCCGCCGCCGCCGTTGACAGTTCGGGTGTGCGATTCATTGTCCTGCGCCCTTGTTGGCGCCGAGCGGCTGCTGGGGACCTTGCTGGAAAAGCTCGGATCCAATGTGCGGGTCGTGCGTGCGCCGTGCATGGGCGCCTGCGACCGCGCGCCGGTCTGTGCCGTCGGCCACGTCCAGGTCATGCGGGCGGACGCCGCGAAAGTCGCCGCGGCGGCGGCCAAGCCCGCGCATCCGCACGCCTACCCGACGCCCACCGCGTTCGACGCCTACGTGAACAGCGGCGGTTACGAACTGCTCAAATCCTGCATCGACGGCAAGCGTACGCGCGATGACATCATCAAGCTGGTGAGCGATGCCGGTCTCCGCGGCCTCGGCGGCGCCGGTTTTCCGACCGGGCGCAAATGGTCGCTGGTTCGTGCCGAGCCGGCGCCCCACTTGTTCGCGGTCAATTGCGACGAAGGCGAGCCGGGTACGTTCAAGGATCGATATTACCTGGAGCGCGATCCGCACCGCTTCATCGAGGGCATGCTGATCGCAGCCTGGATCGTCGAGGCCGAGGACACTTATCTGTATGTCCGCGACGAATATCCGGAAGTGATTCTCCTGCTCACTGACGAAATCGCCAAGGCCGAGGCGGCGGGTCTGTCGAAACACACCAAGATTCATCTGCGGCGCGGCGCCGGCGCTTACATCTGCGGCGAAGAATCCGCGATGATCGAGTCGATCGAGGGCAAGCGCGGCCTGCCGCGCCATCGGCCGCCCTACGTGGCGCAGGTCGGCCTGTTCGGCCGTCCGACACTGGAACAAAATGTCGAGACGCTGTTTTGGGTGCGCGACATCGTCGAGAAGGGCCCTGAGTGGGTCACCTCCCAGGGCCGCCACGAGCGCAAGGGCTTTCGCAGCTTTTCGGTCTCCGGCCGTGTCAAAAATCCAGGCGTGAAGCTCGCACCGGCCGGCGTCACGGCACGTGAACTCATCGACGAGTTTTGCGGCGGCATGGCCGACGGCCATACGTTCAAGGGCTATCTGCCGGGTGGCGCGTCGGGCGGCATCCTGCCGGCCTCCATGGCCGACATCCCGCTCGACTTCGGCACGCTGGAAAAATACGGCTGCTTCGTCGGGTCGCACGCTGTTGTGATCCTGTCCGACAAGGACGACATGAAAGCCGTGGCGCTAAACCTCATCAAATTCTTCGAGGACGAGAGCTGCGGCCAGTGCACGCCATGCCGCGTCGGCACCGAGAAGGCGGCCGAGCTTATGGCCAAGGGCCCGTGGGACGCGGCCCTGCTTGAGGAGCTTTCCACACTGATGCGCGACGCCTCGATCTGCGGCCTCGGCCAGGCGGCGCCAAATCCGTTGCTGTGTGTGCTAAAATATTTTCCGGATGAACTAACGAAGCCGCTGGGACATTGGTGAGCGAAAGGTTTGCTCGATGAGCGACGCGAACGCCAAAAAAGCCGAGACTTTCACGATCGATGATCGTGAGGTCGACATCCGCGACGGCGAGACCATCTTCCGTGCCGCGGCCCGCTTCGGCATCGACCTGCCGCATCTTTGCTACAAGCCTGCTCCCGGCTATCGGCCTGACGGTAATTGCCGCATCTGCATGGTCGAGATCGAGGGCGAGCGCGTCCTTGCGGCAAGCTGCATCCGCGCGCCGTCCCCCGGCATGAAGGTCAAGACTCAGACCGACCGCGCCAAGACCGCGCGCCGCATGGTCGCCGAGCTTCTGGTCACCGACCAGCCGGATCAGGCGCATGCCCACGATCCCGCTTCCGAGTTGTGGAAGATCGTGACCAGCATGCAGCTTAAGAAAGGCCGCCTGCCACAACGGCACAGTCCCGCGTCTGACCGTAGCCATCCGGCCATGGCGGTCAATCTTGATGCCTGCATCCATTGCAATCTTTGCGTCCGCGCCTGCCGCGAGGTGCAGGTCAATGACGTCATCGGCATGGCCGGCCGCGGCCACGGCGAAAAGATCGTGTTCGACTTCGACGATCCGATGGGCGCCTCCACCTGTGTCGCTTGCGGCGAATGCGTGCAGGCCTGCCCGACCGGAGCGTTGATGCCGGCGACGATGGTGGACGAGAACAACGTCTATAAGGGCAAGCCGGACCGCACGGTCGACAGCGTCTGCCCCTACTGCGGCGTCGGTTGCCAGCTCACCTACCAAATCAAGGACGACAAGATCGTCGCGGTGACCGGCAAGAATGGCCCGGCCAACCAGAACCGGCTCTGCGTGAAAGGCCGCTTCGGCTTCGACTACGTGCACAATTCGCAGCGGCTGTTGAAGCCGATGATCCGCAAGGACGGCGTGCCGAAAGTGCCGCACGAATTTATCGACCCGTCGAACCCGTGGACGCATTTCCGCGAAGCCACTTGGGACGAGGCGCTCGACCGCGCCGCCACGGGTCTGAAGAAAATCCGCGATCGTGACGGGCCGCAGGCGCTCGCCGGCTTCGGCTCCGCCAAGGGCTCGAACGAAGAGGCGTACCTGTTCCAGAAGCTGGTTCGGACCGGCTTCGGCACCAACAATGTCGATCACTGCACGCGGCTTTGCCACGCCTCCTCGGTGGCGGCTCTGCTCGAAGGCGTCGGGTCGGCGGCGGTGACCGCGACCTTCAATGAGTGCAAGAATTCAGACGTCATCATCGTCATCGGCGCCAATCCGACCGAGAACCATCCGGTGGCGGCGACGTTCTTCAAGCAGGCCGTCAAGCGCGGCGCCAAGCTCGTGGTGATGGACCCGCGCGGCCAGGCGCTCAAGCGCCATGCCTGGCGTATGATGCAATTCAAGAACGGCGCCGACGTGGCGATGCTCAACGCCATGCTCAACGTTATCGTCGCCGAGAAGCTCTACGACCAGCAGTATATCCAGACCTATGTCGAAGGCTTCGAGGCGTGGAAGGAAAACGTCAAGGATTTCACGCCGGAGGAAATGGCGCCGATCTGCGGCATTCCAGCCGACACGTTGCGCGAAGTCGCGCGTACTTATGCGCGCGCGCAAAGCGCCATCATCTTCTGGGGCATGGGCGTGTCGCAGCACACCCATGGCACCGATAACGCGCGCTGCCTGATCGCGCTGGCGCTGATCACCGGCCAGATTGGCCGGCCGGGCACAGGGCTGCATCCGTTGCGCGGCCAGAACAACGTGCAAGGCGCGTCCGACGCCGGCCTGATCCCGATGTTCTTCCCCGACTACAAGTCGGTCGAGAACCCGGATATCCGGGCGCAATACGAAAAGGCCTGGGGCGTCAAGCTCGATCCGAAGAAAGGCAAGACCGTCGTCGAGATCATGGACGCGGTTCACCACGACGAGATCAAGGGAATGTATATCGAGGGCGAAAATCCCGCGATGTCCGATCCCGACCTCAACCACGCGCGCCAGGCGCTGGCGCATCTCGAACACTTGGTGGTGCAGGACCTCTTCCTCACCGAGACCGCGGTCTATGCCGACGTAGTGTTGCCGGCCTCCGGCTGGCCGGAGAAGGACGGCACCGTCACTAACACCAATCGCCAGGTGCAGATCGGCCGCCAAGCGCTGCCGCTGCCGGGCGACACCCGGCCCGATCTGTGGATCATCCAGGAAATCGCCAACCGCATGGGCTGCGGCTGGAATTACAAGCACGTCAGTGAGGTCTATACTGAGATGGCGTCGATGATGCCGGCGCTCGACAATATTTCCTGGGAACGGATTGAGCACGAACAGGCCGTCACCTATCCGTCCGACGCGCCCGATCAGCCCGGCCGCGATGTCGTGTTCGACAAGGGTTTTCCGCGCCCGGGCGGTTTTGCCAAACTGGTGGCCACCAAGCTGCAGCCGCCGGACGAAGTTCCGGATGAGGAGTTTCCCTTCATTCTCACCACCGGGCGTGAGCTCGAACATTGGCACACCGGCGCCATGACGCGCCGCGCCACGGTGCTCGATGCGATCGAGCCGTCAGCGGTTGCCTCAGTGTCGCGCGGCACCATTGCCAAGCTCGGTATTCAGCCGGGCGACCTGATCCGCGTTGCGACGCGCCGCGGCACGGTCGAGCTGTACTCGCGCCAGGACGACGCCATTCCGGACGGCGTGGTGTTCATCCCATTCGCCTTCGTCGAGGCGGCGGCAAACCTGCTGACCAATCCGAAGCTCGATCCGTTCGGCAAAATTCCGGAATTCAAGTTCTGCGCGGCGCGTGTGGAGGCGGTGGACCCGGCGAGCCGCGTTGCCGCGGAGTGAGTGACGGCGACCCGCACGACGAGATCGAGCGCCTTGAGGCGCTGATCGACAAACTTGACGGCCGCATCGCCGGCTGCCGCAAATTCGTTCTTGCGGGCCAAGTGGCCGCCGCGGCCGGCGCCATTCTGCTCTTTGTGACTCTATTTGGAGTGATCCGTTTTGATCCGCGGCTGATGATTGGCGGGATGGCGGCATTGCTCGGCGGCTTTGCGGTTTGGGGCTCCAATTATTCGACTCTTAAGGAAGCGCAGCAGGAACTTGCCGAGTCCGATGTCGATCGGGCGGCGCTGATCGGGAAAATCCATCTTCGCGTCGTCGGCGACCGCGAGACGTTGCACTAGCGATTGTCGCGCCCCGCGCGGCCAAATATCATGCGGCAAAACGTTCAACCCGGGAGGACGGTGCCGTGACCCAATCGTATGTATTCGCCGGCGTTGGCGGTTATTACGGCGGTAACGAGGGCAATCTCGCTGGCGTGTTCCGGCGCGAGGCCGATGGGACGGAATGGACCCACGTCTTGACCGAGCCCGAGGCCTACACGGTATTCGTCCATCCGCGCGATCCTGGTCTTGTTCTCGCCGGGACCAAAGACGGCATTTATCGCTCTACCGACGGCGGTGCGACGTTCAAGCGCGCGAAATTTCCCGACGGTGGCGTGCAGATCTGGTCGTTCCTGCCCGATCCGTCCGATGCCAGGCAAATTCTTGCCGGCGGCTCGCCGGTTTCGATCTATCGCAGCAACGATGGCGGCGCGAGCTGGACGCGGCAAATCGATCCGAAGTTGCCGGATCGGGGCAAGGGGCCGTTTGCGGTCCGGGTTATGCGCTTTGCCCGGCATCCAGGCAGGCCCAACGAAATTTATGCCGCTCTTGAGATCGGCGGCGTGATGCGGTCGACCGACGGCGGCGAAAGCTGGAGTGACTGCAGCGACCACCTGATCCGCCTTTCCGTTGAGGAGCCACGGCTACGCAGCAAGATCGTCAGCTACACCGAAGCGGAGGGGATGCTCGACGGTCACGCCATCTGCATGAGCGCGGCCGATCCCGACAGCGTTATTCTCGCAGTGCGCATGGGTCTGTTCCGCAGTCACGACAAGGGCAAGACTTGGGAGGATTTGCGGGTCGACCGCTTCTCGCCGTTTACCTACGGACGCGACATCAAAGTCTCGCCGCAGGACCCGAGCACGCTCTATGCGTGCCTGAGCGTCGCCGCCTCATCCAAGAACGGCGCGCTCTATCGCAGCCGCGACATCGGCAAAACCTGGCAGCGTTTCGATAAGGTACAGCCGCACGGCACGCTGATGTCGGTCAGTTTGCATCACAGTGACGCCAAACAGGTTTACATTGCCGCGCGCTACGGCGAAGTGTTCGGCACGCAGGATGGCGGCGAAACGTGGCGCGAAACGCCGCTCCCCACCGGCGTGCAGCATATCTACGCGCTGGCGTGCGGGTAACTACGCCTTATCCTTGAAATACGGCTCGACTGTGCCTGTGAGTTTGATGGTCAGCTGATTGCCGTGGCGGTCCTTGCCTTTGCCGACGGGGACACGGATCCAGCCTTCGCTGACGCAGTACTCCTCCACATTGGTCTTCTCGACGCCGCGGAAGCGCACGCCGATCTCGCGCTTGAGCACCTCGGCGGCATAAAACGGGCTGCGCGGATCGTTGGAGAGGCGGTCGGGCGGGGCGACGGCGTCGGACATTCGAAGCTTCCCTAATTTATGGCTACATTGGTTCGTTACGTCTCGAATTTTAGCTCAAATCCTTACACCTCCTTAATCATCTCCACCGATCAACCAATTTTCGCTGCCGCATTTTGACCTCACTCAACATCTTCGGCGCATCTTCGGCGTTGAACATGCGAGAAAACCCTGAGCCAAAGCCTGGTCTTTTGTCGGGCGTATTCGCGCGGCAGCGAGGTCGCGAGCGAGCGGTACACATGCGGGTCGCCAAGCACGCATTTATTCACGTTCGGGAATTTGGCCCGGGCGTCTTGGCGGCCATGATCGGCATCGCGGCTTCGGTAATTCCGGCCTTTCTCATCATACAGGCCGATAACCAGGACGCCGAGCGTCAATTCCGCGTGCTTGCCGAAAATCATTTCATGGTCCTGCAGAATGGCTTGAACGATTACGTGAACAGGCTCAAGGCAGTGCGCGCGCTCTTCGACAGCTCCGTCGAACCCGTCACGCGCAACGAGTTCGAGGCCTTTACGCGGCCGCTGCTCAGCGAGAATGCGGCCTTCGCGACACTGTCGTGGGTACCGCGGATCGCCGACTTGGAACGGGCCGAGCATGAGCGGATGGGAGTCCGGGAAGGATTGCCGGACTACCACATCAAGGACACCGGACTCGACGGAAAGATGACGGTGTCCCCGGAGCGCAGCGAGTACTACCCGATATTCTATGCAACGGTGCCGATCACATCGGCGCTTTACGGCCTCGATCTGCGTTCCGAGACTGAGACGCTCTCCGAGCTGGAACGTGCACGAGACCAAGATTGCCTGGGCTTCTCGCCGGTACCTACACTGGTCAGCACCGGCGGCACACAGGGTGGTTTTCTGTTTTCCCTGCCGATCTACAAGCGCGGCTCGGTTCACGATTCGATCGAAAGTCGGCGGCGCAACCTCGTCGGCTTCGTGCATGGCTCGCTCATCACCGCCAAGATGGTTGATCTCACCATGGCGGACAATAAGACGCCGAGTGACCTCGACCTTCTTTTCTTTGCGACGGGCGGTGATTCCCAATCCATGCCGTTCTACGTGCACCCGTCACGGCTTCGCACATCGCCGCTCGCGCTGATGTCCCATGCCGCCGCCATGGCCGGTGTCTCTTGGAGCCAGGACCTCACAGTTGATGGGCAGCGCTGGTTGACCATGGTTGCACGGCCCATGCCGGGGGGCACCGGGACCGCAAATCACGAGCGCGCTTGGACCGTTTTGATCCTCGGGCTCATCATTACCGCAGCGGTCGTGGCCTACATTCGTGCGTCACGACTGAACGCATCGCGCATGATGCAGGTGAATCAAAAGGTGTCCGATCTGGCGCAAACGGACGGGTTGACTTCCCTTGCCAACCGCCGTGCCTTCATGGAGCGGCTCGGTGAAGCCTTTGCGTCGTACGAACGACGCGGTGCGCCCTTTGCCGTGCTTTACTTCGACATCGATTATTTCAAGGACGTCAACGATACGCTTGGTCATGCAGCCGGCGATACGCTGCTGCGCGAGTTGGCGGGCCGGCTCATCGAAGCAGTGCGGGTGACAGATATCGTCGCGCGTTTGGGCGGTGATGAGTTCGCGATCCTGCAGACCAACGTGCGCGATCTCGCGGCGGCCGGCACGCTGGCGGCCAAGATCGGAGAACTTGTTCGCGTGCCGTTTGTCATCAACGGCAACCAGGTGCATGTCTCATGCAGCATCGGAATTTCGCGCTACAAGCCAGATGTAGCGGGTCCCGATGCCATGATGATCCAGGCCGACCTCGCGCTCTATCGCGCCAAGGAGGACGGCCGCAATTGCTTCCGCTTCCATAGCGCCGATCTTGATCATGAGGTCAAGGAGCGCGTTGTGCTTGCGGACGAGCTGCGCGGCGCCATCGGGCGCAACGAGGTTGAGCTTGTGTACCAGCCGGAAGTCGAGCTGAGAACCGGCCGGATCATCGGACTGGAGGCTCTGCTGCGCTGGAATCATCCTAAGCGCGGACAGATTTCACCGTCCGTGTTTATTCCTATCGCAGAGCGTTCAGGGCAAATCCAAACGATCGGACAATGGGTGCTTGATGCGGCCTGCCGCCAATTGCGGTCGTGGCAGGAGGCCGGCGTCGCGCCTCGACTTGTGGGCGTGAACATTTCTGCGCTTCACTTCAAGGGTTCGGCTGAGCTTGATCGCGAAGTTGCCGCCTGTCTCGAAAAGTGGGATATCGCCCCCGAGATGATCGAGATCGAGTTGACCGAATCCGTGCTCATGGAAATTACCCAGCAGCACAATGATCGTTTCGAACGGCTGCGGCAACTCGGGGTCCGAATTGCGATCGACGATTTCGGCACCGGCTATTCGTCACTCAGCTACCTGGCTAATTATCCGATCAACCGTGTGAAAATTGCTCAGGAGCTGGTGTTTCGCGTCGATACTGAGCCGCGCAGCGCGGCGGTCGTGCGCGCAGCAATTCGCCTCGCGGACGAACTCGGGATCGATCTCATCTCCGAGGGCGTGGAGAACGAAGGACAGGAGGCGTTTCTGCTGTCTGCCGGTTGCGAGTATGGCCAAGGCTATTACTTCAGCCGCCCGGTCAACGCCAAGCGGGCAACCGAGCTTCTGCGCCTTGGGAAGGTCGAGCCGCCGCGAAAGACGCTGCGGCTCGTGGAGAGCTCGGCGGCATAACGCTTCGAATGAGCGGCTTTGCGCGAGCGGCCCTACGGGGTACACTCGCGGCCGATGTCACTTGCCGCTGATGCTTCGCCGCGTTCGCTCTTTGCCGCTACGCTGCGCCACGACTGGACGCGCGACGAGGTGCGGGCGCTGTTTGACCTGCCGTTCCCGGAACTGATGTTCCGCGCGCAGAGCCTACACCGGCAGAATTTCGATCCGGCGGCGGTGCAGATTTCGACTCTACTTTCGATCAAGACCGGCGGCTGCCCAGAGGACTGTGCCTATTGTCCGCAGAGCGCGCGCTACGACACCGGCGTGCGTGCGGAAAAGCTCATGGCGCTCGATGCGGTGCTCGCCGAGGCGCGCTCCGCCAAGAACGCCGGCGCGAGCCGCTTCTGCATGGGCGCTGCGTGGCGTGAACCCAAGGACCGCGACCTCGACAACGTGTGCGCCATGGTCGAAGGTGTCAAAGCGCTGGGGCTGGAGTCCTGCGCCACGCTGGGCATGCTTACGGTCGCTCAGGCGCGGCGCCTCAAGGCTTCGGGCCTCGACTATTACAATCACAATCTCGACACCTCGCCCGAGTTCTACGACAAGATCATCACCACGCGGACCTATGAGGATCGCCTGGAAACGCTCGACCATGTGCGCGAAGCCGGCATCCGCGTCTGCTGCGGCGGCATCGTCGGCATGGGCGAGACGCGTGAGGACCGGGTCGGCATGGTCGCGACGCTGGCGAGCCTGCCCGAGCATCCGGAATCAGTGCCAATCAACATGCTGGTCCGGGTCGCCGGCACGCCGCTTGCCGGCGAGCAGAAACTCGATCCGCTCGAGTTCGTGCGCACCATCGCGGTCGCTCGCATCGCCATGCCGCGCTCAGTGGTACGGCTCTCGGCCGGGCGCGAGGACATGAGCGAAGAAACCCAGGCGCTGTGCTTTCTCGCCGGCGCCAATTCGATCTTCTACGGCCCGAAGTTACTGACGACACCCAATCCCGGCCGCGACCGCGATCGCGAGCTGATGGACAAGCTCGGCATATTGCCGATGACGTGACTGGCGCAGGTGCGATTTTCTAGGCCGCGGTGTCAACAACGGGACATGACGCGCGCGGGTCAATCCGGACAAAGGTGAGGTCGTCAATTCATGAGGACAGAGCAAACTGCCGGAATCCGGCAACGGCTCTCTTTACTCGGGTATCTTTGCGCTATGGCGCTTTTATGCCTTTCGGCTGTCGCCTTCGGGCAAGAGTCCGACGATATCCTCAGCCGAGACCGCGTGCTGCGCGATCCCGAAATCCCTTCCTTTGGCAACCCTAAGGGTGACCTGACGGTCGTCGAATATTTCGACTATCAGTGCCCTTATTGTAAGAAGGTGGCGCCCGAACTCGCACAGTTGGTGCGGGAAGATGGCAATCTCAGGCTAGTGCTGAAGGATTGGCCGATCTTCGGCGACATTTCGAAGTCCGCCGCCAAATTGGCGCTGGCGGCGAAATATCAAAGCAAATACGCGGAAGCCCACGACGTCTTGATCGGAGCCGATACAAAGCTCACCGAGGCCAAAATCTCCGAGCTGCTCGCCAAGGCCGGCATCGATGTCGCCGTGGCCAATGCGGATTTGCAGACGCATCAAAGGTCGATCGACGATCTCTTGGCGCGCAACTCTGCGCAAGCCGAGGCATTCGATTTTCCGGGCACGCCGGCCTTCATCGTCGGCACCTTCCGGGTGCCTGGCGTCGTGGAAATGAAGGTCTTCAAACAGATCGTAGCCGATGCCCGCGCGGCGGCGAAGAAGCGCAAATCTTAGTTCGTTCGATGAGGAAACCCACGCCGCATGAGCTACACCCCCGCCGCGCCGCCGTCGGCGCGTGTATCGTGGGCGCCTTCGCAGGTGCCGTCGGGGTGCAGCACCGCCGCGCCGGCGTGGCCCATGACATCGGAGTAGGGCTCCGGCAAGACGTCGACATCGTGGCCGGCGGAGGCGAGCGCGTCGATCAGATTACCGTCGAAGCGCGGTTCAAGGCGCAGCGTCGTGCGCGGGCTGCCCCAGGTTCGTCCTAACACCCAACGAGGACGATCGATGGCGTCGGCGAGCGGCTGACCAAACTCGACGTGGCGCGTGAACACGGCGCTCTGCGTCTGCGGTTGGCCGTCGCCGCCCATGCAGCCATAGGCCATGACGCGCCCGTCCTTGAGAACCGCGAGGGCGGGATTAAGCGTGTGGAACGGCAGCCGCCCGGGCGCCAGCAGGTTGAGCGCCCCGACCTTGAGCGAAAAACTTGCGCCGCGATTCTGCATCAACACGCCGGTGCGCGGCAGCACGCAACCGGAGCCGAACTCCCAGTAAATCGATTGGATGTAGGACACGACCAGGCCGCTCGTGTCGGCGGCGCCCATCCATATGGTGTCGCTCTCGCCTGATCGTAGCGGCCAGGGGGCGGCCTTGCGGCGGTCGATCTTCATGGCCTCGCCAGTGATAAAGCGCTCCTCAAGGTAACGCTCAAGCGCAAGGGACAGATAATCGGGATCGGTTACGGCGCGGTCGCGCACGCGCAGCGCCCGCTTGGTTGCCTCCACCAGGCAGTGGACGTGATCGAACCCCTCGGCTTCGGTGACGCCGAGCCGGTAGAACAAGGCTAGAATCATCAGCGAAACGACCCCCTGGGTCGGCGCATCCGTATTGTAGATCGTACCCGATGGCAGCGAGACCTGCAGCGGTTCGGCGAGCCGCGCGGCGTAGCGGGTAATGTCGTCGCGCGTCACGGGGCTGCCAAGCTGTTCCAGGTCGGCGGCGATCTCGCGGCCAACGTCGCCGCGGTAGAAATCGTCGAGACCCGCATGAGCAAGATGCGAAAGGGTTTCGCTGAGTGTTTCCTGCTTCAAGGTCGCGCCGATGTCCGGCGCCTTTCCGTCCACCAGGAACGTCTCGGCGTAGCCCGGCACGCTGGCCAGTTCGTCAATGTGTTCGTCGGTGAGCCGCTTCTGGCTGCGCGACACCCGGTAGCCGTTGCGGGCGTGGGCGATGGCGGGGCCGAGAAGGATATCGAGCGGCAGCCTGCCGCCGTTCGCCTGTGCGGCTTCCAATGCCAGCATCCAGCCGCCTACGACGCCCGGCACCGTGAGCGCGGCCAGCGGTCCACGCGTCGGAATCGTCTCATAGTTCTGGCGATAATGCTCCGGGCGGGCGTTACGCCCCGCCGGCCCTGCCGCCATGATGGCGTGCACCCGGCCGGACGGCTCGCGGATCAGCCAGAAGCCGTCGCCGCCGAGATGGTTCATATGCGGATAGACCGCGGCGATCGTTGCCGCCATGGCCAGCATGGCTTCGAGCGCATTGCCGCCTTCGGCGAGAATCGCGCGGCCGGCTTCAACGGCGTCGGAATGGGGCGCGCAGACGACGCCGTGGCGACGGCCGGCGCTGTGCAGGTCGGTCATGCTCAGGCCGCCGGCGCCGCCGCAGCAGGCTCGGTGAAGCCGCGTTTGCGCAAGAGGGCGTCCGCGCTCGGCAACCGCCCACGGAAGGCCTTGTAGGCGTCGGCCGGATCGCGCGAGCCGCCGGCCGCATACACAAAGTCGTGCAGCCGCTTGGCCGTGGCCGGATCGAAAATGTCGCCGGTCTCCTCGAACGCCTCGAAGGCGTCGGCGTCGAGCACTTCCGACCACATGTAGCTGTAGTAGCCGGCCGCATAGCCGCCGCCCGAGAAGATATGGGCAAAGTGCGGCGGCCGATGGCGCATGGCGATTTCGTCGGGCATGCCGATGCGGGCCAACGCCTTGTCCTCGAATTCGGTGGGATCGATGTCTTCGGCCGCGGCGGCGTCCAGCGAATGGAAGTCGAGATCGACCAGGGCGCAGGCGACGTATTCGACCGTGGCAAAGCCCCGATTGAAGTTGCGCGCCGCGATCAGCCGCTGCAGCAGCGCTTCGGGCATCGGCTCGCCGGTCTGATAGTGCAGAGCGAAACGCCGGAGCAATTCCGGCTGCTCGAGCCAATGCTCATAGAGCTGCGACGGAAGCTCAACGAAATCGGTGGCGACGCTGGTACCGGAAATCTCCGGATAGGTAACGTTGGACAGAAGTCCGTGCAGCGCGTGGCCGAACTCGTGGAACAGCGTCCGGGCGTCATCGAAGCTCAACAAGGTCGGCTCGCCGCCGGCGGCCTTGGAAAAGTTGCACACGTTGACGATCAGCGGGCGGACCTCGCTCGACAGTTTTTCCTGGTCGCGCAGCGACGTCATCCAAGCGCCGCTCTGCTTTGATGGCCGCGCGAAGTAATCGCCGAAGAAGAGGCCGATCTGCATACCGACACGGCCGAGCACCTCCCAGACGCGCACGTCAGGATGCCAGACCGGGACGTCCGTGCGCGGCCGGAACGTGAGCCCGAACAGGCGCTGCGACGTGTAGAACACCGCCTCGATCATGCGCTCGAGGCTCAAGTACGGCTTGATGCCGGCTTCGTCGAAATCGCAGCGCTGCTGGCGCAGCTTCTCCGCGTAATAGCGCCAATCCCACGGCGCCAATTCGAAATTGCCGCCGTCCTCCTGGACCAGCGCCTGCAGGTCGTCGCGATCGGCCAGCGCCCTGTTGCGTGCGCGCGCCCAGACCGTATCGAGCAGCTCGCGCACGGCCTCCGGCGTTTTCGCCATGGCGTCGTCGAGCCGGTAATGGGCAAAGTCGGGGAAGCCGAGGAGGCGGGCTCGCTCGGCGCGCAGCCGTGCCGTTTCCGCAATGATCGCCTTGTTGTCGGTCTTGCCGCCGTTGTCGCCGCGCATGATGAAGGCGCGGAATAGCTTCTCGCGCAGGTCGCGGCGGTCGGCGAACTGCAGAAACGGCTCGACGCTCGAACGCGACAGCGTGACCACGTGGCCGCCGCGGCCGCGCTCCTGCGCCTCGGACTTCATCGCCTCGCGCATGAATTCGGGCAGCCCGGCAAGCTCGGCTTCGCCTTCCAGGGAGAGCGCGAAGGCCTGCTCGTCGGCCAGCACATTTTGGCGGAAGGCGGTGCCCAACGCGGCGAGGCGCTCGATGATCTCGGCGAGGCGCTCCTTTGCCGGGCCGTCGAGGCCGGCGCCGGCGCGGCGGAAGGTGATGTGGTAACGCTCCAGCACGCGCTTTTGCTCGGTGGTCAGCCCAAGGGTGTCGGCTTGCCTTGCCAGTGCATCGATGCGGCCGAACAGCGCCGCGTTGGCGTGGATTTTGTTCCAGTGGCGGGCGAACAGCGGGGCGATCTCGCGTTCGATCTCGAGCAGCGCATCGTTGCTGTGGGCACCGACCAGCACGTGGAAGACGTTCTGCACGCGGGTGAGTGCCCGCCCGCTCGTCTCGATCGCCGCAATCGTATTGTCGAAGCTTGCCGGCGCGGGATTGGCCGCGATGGCCGTGATCTCGGTCTCGTGCTCGGCAAGGGCGCGCTCGTAGGCTTGCCGGAAATGCTCCGGCTTGATGCGGTCGAACGGCGGCACCCCGTCGGGGGTCGTCCAGTCGGCGAAAAAGGGGTTCTCGGGCGTATCGGTCCGGGCCATGGGAGGGTCTTAGCAAATGGAGAGGTGGGCGTGATATATGTCATTGAGCCAGCAGGTCCTACCTCTTTGGCCGTAGGGGCAACCCTTGTGGTTGCCCAGGGCGCCCACAAGGGGCGCCCCTACGGGAGAGACAGGGTCGGAGAAGGAGAACGCAAATGCCACGCCACGCCCACTACCTTCCGCACGGCGTCATTCCGGCCGTGATCCTGCCGTTTACGGACGACCTTGCCATCGACGAGAAGAGCTTCCGCAGGCACCTGCAGGACGTGGCGGCGGTCAAAGGCCTTAGCGCCATCACCATCAACGCCCATTCGACCGAGGTCGCCTCTTGCAGCTTCGACGAACAGCGCCGCGTGCTCGACATCGCTCAGGACGAGATTGGCGGCAGGCTGCCGATCGTCAACGGCATCTGGGCCGACGGCAGTCTCGAAGCCGCCCGCATCGCCCGCATGGCGGAGGAGGGCGGCGCCTCGGCGCTCCTGGTGTTCCCGCCGGCGCCGTTCACGCTCGGGCAATCTCCCGCTATGGCGGTCGAGCACTTCAAGCGAATCGCTGGTGCGTCGAGCCTGCCGATCATCGTCTTCCAGTATCCGCTGGCGACCGGCCAGGGCTATCCGCGCGATACGCTTCTGAAGATGTGCGACGAGGTGCCGGCCATCCGCGCCATCAAAGACTGGGCTGGCAACGTGGTCCAGCATGAGATGCACGTCCGCGAACTGCAGGCCCGTAAGCCGCAAGTCAACGTTCTCTCAACCCACAGCGCGTGGCTGATGAGCTCGCTCGTACTCGGCTGCAACGGACTCCTCTCCGGCTCGGGCAGCGTCATCGCCGATCTGCAGGCGGAGCTGTTCCATGCGGTCAAGGCCAACGATCTCGCCGAGGCGCGGCGGGTCAATGATCGCATCTATCCGCTGGCCCGCGTGTTCTACTCCGACCCCTGGGCCGACATGCACAACCGGATGAAGGAGGCGCTGGTGCTGCTCGGCCGCCTGCCGCGCGCCGTGGTGCGCCCGCCGCTCGTCAAGATTACCCGCGCCGAGATTGACCGCATCCGCGCCGCCCTGGTCCAAGCCGGCATGCTGTCGCAAAAGGCTCGCGACGCCGCCTGAGTGCCTCTCCCGTTCCCGCTGGCAGCGAGCAAGCAGAAGCGGTAAATAGCGCCTTGCATCGACCTTGGCTTTTGCTGAAAGTGACCGTGCATTCGAATGAGCACCGATAATCCCATACGCCGCCAGCGGCGCATCCTCTGGCCGAACGTGCTGACAGTGGTCAGTGCGGCGATCCTCATCAGCGCCGAGGTGTTTGGCGCCGCGTTCGCCGGGAGCTGGGCGATTGCCAGCCTGGCCGGCTTCGGTCCGCTCGGTGCGCGCATTCTCGACGTAATTTTTATGCTCTGCGGGCTTGCGGTGATGGTGCAGTTTCTGCGCGCAGCCCATCTTGTTGAGCCGTTCACCGCTGCGGACTGACGAGCGCGGTGCCGCTCGCGGCGGAAAGTTCGCTCGTTACTGTTTGTTAAGACCAAAACGCTTGCGACTCCCGGCCGAATGGATTATTTGGTGACTGCCCAATTTCGCACGTGCCTGTGGCCGTGTGTCGGTCGGTGGGCATCCGGACAAGAGGCCGGACAGCCGCCTAAGGAAGAGACACTACTTCCTTGCTCCCGCGACCGGCAGCCGGAGGCGAAACCGGCATAGCCAGCTCTCCACTGGCGACGCGGCTTAAAGCAACGACGGAAGGGCTTTTTTGGTTCGCTACCGGCGCCAATGCCGGGGACACCGAAAGGGCTTGTCCATCTTTGCCAGCAGTGCGGAACGGGATCTCCCTCATCCGGACCAAGGCAGCAATCACGGCGACGCAAGTGGCTCCGCAATCACGCGGAATTACGCCCGTCGCAGGAGGTTCACCTTGGCGGCTACGCCGCCGGCCGGATAGAGGAGCTTGGTCGAGATGACCACACGCATCCGCGAATTTCTCAAGCATCGCACCGATAACGGACCCTGCCTCGTCGTCGACCTCGACGTCGTCCGCGAGAACTACCAGAGCTTCGCTAAGGCGTTGCCGGACACGAAGGTGTTCTACGCGGTCAAGGCCAACCCAGCGCCGGAAATTCTCAAGCTGCTTGTCGGACTGGGCTGCTGCTTTGACGTCGCCTCGGTGAGCGAAACGCACGACGTGATCGCGGCCGGCGCGACGCCCGACCGCATCTCCTACGGCAATACCATCAAGAAGGAGACCGAGATCGCCGAAGCGTTTAGGCTTGGCGTCACGCTCTTCGCCGTCGATTGCGAGGCCGAGGTCGAGAAGGTGGCGCGCGCCGCCCCGGGCAGCCGTGTGATCTGTCGTATCCATTGCGACGGCTCCGGCGCCGAATGGCCGCTGTCGCGCAAGTTCGGCTGCGAGCCGGTCTATGCCGCCGACATCCTGGAGTTCGCTCACAAGCAAGGGCTTGTTCCGCATGGGGTGTCCTTCCATGTCGGCTCGCAACAGCACAACGTGGGGGCTTGGGACCGTGCGCTCGCATCGACGGCCGCGATTTTTCGCGCCTGCGCGGAGCGCGGCATCACGCTGTCCATGGTCAATCTCGGCGGCGGCTTCCCGGCACGCTACGTGCGCAAGACGCCGAAGCTCGAGTCCTACGGTAAGGCGATTTTCAAGTCGCTGCGCAAGCACTTCGGCAATAATCTGCCGAACACCATCGTCGAGCCCGGCCGGGGCCTCGTCGGCAATGCCGGCGCTATCGAGGCCGAGGTGGTACTGATCGCCAAGCGTTCGCCGGAAGACGAGGTGCGCTGGGTCTATCTCGATATCGGCAAGTTTCACGGGCTCGCCGAGACCATCGGCGAATCGATCCGCTATCCGATCCGCACCTCGCACGATCGCGACGAGACCGCGCCGTGCATCATCGCCGGTCCGACTTGCGACTCAGTGGATGTGCTTTACGAGAAGACGCCGTACCCGCTGCCGGTTTCGCTCGCCATCGGCGACAAGGTGCTGATCGAGGCGGCCGGCGCCTACACGGCGACCTATTCCTCGGTCGGCTTCAACGGCTATCCGCCGCTGCGGCAATATGTGATTTAGGCCGCCTCCGTCATTGCGAGGAGCGGAGCGACGAAGCAATCCAGTCTTCGGGTGGTTCTGGATTGCTTCGCTTCGCTCGCAATGACGATTTCTAGTCTCCGACCCATTCGACATGCGCCTTGATGGCCTTGCGGCTGTCGTCGATCCAGCCGTGCGGCCGCGCCTTCTCGATCATCGCTGAAAGGTTCTGCTGCCACGCCGCACTGTGTTCGACGCCCGGCCAGTGCAGTAGCGCGTCCACAAAAATCCAAGCAGTCTCGGCATCAGGCAGTTCGGCTTTACCCACGAGCGCACGCCGCACGTCGTCGAGGTGGCCACGGTCGCCTTCGACCAGGAGTTTAAAGGCGCGGAAATTATCGCGGTCTTCGAACTGCAGCCCACCGGCGGTGGAGAATTTCACATACATGGAAGCTCCGGACTATGCCGTCATCACGCCAGATCGATGATTCCGGCCTCGCCGCTCTCAGTGCCGAAAGCTAGTAGTTTCCCGTCCGCGCTCCAGGCGAGCGCGGTGAGGGGCGCGTCGCCCGGCTTTTTCGCCAGGATTTCGGCGCCATCTTCAACGCGGACCAGCAGCGCCATGCCGTCGCTGTAGCCAGCGGCGACGATGTCCTGCGCGGGATGGCAGGCCACCACCTCGACTCGCTGCTCGGTAGGCGCGAGCAAGCGCGGCTGTTTGCCCATAGGGCCGTCCTTGGACTGGAACGGCCAGAGGATGATTTGATCGGAGCCCGACGTTGCCAGCCAGCGGCCCCCCAGGGTCCAGCCGAACGAGGTGACGCGGGCCGCGTAACCGGACATGCGCATGTGCTTGCGGTCGGCGAGCCGCCACCCGTGGAGCATCGGCTCCTGCATGGTAGTGACGAGAAAACGACCGTCAGGGCTCACGGTAGCGCCGAGATGCGAACCCTTCCATTCGAGCTGTTCGGGCGCCGTTTGCGGCGCATTGGGAAACCAGAGCGTGGCGCCATTGTAATGGGCAAGAGCGAGGCGAAAACCCTTCGGCAAAAAGGCGAGTCCGCCGACCGTCGAAGGCGCATCGAACTCGCGCAGGGTCTTGCCTTGGGCGTACGCCGTCTTGCCGGCCGACCACGCCACCGCGCCGTCCGGCCCGAGCGCCACATGATCGATCCAGCGGTGCTTCGCGTCGGTGGCAAGGACACGACTTGACCCCAGGTCCGTCGTGACCGCCTTGCCGTCGTCGCCGCCGGTTACGATGCGTGCGCCGTCACTGGCCGCCGCAAGGATGGCGCCGCCGTGCACATCCATGCGACGCGTTTCACCGCTCGGCTCGGCAAACAGGAGCGCCTCTTCGCCGAGCACGAAGATCGCTGTGCGGCCGAGAAAATGCGCGCCCACGACGGCATCGCCGGCGGCCACCGGGCGGGTGCGTTCGACGACAGAGACGGTGCCGCTGCGGGTATCGCTCATCTCAAGCGATGCAGCTTTCGAAGCCTTCGGTGATCTTTTTGCCCGGCAGGTTGCGGCCGATGAAGACGATGCGGCTCTGGCGCTTCTCGTCCTTGTTCCACGGCCGCTGGTGATCGCCGTCGAGGATCATGTGCACGCCCTGAAATACGAAGCGCTGGTCGTCGCCCTTGAAGGAGAGGATGCCCTTGCAACGCAAGATGCTCGGGCCTTCCTTCTGCACCAGGTCCTGCACCCATGGGAAAAATTTGTCCGGATCGAGCGGTTTGTCGCTTTTGAGCGAAATCGATTGCATCTCCTCGTCGTGGTAGTGCTTGAGCCCGCCGTGGTGGTGCGCGTGCTCGTGGTCGTGGTGACGATCGTGGCCGTGAGCGTGATGATGATCATGGCCGTGATCATGATCGTGCCCGTCGCCCTCGAGAAATTCGGGCTCGAGATCGAGGATGCGGTCGAGATCGAATGCGTTGCGGCCCAATACCTGGTCGAGTGCAATCTTGGCGCGCTGCGTCTTGTGCACCTTAGCGTAGGGATTGATGCCGCGGATGCGCGCCTCGACCTCGTCGAGCTCCTCGCGGGAGACCAGATCGGTCTTATTGATCAGGATGACGTCGGCGAACGCGATCTGGTTCTTGGCCTCCGGGGCGTCCTTGAGCCGGTCGTTGAGCCATTTGGCGTCCGCGACGGTGACCACCGCGTCAAGCTTGGTCCGCCGTCCCACGTTCTCGTCGATGAAAAACGTCTGCGCCACCGGCGCCGGGTCGGCAAGCCCGGTGGTCTCGACGATGATGGCGTCGAACTTGCCCTTCCGGCGCATCAGGCCGTCGAGGATGCGAACGAGGTCGCCGCGCACGGTGCAGCAGATGCAGCCGTTATTCATCTCAAAGACTTCCTCGTCGGCGCCGACGACCAAGTCGTTGTCGATGCCGATCTCGCCGAATTGGTTGACGATGACGGCGTATTTCTTGCCGTGCGGCTCCGAAAGGATACGGTTGAGCAAGGTGGTCTTGCCGGCGCCCAAATAGCCGGTCAGCACGGTGACCGGGATTTTGTCAGTCATTTCTGCCCTCCGTTGGCCCTCCCTATATAGGCATCCGCGCGACCTTGCATCCCCGCACGAGGCCGGGGTTTGCCGCGACGTTAGGCCGTGGGCCGGCGACTTGATTGGGCAGGCGCTTGCGCTATCGTTTTCCGCCGAAACAAGGCCGTTCCAGCGGAGGAAACGATGCGAAATGGGGCGATCATCGCCGCCGGTTTGGCGTTCACCGTCGGCGCCGTATCGGGTGCCGCGGCGCAGACCTATCCCGATCATGTGGTCCAGATCGTCGTTCCGACGACCGCTGGGTCGAGCGCCGATATTTTAGGGCGCGTGCTTGCCGACGGCATGTCGGCGCAGCTTGGCAAGCCTTTCATCGTCGTCGATAGGGCTGGCGCAAACGGCGTCCTCGGCACCGCCGATGTGGCGCGCGCCAAGCCGGACGGCTACACGCTGATGCACGGCGCCACATACTCGATCACCCTGCAGCCGCTGACCGACAAGGACGCCGGCTACACGCTGAAGTCCTTCACGCCGATTTGCCAGACGTTCAAAAACGATCAGGTAATCGTGGTGCCGCCGAACTCCCCGCTGAAGACGGCGCGCGATATCGTCGATGCGGCGAAGCGCAAGCCCGGCGCGCTCAACGTCGGTATCCCCGGTATCGCCACCATTCCGCACCTGGCCATGGTCGAACTGGCCGATCAGGCCAAGGTCGAGTTCAACGATGTGCCGTTCAAAGGACCGGCCGAGGAAATGCAGGCGACGCGCTCCGGCCAGATCGATTTCGCGGCCGTACCGTTGACCGCCGCGGCGGGCAGCGGGCTCACCATGCCGGGATTGTTTGCTGAAGCGCGCAATCCCGCGCTCCCCGATGTGCCCACCGTCAAGGAGCAGGGCTATGACATCGCGCCGCTGAGCTACGGCGGCCTGCTGGGGCCGGCCGGGATGCCGGACGAGGTTACGCGCAAGCTCCAAGGCGCCTGCGTCGCCATCATGAAAAGCGATGCCGCCCAGCGCGTCGTCAAGAATACGCTGCAACCGGCGGATTATTTTGCCGACAGCGCGGGTTTTGCCCGCAATCTCGAAAGGGACCTGGCGGAGAAGATGCGCCTCGTGCCGATGCTCAATTTGAAGTGAAACGGCGTTCTCGCGCCGGTCATTTCGGGATACCGCCGTAGGCCAGGGAAGCCAGCCTTGCGGCTGTAATGTTATAATATTACATTTTGCAGCCTAGGCCCTTTTCCGGACGTGAATGAGGAGGTCCCGCGATGAAGACGCTCCTCGCGGCCGTAACCGCACTGATCGTTTCGCTTGCCGCTCCCGCGCCGACGCGCGCTGCCGACGGCAAGATTGCGCTGGTCGCGGCGGAAAACTTTTACGGCGATGTCGCCCAGCAGATTGGCGGGGACCGCGTCTCGGTCACCAGCGTTTTGAGCAATCCCGATCAGGACCCGCATTTATTTGAGACTACGCCCTCGATCGTTCGCCAGATCGCCGCCGCACAAGTCGTCGTCTACAACGGCGCCGCCTACGACCCGTGGATGGACAGCATCCTCAAGGTGACGCCCAAGGCAGGGCGCATCGCGATCGTTGCCGCCGACCTCATGCACAAGAAGGCCGGCGATAACCCGCACCTTTGGTACGATCCGGACACGATGCCGGCAGTCGCCACGGCGCTTGCCGATGCGTTCAGCGCGGCTGATCCCGCCCACAAAGACAATTACGCGGCGCGGCTCCAAATATTTCTTCGGTCGTTGCAGCCGCTGAAAGATAAGATCGCGGCCATCCGCGACAAGTACGCCGGCACGCCGGTTGCGGCGAGCGAACCGGTTTTCGGCTACATGGCTGCCGCGCTGAAGCTGAAAATGTACGAGGGGCTGTTTCAGCTCGCCGTCATGAACGATACCGAGCCCAGCGCTGGCGCGTTCGCGTTGTTCGAAGACGATCTGAAGATGCGCAAGGTGCGCGTGCTGTTTTACAACAAGCAAGCACGGAACAATTTGGTCCAGCACCTTCTCGATCTGGCGCGAATGTCAAATATCCCTGTTGTGCCCGTAACGGAGACGTGTCCGTCCGGCCTGTCCTATCAGAAGTGGATTCTGAAGGAGCTTGACGCTACCGAAAAGGCGCTGGCTGGGCCGAATTCATGAGTGTCATTGAACTCGATCGCGTGACGATCAGGCTTGGCGGCCGGAGCGTGCTCGCCGATGCGAGCTTCGCCATCGGGCGCGGCGAATTCATCGGCGTGCTCGGCCCCAACGGTGCCGGCAAGACCATGTTGATGCGCGCCATTTTGGGTCTCATCTCGCCGAGTGCGGGGAACATTCGCGTGTTCGGCGGCACGCCGCAACGGGGCGATGCTGAAATCGGCTACCTGCCGCAGGTGCGCACGGTGCTGCCGGACATGCGCGTCCGCGGCCTCGACTTCATTGCCAGCTCTGTGCGCGGCGAGCGCTGGGGCGTGCCTGCGCTGGAGCAGGCCGACCGCGACATGATTAGCAAGACACTGGCAGCGGTGGGCGCACGCGAGCTTGCCGAGCGTCCGCTCTCGGAAATGTCAGGTGGCGAGCGCCAGCGTCTGCTGTTGGCGCAGGCGCTGCTCGGCGAGCCACGGCTGCTCCTGCTCGACGAACCGCTGATCAGCCTCGATCATCGCTATCAGGAGGCTGTGGTCGATATTGTCCGCGGCTTCGCACGCGAGCGCAACATCACGGTGTTGTTCAGCGCTCACGAACTCAATCAGCTGGTCGGCGCGCTCGATCGCGTGCTGTATCTCGGCAACGGGCAGGCCGCGCTCGGCACCGTCGAGGAGGTCGTGACCGCGCCGGTGCTGTCGCGGCTCTACGGAACGGACATTGAGGTGGTGCGCGCCGGCGGCCACATTTTCGTACTCTCGCGCGGCCGCGACGTCGAACGCTCCGATCATCTGCACGATCATGGCCACGACCACGGCCACCATCACCACCATGCTTGAATACGATTTTATGCGAAACGCGTTCGCGGCGGCGGGCGTGGCCGCGGTCGTGTCGGGACTGGTAGGCTATTTCCTGGTGCTGCGCGGGCAGACGTTTGCCGGGCACGCGCTGGGCCACATCGGTTTCGCCGGAGCGACCGGCGCGGTGCTCATTGGTGTGGCGTCGGTCTGGGGGCTCGTCGGTTTTACGGTCGCGGCCGGAATTGGCATGGGCCTGATGGGTGACCGCATCAGCGGCCGTGATGTCGCTATCGGCGTGGTGCTGGCGCTGGCGCTCGGGTTCGGTCTGCTCTTTCTGCACTACTACACGGCGTTCGCCGCGCAGGCGACGGCGCTGTTGTTTGGCAACGTGCTCGCGGTCGATCGTTCGATGATCGTAACGCTCATAGGGCTTGGCGCGATCACGCTCGGCGGCCTCGCCGCGATCATGCGCCCGCTGATTTTTGCCACCTTGCAGCCGGAATTGGCCGAAGCCAAAGGCGTGCCAGTGCGCTTTGTCTCCACCGCCTTCCTCGCCATCGTCGCGCTGGCGGTTTCGGAAAGCGCCCAGATCGTGGGCGTTCTTCTGGTCTTCGCCCTGATGGTCGGACCGCCGGCGACAGCCCAGCGGCTGGTCACCGGACTGTGGAGTGGTCTGGCGTTATCGGCCGCGATTGCGTTGGTCGAGGCCTGGCTCGGCATCGCTATCGCCTATCAAACCGATTGGCCGGTCAGCTTCTGTATCTCCCTCCTCAGCGCGGTCGGATATTTTCTCACCCGCGGGAACTGGGTTCAGCAACGGGTCTCCGGCTGAACCGCGGCACCAGCTCTATTGCCAACGCCGAACGGGGCAGTCATGCTCCACTCGTGAGGGTTCCGCGTATGAGTGAGCAAAAAGCCGAAAGATCGCGCGCCGTCTGCGTCGGAGAAGTGTTGGTCGAACTGAAGCGTGGAGCCGACGGCCGCTTCGCGCTCTCCTGCGGCGGCGACACGTTTAATACGGCAATCTATCTGGCCCGCGCCGGTGTCAACGTCGGCTTCGCAACGGCCGTCGGCGATGATCCCTATTCGGAAAGCATTTTGGCGCTCGCCGCTGCCGAAGGAATCTCGACCGATCTCGTGCTCCGCGTTGCCGGCCGCTTGCCCGGTCTCTGCCTCGTGGAGAACGGCCCCTCAGGTGAACGCAGCGGCCGTTACTGGCGCGAGGGTTCGCCGGCGCGCGAGCTGTTCGAGCTTCCTGATTGGATGCGCGTGGCGGAAAGCTTGCTTGCGGCCAAGCTCATCTATTTTTCCGGCATCACGCTTTCGCTTTTCTCGAGTACTGGTATTGGGCGCTTCCTCGCCGTGCTCGAAGTCGCGCGCCAGCAGGGCGTCAAGGTGGCGTTCGATGGCAACTTCCGTCCGCGCGGCTGGAAAGGCGATCTCTCGCGCACGCGCACGGTATTCATCGAAACGCTCAAGCGTATCGATATCGCGCTGCCGACTTTCGATGACGAAGCGGTGCTGTGGGGCGATCCCAGCCCGGAGGCGACGGTCGCGCGCCTGCAGGCGTTCGGCATCGGCGAAATTGTGGTCAAGAACGGGCCCAACAGCGCGCTCGTGGCGGCCGCTGCCGACCAGGAATTCGTGCCGGTGCCGGAGGTGGTGGTACCGGTCGATACCACGGCCGCCGGCGATGGTTTCAATGCCGGCTATCTCGCCGCGCGTCTTGAC
The DNA here is from genome assembly GCA_049584975.1 of Xanthobacteraceae bacterium. Classification (GTDB taxonomy): domain Bacteria; phylum Pseudomonadota; class Alphaproteobacteria; order Rhizobiales; family Xanthobacteraceae; genus BOG-931. The sequence continues at coordinate 1,179 of JBAUYV010000189.1, read as the reverse complement.
GGCCGTGACCCGGCGCAAGCTGCAGGCGTCGCTCATCGGCTGGCCGGCGACGTTATCCGCCATCCCGGCGCCCTGCTGCCGCGTAGCAGCGCCGCGATGCATTGAGGCAGATGGCGGAGTACAAATCGCGGAAAGCGAGAGTTATGCGTCCTCGTAGTCGCGCCGGCAGTTGCGCTCGCGTGAATCGAAGCCTCATGGATCGAAGCGGCGAAAGGCGGCTTCGACCTCAGCGTCGGTTGTAAATTCCCGGCGCTTGGCTTGTGCGAGGCTTTCCAGAACGTCAGCCAGGTGCGACGGGTCTATATCCTCCGGCTCTCCCGTGCCGCCCGCCAGATTGAGCATGGCGCGGGGTATCTCATCCTGACTGTCGGGAGGCGGTAGACGGACGGCTTCAAGCGCTTTTTCCAGGAGCTTTGTCATAATCCAAGAATACGCCCTTGGTCGGCTCTTTGGAAGTTCCCCGGGCTGATCGCGAAGCGACATGCGTCGCCGCCGGGGCCAGGCTGCTTCTGTCTTGCTTACGAACGCCAAAGCGGACAGTCTAAGCTCAAAGCCAAAAGGGAGGAGGCATTCATGCCCAAATTCATGCCCAAGCATGACGAAGGACGCCGTGCGTTTCTGGTCGGCACTGCGATTGGAGCCGGAGCAGCGGCGAGCGCGGCCTTGGTGCCGGAAGCGCTGGCAAAGACGAGCGGCGACGATGGGGCGATGCATGCGTTGGCGGCTAAAGACGCAGCCAAGCCTGACGCCATGGCGCCGGCCATGGGCGGCGGTCACGGCGCCTTCTTTAATGACGATGATGCACGGACCATCGCCGCATTCACCGAGCGGCTGATGCCGGGCGCGCCGGGCAAGCCCGGCGCCACCGACGCGGGCGTACTCAACTACATCGATCTCGCCCTCGCCGGTGCTTACGCAGACCAGCAGGATTTTTACCGACGCGGAATCATCCAGCTCGACGCCCATTGCGTCGCCGCCTACGGCAAGCCGTTCCGCCACGTCAACACCGCGCAGCAGGACGAAGCGATCGCCGCGCTTGAGCACGGCAAGACGACCGCGTTCACTTGGCCGACCGCGCAGGCCTTCTTCAACACCGTGCACAAGCACACCATGGAAGGCATGTTTGCCGACCCGATCTATGCCGGCAACAAGGCCTTTGCCGGCTGGATTCTCGTCGGC
>JBAUYV010000188.1:0-2252 GCA_049584975.1 Xanthobacteraceae bacterium | reverse complement strand
GGTTCGTGCTGGCTGTGGTGACGGCGTCCTATCTCTTCCTGCGGCGTGTAACCCAATCGCCGTTCGGCATGGTGCTGCAATCGATCCGTGAGAACGAGACGCGCACGCGCGCCATCGGCTACCCGGTCGAGCGATACAAGATCGTTTCGGTGATGCTGTCCGGGCTTTTCGCCGGGCTTGCGGGCGTGCTCTACGCCGTACAAAAGGAATTCGCGGCGCCCGATTTCGTCTACTTTCTCACCTCGGGCGATACCGTGATGTACAACGTCATCGGCGGCATTGGCACGCTGGTGGGACCGATCGTCGGCGCCGGCTTTTTCCAACTGATGCGCCAGCTGCTGTCCCAATGGTTCGGCGACCAGTTCCCCTATCTGATCCCGCTCGGGATCGTCTTTATCGCCATGATCATCTTCCTGCCGCAGGGGCTGCTCGGCTTCGCTCGCAGATGGCTTAACCGTTAGATCCGGCTAGTTGCTGGACGAGCCTTTGTTCAAAAACGCGGTGAGCGCCGCGACGTCTTTTTTATTCGTATCGAAATCCTCGGCGATGCGCTCGTAGAAGTGCGCCGCGCCTTCGTAGAGTTCGTGCGCCGTGGGGTCTTCACCGACGAAGCCCGCGATCTCATGCATCTCGGCGATCCACCGGTATGCCTTCGGCGGCATCAGCGCCAAGCCGCGCTTGAACCATGCGAACATTTCCTTCTGGCTGGAACTTAGTTCCGCGAACAGCGCATCGGCCGAGCCGGCGCGGCTCGCCGCCAGCATCATCGCAGCCCCGATCGCCTGCGTACCCTTGGTAATGCCCGCATACGACATCTTCAGCGCCGAGGCGGCGCTCATCTCGCCGTCAAGCACACGAATGTCGAGGCCGTATTGGCGCAACGTTGCGAAGCGCGGCGCGTCTGGACCCGAGGCGTAGAAGCGAGGCCCGGCATCACCCGGCTTCGGCGGCGACCCAATGATACCCGAATCGACGAACGGGCAATCGGTCGGTGCAATCGCCGCCGCCACGCGCTCGACGGTCACCGGGTTGATGGCGTTGCAATCGACATAGATCGGCTTGCTGTTGCTGGCCTTCAGGGCGGGCACAAAGCGCTCAGCCAGCGCTACTGCGTCGCCCGGCGGCAAAATGGACAGGATGAAGTCGGTGGCCGCGATCTCCTCGTCGTTCGCCGTCGTCATACCGGCGGCCTTGGCCCGCGCCGCGGTTTCGCCGCTGCGCCCGGCGAGCGAAGTGAGGACCTTGACGCCGTTATCGACGAGTCTCTTTCCGACCGCGGCGCCCATCATGCCGGGCGCGATTACTGCAACGACAGGTGTCATGATGTCCTCAGGTTTGATCCGAGGCTCACCATACCAGTTTGCGACTGGCAGACACCAGCCGCCGAACGCGCGACGGTTCAGACAGTCTCGCGGACCTTCGGGACAATGCTGCTCTGCAGCCGCCGCCGCAGTGCAGGCGCTTGGCCATCGGCACCTGGCTGGTAGTACACGCTGTAGCGGCCCAAAACCTCGGCGAACACCCGCGCGTCGGTCGGCTTTTTCACCTCGAAGGAATCGAAGCCAGCGCGCACGAGGAAATTAAATTGATCGCGAAGCACATCGCCGGTGGCGCGCAGCGTACCGCGGAAGCCGTAGGTTTCTCGCAGCAGCCGCGCCTGGCTGTAGGCGCGGCCGTCGCGGAATTTGGGAAAGACCAACGCGATGAGCGCGAGGTGGCCCAGCCACGGCTCCAGCTCCGCGACGCGCCGATCGTTCGGCCATAAAACGCCGAGCGACCCGTCACGACGAACAAGCTCGTGCGCATCCGCCAACAATCGGTTTGCCGGCACGATGACGGGTACGCGATCCGGTATCGGCGCATCATCGAGAATGCGAACGTAACGGTCTTCGACGATACGGCCGTTTTCAACGAGCGGCATAGACGCGCTCCCTAAATGGCTCGACGCCGATTCGTTTGACGGTGTCGATGAACAACTCGTCCGGCCGCTCCCGCAGTTCGAGATAGGCCGCGGCGATGTCTTCCACGACGTCTGCGACCTTCGCGTAGGGCACTGCCGGGCCGACCAGCGCGCCGAGTTTGGCGTCGCTGTCGGCTTTGCCGCCGAGGGTGATCTGATAGAACTCCTCACCGTTCTTCTCGACTCCCAGAATGCCGATGTGGCCGACGTGATGATGGCCACAGGCATTGATGCAGCCGGAAATGTTGATGTGCAGCCGGCCGAGATCGCGGGCGAGATCGAGATCGTGGAA
>JBAUYV010000187.1:0-2742 GCA_049584975.1 Xanthobacteraceae bacterium | reverse complement strand
TCATGACGCTCGCCCTTGATTCTCTGCCGAATGACATCGAGACGCTCAAAGCGATGCTCATCGCCGAGCACACGGCGCGTGTCGAGGCGCAGGCGAAGGCGCAGAATGCCGAGGCTGAAGCCCGCGCGCGGGCGCTGCTGATCGAGCAGATGAAGTTCACGATCGCCAAATTGCGCCACGAGTGGTTCGGCCAATCCTCGGAACGGGGCGCGGCGCTGGAACAGCTTGAGCTTGCGCTGACCGACTTGGAAGAGGATGCGTCCGAGGCCGGGGCGGCGGCACAGATGGCCGCGGCCGCGACCGAGAAGGTCAAGGTGGAAGGTTTTGAACGGAAGAAGCCCGCGCGCCGTCCGCTTCCCGATTATCTGCCACGCGAGCGGATCGTCTACCCGGCACCGGTGGCTTGTCCGTGTTGTGGCGGCACTCTGCGCAAGCTCGGCGAGGATGTGACCGAGACGCTGGAGCTGGTGCCGCGCCAGTGGAAGGTGATCCAGCATGTGCGCGAGAAGTTCTCCTGCCGCTCCTGCGAGGCGATCACCCAGCCACCGGCGCCTTCGCATCCGATCGCACGCGGACGCGCCGGACCGGCGCTGCTCGCTCATGTGCTGTTCTCCAAGTATGGCCTGCATCTGCCGCTCAACCGGCAGAGCGCGGCCTATACGCGTGAGGGAGTTGATCTCGATGTTTCGACGCTTGCCGATTGGGTGGGCGCGGCGGCGGCAACTCTGATGCCGCTCATCGAGGTGATCCGCCGTCACGTCTTTGCAGCCGAGCGCATCCATGCCGATGACACGACCGTGCCGGTACTGGCCAAGGGCAAGACGCGTACCGGACGGCTGTGGACCTATGTGCGGGACGATCAACCCTTTGGTGGGCATGATCCGCCAGCTGCGGCGTTCTTTTACTCGCGCGATCGCGGTGGCGAGCATCCGCAACTTCACCTGGCGAGCTACACCGGACTGATGCAGGCGGACGCCTATGCGGGCTTCAACCGGCTCTATGAAGCCGGCCGCAAGGCAGGGCCGATCATCGAGGCAGCGTGCTGGGCGCATGCCCGGCGCAAGTTCTTCGACCTGGCGCGGCTCAGGAAGGCGCCGATCGCCATCGAGGCCGTCAAACGTATCGATGCGCTGTTTACCATCGAGCGCGAGATCCACGGCGCCTCGCCCGACCAACGTCTGGCTGTGCGCCATGAGCGCAGTCGATCATTGATTACCGAGTTGAAGACCTGGCTGCGCGCGCAGCGCGCAAAACTCTCCGCGAAGAACGAGACCGCCAAGGCGATCGACTACAGTCTCAAGCGCTGGACCGCGCTCACCCGCTTCCTCGATGACGGCCGCCTGTGCATCTCCAACAATGCCGCCGAACGGGCGCTGCGCGGCATCGCCGTCGGACGCCACAACTGGACGTTCGCCGGCTCCGACGAAGGCGGTCGGCGCGCCGCCGCGGTCTACACCCTCATCGAGACCGCCCTATGCCGCGCGCGGCATAGGGCAGTTTATGCCGCCCGCCGAACTATGCCGAGCGGTTCTGGAGGCAATCCGTCGTTGGCGCGCACTTGCGGCCCGTTGAGCGGATATCGCCCCAGTCCCATTCGGCATAGTCTGGCTTCTTACAGCGCCTCAAGGAAGGCGAGGAGGCGGTCGCTTGGGTGGAAGCGGATTCGTTTGCCGGGCTCGTACGGCTTTAGCTTCGCCAGGGCTGCTTCTTTGAGTGCGAGATGGGCATGCAGGTAGGTCTGCGTCGTTTCGATCGACTCATGACCCAGCCACAGCGCGATCACGGAGCAATCGACGCCCGCTTGCAATAACTCCATGGCAGCGCTGTGCCTCAGAACGTGCGGCGACACCCGCTTGGACATCAATGATGGACATCTTTTGCTGGCGACGCGCACATGCTTGGCCAGAAGCGACTGGACGCTGTCGGCGCTGAGCCGGCCCCCGTGCACGTTGGGAAACAACGCGCTCACGCCGCGCCGCGCCGGTTCCTTGAGCCATGTCCGGAGGGCGCCCCGCGCGTGCGAGGTCAGCGGCGTACATCGTTCCTTCCGCCCTTTGCCGACGCATCGCACATGCGCGCCGACGCCGAGATGGATGGCATCCCTGTCGAGGCTGATCAGCTCTGAGAGGCGCAAGCCTGTCTGAGCCGCGAGGAGCAGCAAGGTGTGATCGCGGCGTCCGAGCCATGTCGTGCGATCGGGAGCGGCAAGGATCGCTTCGATCTCAGGTCGCGTCAGGAAATGCACCTGACACTTGTCGTGGCGCTTGCTTGGGATCGCGAGGACGTGCTGAATAAGCGCGCTGTGAGCCGGCTCCTCGAAGGAGGCAAACCGGAAGAAGGAGCGAATGGCTGTTAGACGCAAGTTGCGCGTCCTGACGCTGGCACCCCGCTTCGTCTCGAGATCAGCGAGGAACGCGCTGATGAAAGGCACGTCCAAATCGCCGAGGGCCAGGCTTGACGGAGGCTTGCAGAGCCGCGCCTGTGCGAACGTGAACAGTAGCCGGAACGTGTCCCTGTAGGATGCGATCGTGTTGGCGCTGACATTGCGCTGACGCATGAGCCGCTCGGTGAAGTAACGCTCGATGAGCGTGGCGACGTTGCCGCTCGGCTTCATGGCTTGGCCTCCCACCGTCGATCCAGGCGCCGCGCCGCCTCTTCCATCAACTCCGGGCAAGCCGAGAGGTACCAATAGGTGTCGCGCACGCAGGCGTGACCGAGGTAGGTGGAAAGCACCGGGAGCTG
>JBAUYV010000186.1:0-8491 GCA_049584975.1 Xanthobacteraceae bacterium | reverse complement strand
CGGCAAGACCGCCACTTGCGAGTTTGCCGGCAGCGCACCGCCGCAAACGACCAATCCGCACAATGCCGCGCACACGCCTGGCGGTTCGTCGAGCGGCTCCGCGGCGGGCGTCGCCGATCACATGGTTCCGGCGGCGCTCGGCACCCAGACCGGCGGCTCGATCCTGCGGCCGTCGTCGTTCTGCGGCATTTTCGGCTACAAGCCGACCTATAACACCATCAACAAGATGGGCGTCTGGCCGGCGGCGGACTCGATCGACACGATCGGCTGGCTCGCCCGCTCCATCGACGACATGGAAACGCTGATGGCCGTGCTGCGCATGGAGACGCCGCAGCCGCCGCGCAAGTTCAACGGTGCGCCGCGCATCGGAGTCTGGCGCACCGACTTGTGGGACATGGCTCAGCCGGAAAGCAAAGCCGCCATCGAGGACGCCGCGAAGAAACTCGGCAAAGCTGGCGCGAACGTGAGCGATATCGACTTGCCGGACGCGTTCAACGGCTTGCACACCATAGCGCGCTCGACGATCGCCTTTTATGAGCGCGCGGCCTGCATGGCGTTTGCCTGGGACCATCATCGCGAGGAGCTGTCGCCGCAGATGCAGCGCTACATCGAGAACGGACTCAAGGTCTCGCGCGACGAACACGTTGCCGGCATGCGGCGCGTCGACGAGTGCCGTGTCCTCTTGGGGCCGGTGTTCGAAAAGTATGACGTGCTGCTGGTGCCATGCGTGCCGGGCGAGGCGCCGAAGGGCCTTGGCGCGACCGGCGATCCGAGCATGCAGGCGATCTGGACCGCGCTGCACACGCCGACCATGACGCTGCCGACCCATCGCGGGCCCAACGCTCTGCCGGTTGGCATCCAACTGGTGGCCCAGCGCTATGATGACGATCGTCTGTTCGCCGGCGCGCGCTGGGTTTGGGACAAGATCGGCGCACCGGAAATGGTTGGAGTGCAGTCGTGAAGCTTTCAGTTTTGACCCATGGATCCACGCGACCTTTCAGGTTGCTCACTCTCAGCATGGATTGCCGGGTCGAGCCCGGCAATGACGAATAATGGAATTCGACAATTCCTTCGACGTGCCGATGCCGCCGGCGCAGGCGTGGTCGGTGCTGATGGACATTCCTCGCATCGCCCCGTGCATGCCGGGGGCCGAGTTGACCGAAATCGTCGATCCGCAGAATTTCGGCGGAAAGATTTCAGTGCGGCTTGGGCCGGTGGCGCTGGCGTTTGCGGGACGCGTGCAGATCGACTCCATCGACGAGACCAATCACAGCGCGCGCGTCAAGGCGCAAGGCAACGACGCCAAGGGGCGCGGCTCCGCCAATGCCACGGCAGCGTTCCGCATCGAGCCGGCGGGTGCAGGCTCCAAAGTGCTGATCCATACCGACCTGATGCTCTCCGGCGCGGTGGCGCAATACGGCCGCGGTGTCGGCATGATCCAGGCAACAGCGGCGCAGATCATCAATCAGTTCGCCAGCAATTTGCGAGCGCAGTTCGGCCAACAGGCTCCCGCGCCTGCGCCCGCCGCGGCGCGCCCGGCTCCCGAACCCGTAGTGACCGCGCCGCAGCCCGAACCGGCGCCAGCCGCGCAAGCTGCGCCGCGTGTGCCGGCCCCGCCGCTGCCGCCAGCAAGTTCCGCTCCGCCACCGCCGGCCAAACCGATCAGCGGCTTTTCTTTGATCGCGCGTGTCCTCTGGCAACAGATCGTCGGGCTGTTTACCGGTCGCCGGCAATAGCGATGCTGCGGCGGCTGCGAGGGACCATGCCTCATCATCAAATTCTACGGAGAGCGATCGGCGCAACCTGCAATGCGCTCGTCCTCGCGCAAGCGGGGACCCGGGCCTCTCGGAAAGACTACGCGTGAGCGGATTGATCGGAGCGCGGGTCGCACGGATCGAGGATCACACGCTGCTGACCGGCAGTGGCCGTTTCGTCGACGATCTCGCCTCGCCCGGCGCGCTGCACGCCGCGTTCGTGCGCAGTCCGCATCCGCACGCGCTCATTCGCGCCATCGATGCAAGCGCCGCACGCGTGTTGCCGGGCGTAGTCGCCGTCCTCTCGCTCGACGACCTCGCGCCGGTACTGAAGCAGCGGCGCATGATGCGCATCTCGAATTCCGGCACGCGGCTCGACCAGAGTTGGCCGTTCGCGCTGGCGAACGGCGAGGTTTCGTTCGTGGGCGAGCCCGTTGCCATCGTGGTCGCCACCGATCGCTACATCGCCGAGGACGCCGTGGCTTTGGTGACGGTCGATTACGATGTGCTGCCGGCGGCCACCGATTGCCGGACGGCCTATGAGCAGCATGCGGCGGCGGTGCGCCGCGAACTCACCTCCAACAAGATCATCGCCTACAAGGTCGCGTTTGGCGACATCGATGCCGCCTTCGCCAAGGCCGCGCACGTTCTGCACGAGGACTTGTGGCAGCATCGCGGGGCCGGCCATTCGATCGAAGGCCGCGGCATTCTGGCCGAGGTTTCCGATCGCGAAACGCAGGTGTGGGCCTCGACCCAGAAAGCGCACGACCTGCGCTACGCATTCGCCGATTACATCCATCTCGACGAAAACCGGTTGCGCGTGGCGACGCCCGATGTGGGCGGCGGCTTTGGCCCAAAGCTGTGTGTCTACCCCGAGGACGTGGCGGTGGTTGCCGCCGCGATCCTGCTCCACCGCCCGGTGAAGTGGATCGAGGATCGCCGCGAACATTTCACCAATGCGGTGCACGAGCGCGACCAGTATTGGGCGATCGAGATCGCGGCCGATGCCGACGGACGCGTCCGCGGCGTGCGCGGCCGCCTTATCCACGACGTCGGCGCCTATGCGCTGCAAGACGTGAACTTGCCGTACAATTCCGCAAGCACGCTCACCGGACCCTACATGATCGCGGCGCTGGCCATGGATGTGATCGCCACGCACACCAACAAGACGCCGGTCTCCTCGGTGCGCGGCGCCGGCTATCCGCAGGCCGCGTTTGCCATGGAGCGATTGCTCGACCGCCTCGCGCACGAGCTGAAGCTGGACCGCGCCGAGTTGCGCCGCCGCAATCTGATCCCGGCGGAGAAGATGCCTTACCTCAAGCCGCTGAAGACGCGGGCCGGCGAGCAGGTGCAGTACGACAGCGGCGACTATCCGGCCTGCCAGGCTGAGGTACTCAGAACCATGGGCTGGGACGGTTTCGCGGCCCGTCAGGCTGCAGCGCGCGCACAAGGACGTTATCTCGGCATGGGCTTGGCGCATGGCGTCAAAGGCACCGGCCGTGGCCCATTCGAATTTGGCGGCGTGCGGGTGTCGCCGACGGGCGGCATCACCGTCTCGACCGGCGCCGCCGCCATGGGTCAAGGCGTCGCCACGGCGCTTGCGCAAATCTGTGCCGGAGCCTTCGGCGTTCGAGCCCAGGATGTCACCGTCGTCGTGGGTGATACGGCAGCGGCACCGTTGGGCCTTGGCGGTTTCGCCAGCCGTCAGACCGTCACCGCGGGCTCGTCCGTGCACGTCGCGGCTCAGGCCGTCGCCGCCAAGGCGCGCAAGCTCGCGAGCCATGTGCTCGAAGCCGCGGAGGACGACCTCGAACTCGTTGACGGCGAGGTCCGCGTCGTCGGCGCTCCGCAACTTTCAGTGAAGCTCGGCGAACTCGCGCGCATCCTCAAAGGCGCGCCGGGCTACGGCTTTCCTCCCGGCCTCGACCCGGGTCTCGAGGCGAGCGCCATGGTCCGCCTCGATGCGTTGGCTTATTCGAATGCATGTCACGTTGCCGAAGTGGAAGTCGACATCGAGACCGGGGCGGTGACGATCGTTCGCTACGCCGCGATCCAGGACGCCGGCCGACGCGTCAACCCGATGATTGTCGAGGGCCAGATTCACGGCGGCATCGCCCACGGCATCGGCAACGCCTTGTTCGAGTGGATGGGCTACGACGCGGCCGGACAGCCCGTCACCACCACATTCGCGGATTATTTGTTGCCGACGGCGACCGAAGTGCCGAAGATCGAGACGCTGTACAAGGAGACGCCATCGCCGCGCAACCCGCTCGGCGTCAAAGGCGTCGGCGAGCTTGGCGTCATCCCCGCCGCGGCCGCGCTGATCTCCGCCATTGAAGATGCGCTTTCGCCCTTCAACGTGCACATCGCGCAGATGCCGATCATGCCGCATGAGCTCATGGAGATGATCGAGCGTGGCAAACATCGAACGCAGACGCCATGAACGAATGAGAACTGTTTCGATGGCCGAGCAAACTGTTCCGCTCGGTCCGCCCCGAGCAAGGAGAACAAAATGACACGCGTCAAATTCGCCCTGCGCATTGTGCTATGGAGTGCGTTAATGGGCGCTGCCGCCGTGGCGCCGGTGCGCGCCGATAATTTTCCGTCGCGGCCCCTTCACCTCATCATGCCGTATTCGCCGGGCGGCATCGTCGATTTCACCGGCCGCGTGGTGGCGCAGAAACTCGGCGACGTTCTCGGTCAGCCTGTTGTCCCCGAGAATCGTCCGGGCGCCGGCGGCATCGTCGGCGTCGATTATGTCGCCCACTCCGCGCCGGACGGTTACAACTTCGTCATCATGGATCCGGCGATCGTCATCAATCCGACGCTGCAGAAATCCGTGCCCTACGATATTTTCAAGGACCTGGTGACGATCTCGATCGTCAGCTCGTCGCCGGAAGTTTTGGTGGTCGCGCCGGAACTCGGCATCAAAACTTACGCCGAGCTTGTGGCCTACGGCAAAGCCAATCCGGGTAAGCTCAACTACGCATCGGCCGGCGTCGGCACGGCGCCGCATCTTGCCGCCGCCATGTGGGCGCTTCGCACCGGCATCCAGGCGACGCACGTGCCGTACAAGGGAGTTGGGCCGTCTTACGTCGACCTGATGAGCAACAAGGTGCAGATGCTGTTCTCCAGCATCGCCGGCGCCCTGCCGTTTACGTCGAAGGGCAGCGTCATCCCGCTTGCCACCACCGGCCTCAAGCGCTCACCGGTCTATCCCGATGTGCCGACGGTGGCTGAGGCGGGGCTACCCGGATACGACGTCGATCTCTGGCTCGGCATCTCCGGGCCGGCCGGAATGCCGCCCGATGTTTTGGCCAAGCTCAACGACGGCATCAACAAGGCGCTGCAAAACGACGAACTCAAGGCGGCCTTCGCCAAATTCGGCCTTACGCCGCGCGGCACGACGTTGCCGGAGAGCGCCGCCTTCACCAAGGAAGAATTCGAGAAGTGGAAGAAGGTGATCGAAGACGGCCACATCATGCTTGATTGAGGCCGCAACACCAACTGCGACCGGAAAACTCAAATGAACATCGCCGGGGCCGCGTTGCGCGTACTGCTCCTGGCGATGGCGGCGTTGACCTGCGGCGCGCCGGCGGCCTTGGCGGAGAATTTTCCGTCATGGCCGATTCACCTGATCCTTCCTTACGCGCCGGGAGGCATCATCGAGTTCGTCGGCCGCACGCTGTCGCAGAAGCTCGGCGAAGTTCTCCACCAGCCCGTCGTGGTCGAGGAGCGCCCCGGAGCCGGCGGTATCGTCGGCGTCGACTACGTCGCCCGCGCCGCGCCGGACGGCTACAACATCGTGCTCGTGGACCCGGCAATCGTCACCAATCCGACGCTGCACAAATCCCTGCCCTACGACATCTTCAAGGATCTGGTGGCGATCTCGATTGTCGCCACCGCGCCGGAAGTTCTGGTTGTCGCGCCTCAGCTTGGGGTCAAGACCCACGCGGCGCTGTTGGCGTATGGCAAGGCCAATCCCGGCAAGCTCAATTACGCGTCGGCCGGCATCGGCAGCACGCCGCACCTTGCCGCCGAGATGTGGAAGGCGCAGGCCGGCATCGACGCCATACACGTTCCTTACAAGGGCATCGGCCCGGCCTTCATCGACCTGATGGGCGGCAAGGTGCAGATGTCGTTTTCCAGCCTTCCCGCCGCCATGCCGTTCATGAGCAAGGGCAGCCTCATTGCCATTGCCACGACCGGCCTCAAGCGAGCGCCGATGTATCCCGATTTACCAACCGTGTCCGAGTTGCTGCCAGGCTATGTGGTCGACTTGTGGCTCGGCATCTACGGCACCGCAGGGACGCCGCCCGACGTCCTCGCCACGCTCAACAGCGGCCTCGACAAGGCGCTGCGCGACGCCGAGCTTCAGGCTGCATTCGCCAAATTCGGCATTGCCCCGCGTGGCACGACGTTGCAGGAAGGTGCCGCGTTCACCAAGCAGGAATACGAGAAATGGCGCAAGGTCATCACCGACGCCCATATCACCCTGGATTGATCGCGTAGCGATGCCCGCCATGACCACGCCTTGGCCCACCGAACTGCGGCTGCGCAAGGATCGCAAAGCATTCGCCGTGACATTCGACAGCGGCGAGAGCTTCGAGCTTGCCGCGGAATATCTGCGCGTGCGCAGTCCGAGCGCCGAAGTGCAAGGCCATTCGCCGAGCGAGCGCCGCATCGTCTCCGGCAAACAGGATGTGCAGATTCTCGAAGTGCATCCGATCGGCAATTACGCGGTGCGGCTCGTGTTCGACGACACGCACTCGACCGGGATTTTCAGTTGGGACTATCTGTTCGAGCTCGGCCAGAACCGCGAGCAATATTGGCGAGACTATCTGGGCGAGCTTGCGGAGAAAAATCTTTCTCGCGCCCCGCCGGCGCGTTGAAAGGAGCCCGGGCCGCTCCAATGGGTGAAAACCCGTAGGCCCGGCATACCTCCCGGCGTCAACCTTCAGTCAACCTCGAATCGGCATACTCCGAGGCGTGTCGGGGTGGGGCGTACGATGGGGCGCCTTCCGGCATGAGAACGGCCTTGGTCCCTCTCCCTCGGGACCGAGGCCGTTCGCTTTTTGTTTACCTGTTAGCTGACTGTTTACCCGGCGGCCCCGCTCGGGCGCGAGATTTCGCAAAGACTTTTGCGCCACGAAGTCCTGTTGTGGGGCGGTGCCCAACTTTGCTGGTACCGGCCAACCGATCTCGGTTAATATCTAGGGGAGCGGCGCGAAAAACGATGCCGCGCAACAGGGAGGAATACCGATGAAGTTGAGTCGATTTGCCGCAGCAATTTTTGCCGCCGGGATGATCGTGGCCAGCCAGGCGCAAGCCCAGGCTCCCGATCTCAATGCCATTCCCGACAAGATGCCGTTCAACATTCCGTTCGGGCCGCCGATCTCCGTGGAACGGGCCCAGGCCGTGATTGCGGCCGGCATCGCCGAGGCCAAGAAGCGCGGTTGGGAGATGAACATCGCGGTCGTCGATCAGCACGGCGATCTCAAGGCCTTTGCGCGCATGGACGAAGCTCAGCTCGCCTCAATTTCCATCGCCGAGCATAAGGCGCGCACCGCGGCGCGGTACCGCCGCGAGACCCGGCTGTTCGAAGATGGCGTCATGAAAGGCGTTGCCTACCTTACGACGCTCGATGACGTTATCGCTTCGCGCGGCGGCATTCCGCTGTTGGACGGCGGCAAGATCATCGGCGCGGTCGGTTGCTCCGGCGGCACCGGCTCCCAGGACGAAGCGATCTGCAAGGTCGCCGCGGCTCTGATCAACAAATAGCAACAAGTCGTAGGGGCGGATCTTAGACCCGCCCCTACGAAAACGCCGTTTTAATTCGAGATCTTCGCTCCCTCCGCCGGGTTTTGCGTGTACAGGCCGACGACCTCGCCCTCGGCCAGAATTTTATCCTTCATGACTTCGAGCGCGGCGTCGCCGTCGAAACCCGGAAACAAATCGAGAGACTTCACGCTCAGTGCGAAGACCGCGAAATGGTAGTGGTGAACGACCTCATCGTTCCACGGCGGGCAGGGGCCGTCGTAGCCGTAATATTGCCCCTTCATGGCGTCGTTGTCGGCGGTGATCCTGGTGTAGTCGTTGAGCCCGCGGACGCCGGCTGCGGCCGGTTTCGCCGGCTTGCCATGGACCACGCGCGCGTCGGAGTCGGCGCCTTCCTCCAGCGATCTGATATGCGGCGGAATGTCGACAAGCACCCAGTGATAGAACCTCCGGCGCCGAATCGCCGGCGTCATCGCGACGCCCTCCTTGTTGATCTTCTCGCGCTGTTCCGCGGGCGAGTCGGTGTCGTAGAGCATGATGGCGTAGGACTTGGTGCCGTGCGGCCCTCGTGACCACGAGATGCTCGGACTGAAATTGGCGCCCGGCGCGGTATGGCCTTGCGCGGCCGGCACGCAGAACGCGAATTTGTTTGGAATCATTTCGCCGTTCTTGAACGTATCGACGCTCACCCGCAGCTCGCGCGCGGATGCCGGCATTGTGGCCAGACCCACGGCCATGGTTGCGGCCAGTACTCCGGTGGCGGCGGCCTTGATGGTGTTCATTCTATCTCCCGCGGTCCAATGCCAAGGCGCGATGCAAGGCGCGATGCAAATAAATAATCAGCGTCAGCGCAAAGCTTAGCGGCGAGGGTTTGGTCCGGCAATGCGGCTCCGCGATGGCATCGGCCTGCGTGTTGCGCGGCGCGCCCGGTGTTGCGACAATGGCGCAAGCCAAGAGAT
>JBAUYV010000185.1:0-31660 GCA_049584975.1 Xanthobacteraceae bacterium | reverse complement strand
CCCGGCGTTGACCAAGGCGCGCGCCGCGCTCGCCGACGAGTGGGGCAAGAAGGCGGTGACGGTCGGCGCCGGCGGCTCGATCCCGATCGTCGGCGACTTCAAGAGCGTGCTCGGCATGGATACGCTGATGGTCGGCTTCGCGCTCGACGACGACCGCGTGCACTCGCCCAATGAGAAGTTCGATCTCAAATGCTTCCACAAGGGGATCCGCAGCTGGGCGCGGATCCTGGCGGCGCTGGCGGGATGACGCTTCTCGCTAACGGAAAAGCAGGGAGGAAATCATGAAGTTCACATCTCTCGCCGCTACCGTCTTGGCGGCAACATTGAACGCGCTGCCGGCCATGGCTGCGGGCGTCGACAAGCTCTACGTCCTCGACTGCGGCCATATCGCCGCCGCCGACCAGTCGCGCTGGTCGCCCGGCGTCAATGTCGGGGTGCCGATCCAGCTGTCGGACAATTGCTACCTGATCCACCACGCGCAGGGCTGGATCCTCTGGGACACGGGTCTTCAAGATGCGCTCGCCGCGCTGCCGGACGGCGTGAAGGGTGCGAACGGCGCGCTGACATTGACGCGGACCAAGACGCTTGCCGGGCAGCTTGCCGAGCTTGGCGTCAAGCCGGCGGACATCAAGGCGATCGCAATCTCGCACACCCATCCCGACCATATCGGCAATGTCGAAGAGTTCCCGCAAGCCATGCTCTACGTGCAGAAGGCCGAGTACGAATGGCCGGCCGAAGGCGGCGGGCCGCGCTTTGATCCAAAGCATCCGGTGGCGCTCCTCGAAGGCGACCGGGATGTGTTCGGCGACGGCTCGGTGATGATCATTTCAACGCCGGGGCACACGCCGGGACATCAGTCGCTGCTGGTCCGATTGCCGAAGACCGGAGCGGTCGTGCTCTCGGGCGATGCCGTCCACTTCAAGGACAACTGGGACAAACGCCGCGTGCCGCCGTTCAACGTCAACAAGGAGCAGAGCCTCGCTTCGCTGCAGCGCATCGCCGATATCATGGCGAAGGAGCATGCGCAGCTCTGGATCAATCACGACAAGCCGCAGACCGACGCGCAGAAGAAGCCGCCGGAGTTCTACGAATAGACAGGGGATGAGCGCACCGCGAACGCGATCGATCAATCGGTCGCCGCTTCGATCAGTCGCGGAGTGACGAAACGCTCCAGCCGGCCGGAACTGGGATGCAGCTTCGACCAGTCGTCGAAGGCAAGGTCGATCACCACCAGGCCCGAGGTGGGCAGCTTTTCGGCGACGCGCTCGCGCGTCTCGACGTCGCCCGCAGCGATCAGCCGTACCGCCAGGTCGTGCAGGCCCGGATTGTGGCCGACGACGAGGAGCATCTGGGCGTCGCGGGTCTCGCGGATGATGCCGATGAGCGTCTCGACCGCGGCGTTGTAGATGCGCTCGTCCTTTATGACCCGCGGCTCCCGGCCGAGCGCTGCGGCCACGAGCGTCCAGGTTTCCGCCGCCCGCGTTGCCGGCGAAACGAGGGCGAGGTCGGGAACGAGGCCGTGCCGGGCCATGTAGGCGCCGATGACCGGCGCGTCGGCGCGTCCGCGCTTGATGAGCTTGCGGTCGCGGTCGCGCTGGCCGGGGCCGGGGCGCTCGGTCTTGGCGTGGCGTAGCAGCAGCAAACGGCGCATTGCGCAATGTCGCTTTCTCGGTACGGTCAGTCTAGCATGTGCGGCTGCGCGGCCGCAGCCGCGCGCCAATAGGCGGCCGCGCATAACCAGAGCGATGGACCAAGCCGATACCAAAGCCTATGGCCGAAGCTGGTACGCCGCGACGATGGCCGACGCGCCACGGCGGCCGCAGCTTGGCGTCGACCTCGACGTCGATGTGTGCGTGATCGGCGGGGGGCTCGCGGGCCTCACCATCGCCCGCGAAATCGCGCGCAGCGGCTGGTCCGTCGTGCTGCTGGAGGCTGGCCGTCTCGCCGGCAGCGCGTCCGGGCGCAACACCGGCTTCGTGCTTCCGGGTTTCGCCGCCGCACCCGATACGCTGATTGCCCGCGTCGGCTTTGAGCGCGCCAAGGACCTTTGGTCGCTGTCCCAGGCCGGGCTCGATTATGTGCGCAGCATCATCCAAGACGTCCCTGGCATCGATGCGGAGAGCGGCTGGCTTCATGTCTCCAAGGTCGACAACGGCGATGAGCTCTCCCGCGACGCCGAACTGCTGAGGTCGTTGGGCTGCGAGATCGAGAATTGGCCCACCGAGCGCGCGCGGGCGGCTCTGCGCAGCGAGCGTTACTTTCGCGCCATCCACTACTTGCGGGCGTTCACCATCCATCCGCTCAACTACGCGCTGACGCTTGCCGCCGCGGCCGAGCGCGACGGCGCCCGCATTTTCGAAAACACGCCGGCTCTGGCGATCGATCCCGCGGGCGTTCGCAAGCGTATCGTCACGCCGGCAGCGCGGTTGCGCGCCGGCGAAGTGGTGCTGGCCGGAAACGTGCAGCTCAAGGGACTGCTGCCGCGCGTTGCCTCGACACTCATTCCGATCACCAGCTACGTGATCGCCACCGTGCCGCTTGGCGAGCGTCTTGCCGAGGCGGTCCAGTATCGCGGCGCCGTCAGCGATACCGATCTTGCCGACAATCACTACCGTATCGTCGGTGGCGACCGGCTGATGTGGTCGGGCCGTGCGACGGTGTGGCCGCGCGATCCTCGCCGCTACGTGGAGGCGCTCACCGCCGACATCGAGAAAACCTACCCGCGGCTCGGCAAGGTCGCTGTGGACTATGCGTGGGCGGGCACCCTCGGCAACACGGTGCATCGCATGCCGCAGATCGGCGAGCTCGCTCCCGGCGTGTGGATGGCGAGCGGCTTTGGCGGCCACGGCCTGAACACTACCGCCATGGCCGGCAACCTCATCGCCCGCGCCGTCGTCGCCGGCGATCACACCTGGCGGCAATTCACGCCCTTCGAACTGGTTTGGGCCGGCGGCATCTTTGGCCGCGCCGCCGCGCAGATGCGGGTCTGGATCAAACGGGCGCGCGACGGTTACGCCGAGCGCCGCGCACGTGCGCGCGACCTTGCGCCTCGCCGAACGCGCGCAAAGCTGGAAAGCCCGGCGCTCCCTGCCCAGGACGGGACGGCCTCCGAATCCATCGTGCCCGGCAGTTCCCGAATGGATGAATCGCCCGGGCAGAAGCCGCCGGCGCCGGAAAGGCGGCGTGAGCGCGCCTGACGACGTAATGGGCGGCTCGGCGCCGCGCCTGCTGCAGCTTCAAGAACGTTCAGATGCGCTCGAAGTGGATTTCGTCGGCGACGGCGGTCCAGGTCGCGATATCGTCGGCGAGCCGCTTCCTGAACTCTTCCGGCGTCGAAGGGGTGGGATCGTTACCGAAGGCGCGCAGCCGTTCGATGGTCGCGGGCTCCTTGAGCAAGCGCACGACCGCGGTGTTGAGGCGCTTGACGATTGGCTCCGGCAGGCCGGCCGGTCCAACCAATCCCTGCCATGCGCTGACGTTGAATCCGGGGATGCCGCTTTCCGCAACGGTCGGCGTATCGGGCAAAGCGAAGTAGCGCTTGCCGCTGGAAACCGCGAGCGCGTTGACCCTACCGCTGCGAATGAAACCGATCAGGCTCGCCGGAGGGTCCATCATGAAGTCGAGCCGGCCGGCGACGAGTTCGGTGGCCGCCGGTTCGCTGCCGCGGAAGGGCACGTGCTGGACCTTTATGCCGGTCTTGAGCGCGAACAGCTCGATGGCGAGATGCGGGCCGGAGCCGACTCCGGGCGTGCCGTACAGCAATGGTGCGGGGCGCGTGCGTGCAGCGTTGAGCAGTTCGGCAACGGTTTTGATGCCGCTCGTGGCGTTGGTGCACATGACGTATGGATATTCCGATGCCAGCGTGATCATGGTGAAGTCGTCGATCGAGCGGTAGGAGAGGTGGGCGAAGGTCGCCGCGGCGCTCGCGTGTCCCGACGGGATCACCTCCAGCGTATAGCCGTCAGGCGCGGCGCGCGCCACAAAGGCCGCGGCGGTCGTGCCGGAGGCGCCGGGCCTCGGCTCGACGATGACCGGTTGGCCGAGCGCCTTCTGCAGGCCGTCCGCAATCAGGCGCGCGACCACGTCCGACGGTCCGCCGGCCGGAAAGCCGTGGAAGATCGTGATTGTCCGCGACGGCCACTCCTGCGCGTACCCATTGCCGGCCGTGAGGCCGGCAATGCCGGCGAGTCCGCCCACCACAGCCCGGCGCGTGAGTTTTTTGGTCATGGCGTTCCCTCTGATTTTGTTGTTCTCGCGGCGCGGATTTTGCTCCGCTAAGCGAGCCGCGGCAATTATCGTCCCTCGCGTCTCGCCATGAAGGCAAGGCGTTCGAACAGGTGCACGTCCTGCTCGTTCTTCAGAAGCGCGCCGTGCAGCGGCGGAATCAACCGTTTGGGATCGCGTTCCCGCAGCGTTTCTGGGGAAATGTCTTCGACCATGAGCAGCTTGAGCCAGTCGAGGAGTTCCGAGGTCGACGGCTTTTTCTTCACGCCCGGCACATCGCGGATTTCGTAGAACAGCTTCAGCGCCTCGGCCACCAGCCGTTGCTTGATGCCGGGAAAGTGCACCTCGATGATCGCGCGCATGGTGTCGGGATCGGGGAAGCGGATGTAGTGAAAAAAGCAGCGGCGCAGGAACGCGTCCGGCAACTCTTTTTCATTGTTGGAGGTGATGACCACAATGGGCCGGCGCCGGGCATGGACCGTTTCTCCCGTCTCGTAGACGAAGAATTCCATGCGATCGAGTTCTTGCAGGAGATCGTTGGGAAATTCGATGTCGGCTTTGTCGATCTCGTCGATCAGCAGTACCGGCCGCTCGTCCGCGGCGAACGCGTCCCACAGCTTGCCGCGCTTGATGTAGTTACGGATGTCCTTGACGCGCTGATCGCCCAATTGGCTGTCGCGCAGCCTGGTCACCGCATCGTATTCGTAGAGGCCCTGCATGGCCTTGGTGGTCGACTTGACGTGCCACTCGATCAGCGGCGCGCCGAGCGCCTTGGCGATCTCGATGGCCAGCACGGTCTTGCCGGTGCCGGGCTCACCCTTGACCAGCAGCGGCCGCTCGAGGGCGATCGCGGCGTTGACCGCCACCTTAAGGTCGTCGGTGGCCACGTAGGCGCTGGTGCCGTCAAAGCGCATGAGGATTCCGTTGGTTTCAGGCAAATTAAAACATGTGGCGCTCGCTGCTCACAAGCTGCAGGACATGGAATGGCGCCTGCTCCGTAATTGCATGACGGTAAACGCGCCGATTTCGCCGGCTTCGGCGACCTTGTTCCTCTTAAGCCATTGAATATATTATTAAATAGGCGCTGATGTGCAATAGTGGCAATTGCCGCCAAAGTGTACTTTGACATGTTCGCAATGCAGTGCGCGATTTTGTGGTATCCGGCACCATCATCTTATTGTCTCTGTCACGGACCCTCGATATAAGCCAGCGCGGCGGGGGGGCCCCTGCGCCGGTCGTGTGCGCGGAGTGAGGGTAATGCAGTCGGCAAAAAGCAAGAACGGTCGGTCCGACGACAGGTTCCACAGGAACGGGAA
The DNA here is from genome assembly GCA_049584975.1 of Xanthobacteraceae bacterium. Taxonomy (GTDB): domain Bacteria; phylum Pseudomonadota; class Alphaproteobacteria; order Rhizobiales; family Xanthobacteraceae; genus BOG-931. The sequence continues at coordinate 26,120 of JBAUYV010000185.1, read as the reverse complement.
CGGCAAGAGTCTTCCGGCTTTTGCGGGAGCTTATCGTCCAACCGACAGAGAGCCTTTCATGAACGAGCGCCAGCGCGAATATTTTCGCGTGAAGCTCATCGAGTGGCGCGAGGACATCCTCAAGGAAGCCAAGGAGACGCTGCAGCATCTCCAGGACGAGAGTCAGAATCATCCCGACCTCGCCGACCGAGCTTCCTCGGAGACTGATCGCGCCATTGAACTGCGCGCCCGCGACCGCCAGCGCAAGCTCATCTCCAAGATCGACGCGGCGCTGGCGCGGATCGAAGACGGCACCTACGGCTATTGCGAGGAGACCGGCGAGCCGATCTCGATCAAGCGCCTGGAAGCACGCCCGATCGCCACGCTGTCGATCGAAGCCCAAGAACGCCACGAACGCCGCGAGCGGGTTTATCGCGAGGAGTAATCCTCTGCGCCGCTGCGTATCTACGGTGGGATTTTTCATCATTCTGAGGAGCGATAGCGGTCGAGGCGCGCTCATCCTCCGCTCGTCCCCGCGAAAGCGGGGACCCAGCTGCTGGATTCCCGCTTTCGCGGGAATGAGCGGAAGTTTGTGGATTGCTGCGCTGGCGCTCCGATGACGGTCAATACGACTTCGGCAGCCCCAGAACCCGCTCGGCGATGAAGCAGAGAATGAGCTGCGGCGAGACGGGCGCCAGGCGCGGGATCATGCTTTCGCGGAAGTAGCGCTCGACGTGATATTCCTTGGCGTAGCCGTAGCCACCGTGGGTCATCACAGCGGTCTGGCAGGCTTTGTGGCCGGCTTCGGCGCCAAGAAATTTGGCGGTGTTGGCTTCGGGGCCGCATGGTTTGCCGTTGTCGTAAAGCCAGGCGGCCTTGAACACCATCGCGCTTGCGGCTTCCAGCTCCATCCAGCATTGCGCCAGCGGATGTTGGATCGCCTGATTTTGCCCGATCGGCCGGTCGAACACGACGCGCTCCTTGGCGTAGGCCACCGCGCGCCGCAGCGCGGCGCGGCCGAGCCCGATCGCTTCGGCGCCGACCAAAACGCGCTCCGGATTGAGGCCGTGCAGGATGTATTTGAAGCCGCTGCCTTCCTCGCCGATCCGATCCTCGTCGGGCACTTCCAGTCCATCGATGAATAACTGATTGGAGTCGACCGCGGCGCGGCCCATTTTTTCGATCTCGCGCACCTCGACGTGGCGGCGGTCGAGGGTGGTGTAGAACAGGCTTAAGCCGTCGGTCGGCTTGCGCACCTCTTCGAGCGGCGTGGTGCGAACCAGGATCAGCATTTTGTCGGCGACCTGCGCGGTGGAGATCCAGATCTTCGCGCCGTTGATGATGTAGCGGTCGTTACGGCGTTCGGCGCGCGTCTGCAGCTTGGTGGTTTGCAGTCCGGCATTCGGCTCGGTCACCGCGAAGCAGGCTTTCTCCTTGCCGGCGGCGATGGGCGGCAGCATGCGGCGCTTCTGCTCGTCGGTGCCGTAAACGATGACCGGGTTGAGGCCGAAGATGTTCATGTGGACGGCGGACGCGCCGGACAGGCCCGCGCCCGACGCCGCGATAGTCTCCATCATGATGGCGGCGTCGGTGATGCCGAGGCCCGAGCCGCCATAGGCTTGCGGAATGCAGATGCCGAGCCAGCCAGTGTCCGCGATGGCGCGGCGGAAATCTTCGGGAAATGTCGCGTCGCGGTCGCGCGCGAGCCAATAGTCGTCACCAAAGCGCGCACAGGTTTTCTCGACCGCGTCGCGCAAAGAAAGCTGAAACTCGGTAAGGGCAAAGTCGATGGCGGCTGCTCCCGGTTGTGCTTTTTGTGCTTCTGTCTAGCACGCGCGGTCGCCGCTCGTAACGCCGATCTCCAACGGGATCGTGGGCACTGGATGGCCGGCTGCAAGCAAGCCGCACGGCCGGTGCATTCTTGCGCCCCCTCTGCCGCGCCGTTATTGAGGCCGAAGAGCTTTGCCCCGCAATTCTCTGTTGTGAAAGCTGCGGGGCTCAAATCCGGTTGCTTGCTTTGCGGTACGAGCGGGAGAGGTTCAGGCGTGGTCAATTCTCACGGCCGTTTCCTTTGGTACGAGCTGATGACGACGGACACGAAGGCCGCTAGCGCATTCTATGCCAAGGTCATGGGCTGGGAAGCGCGAGACGTGTCGGCGCCGGGGATGTCCTACGCCTTGTTCACCTTTGGAGAGGAGACGGTTTGCGGGCTGACGGACCTGCAGCAGGAGGCAAGGCGAACGGGTGCCGTGCCAAAGTGGATCGGATATGTCGGAGTGGACGATGTCGACGCCGCTGCCGATCAGGTCAAGCGCCTCGGCGGCGCCGTTTACGTCCCGCCCACAAACGTTCCCGACATCAGCCGCTTTTCCGTGGTGGCCGACCCGCAACAGGCAACGTTCGTGTTGCTCAAGTGGCTCAAGCCGGGCGAGGAGAAGCCTGCGGACCCGAACGCTGCGGGCCGCGTCGGCTGGCACGAGCTGCTCGCGGCCAACTGGGAGCGGGCGTTTCGCTTTTACAGCGCGCTTTTCGGCTGGCAACGGGCCGATGCCGAGAGCGAAGCCATGAGCACCTACCAGCAATTTTCCGCCGGCGGTCAGACGATCGGCGGCATGTACACAAAGCCGGCCTCGGTGCCCATCCCGTTTTGGCTTTACTACTTCAACACCGACGACGTTGACGCGGCTGCGAAGCGCGTGACGGCTGGAGGCGGCCGCCTCCTTGAGGGACCGATTGGCGTGCCGGGCGGCAGCCGGGTGGCGCGATGCATCGATCCGCAGGGCGCCATGTTCGCGCTGGCCGGAAAGCGCGGCAGCAAAACAGTCGGATATTTTGAGCCGGCCGCGGCGCGCGATCCTGCTGCCGCGCGTGTTTACGTTCCTAAAAAGACTTAGCCTGGTGATGGCGTGGGATCGTCAGCGGGACTGTTCCGATTCCGCGCCGCGGCCGAGCGCGAACTGGCCGACTGCGCCCTCGACGTGAAATTCAAGCCCGGTCATTTTTGCGAACAGATCGATGTTCGTGCTCCCGATCGCGCACCCACCGAGCCCCATATCGGTCGCCATCAGGTAAAGCGTCTGTATCAGCACGCCGGCGTCCTTGAGGATGAGCGCGTAAGCGATGGAGCTGTACTTCCATGAAGTCCTGCCGAAGCGCGCGGCCATGGTGATCAGGACCTGCGGAACGGCGGGCGCTCCCATTGCTATTTCAGCCGCCTTCAACTGCGCCTCGAGTGCGTTGGCGCGGACGGCGATGGGCGCCAGCGCGTGCGCACTGGCGTCGTAGTGGTAGAACCCTCGAGCGAGCCCCTCGCATTTGTCGACGGCGAGATAGAGTTCCAGCGCGTGGCTGCTGCCCCCCGACGGATAGGGCCTCGCCGTGTAGGCGAGCATGGGGCCGTCGTTGTCGCCCGTTCCGAGGTCGAGCTTGCTGCTCCATTCAGATTGGACGCGCGCTGCCCTGTCGAGGAACTGTGACAGCTCGGCGAGCGTGATCGGCTGCTGATCATCGAAAGCGCGCACGGAGTGCCGTTCGCGCAAAAGCTTCACAGCCGGTGAGCCCGCCGCGGAATTCGTATCCAGGAATTTGCGTAGATCGATTTTTTCCCCGGGCCAATGGGGCCGCACCGCCGGTGGCGGTTCGCTGATCCCGACATACGGGTAAGTGCCACCCAGCGGATTGGCGTGCCGGCCTTCCGTGCTGCGCGCATGGAAAACAAGATCGTGAAAATCCCAACGAACGAGATTGTCGTCGCCCTCGGTCGAGCGAAGGCCTTGGTCGCCGGCCGTGCTGATCTTGAAAAGGATGTTGGAGTCGACGAGCAGGCCGAGAGTTTTAGGCCCAGGGAACCCGGCCTGCCGGCGCAGCTGCCGGATTTCTTGCGGCGAGGACAGTGTGGCCAACATGGCCGCAACCTTCTGATCGGAAATCTTGAACAAAGCGCCGGCGCGCGGTGATTCCAACACCATGTCGTTGGCGCGGCGCCGCATGTAGGCAAAGCGGGACAGCGCGAGCACATCGCTGTCGCGAAGCGGCGGCGTTTGCGGCCAATAGTCCGGGACCTGCGGCTCGATGATGATCAGGTCCTTGCCGCCGCTTGGACGGCCAACGGCGTACTCCAGGAGCCCCAGTCTCGCCAGACGGCGGACCAGCAGCGCAAACTCTTTGTTGGAGCTTCGCTCGGCGGCTGCAAACGAACTCAGCGGCAGACCGGCGCGAAGGGCTTGAACTCGCTTGGCCGTAGCGGCGCTGACCTTTCCCAGGCCGAGCGAAAGGCCATTGAAAGACGCGACGATTTCTCCGCTGGTCTGCACATCGAGCGCGACGTGTGCGCTGAGCCGGGCCGAAAGGTTTTCTGGCGCCGCCCGTCCCGCACTTTTTTTCTTGGGGGCGCGCAAGCTCGACCAACCTCACGTGTGGGGGTGGACCGGATTAAGCTCGCTTTCAGGTGTCGGCCGGTCTCGCCATCTGAGCTTCACCGGGACATCGTAAAGCCGGCCGGTCGCGAAACGGCGATAGAAATGCCGCAGTCCCGGAACGATCACGCGCACCACTGGGACTTCGATATCGGGGCGGGTCTGATCGAGGACGAGAAAATCGAGGCCGGCCTGCTTGACGAGGTTCACGCAAGCCATCACCTGCTCGCGGGTGTCGAGGTGGCCGAACTTCGCGCTGAGATCGAACGGCGCCAGCGGCTCGTCATTCGGCGTCAGGTAGGGATGGTCCTGCAGGTTCAACGGCGCGTCGGCATCGTGGCTTGCCGAGCCGGGGTCGCGGCCGCCGGTGAGGCCCAACGACAGGAATTGATTGAGTTCAGTGAGCGAGCGCAACGTGGCAATGCGCGCATCGAAATGCGAGCCGGAACCGAATTCGATAACCTCCCGCCCGTTTTCCGTCGCGTGCGAAATCGCCACGAAGCTCGGAATTCCTAGGTCGCTGGTGATGTCGAGCATCCAAACCCGGCGCCCTGTGGCGGCGAACTGGACTTGCAGATCGCGGACGTAGGAATCGTCGAACTGGCCGAGGTCCACTTCCGGCCGTTGCAGCCGGTTGTACCACCAGATGGCATACGAATCGCGTTCGATCAGCTCCAGGAAGCCCTGGACGATTGCTTCCTCCAGGGTATTGCCGGCCGCACAGCCGTTGGAATCGGCGTGGATGCGTCCGGCAGGGGCGGAGTCGCCGTTATAAAAAAAGTAGAGAAGGCTGGTCGGAAGATATTTGAAGCGTTCATCGCGCAGCGACCAGACCGGCGTCCATTCAATCTTCGCTGAGGGGTTGAATGGCGGCGCGGTTGGCGTCACGTCGTGAGCATCGCCAGCCGATGCCAGGGCTCGCCGGTATTGCGCGTCGCTGAACAAGAGCACGTCGTTGGGCAGGATGGCTTCGCCCGGCGCGAAGTCCGTGAACAGCCGCGTCGTCCTGATCTCGTTGCCCTGGAAAATTCCAGAATAGCGCTCGATCGCCTCCATGAGGGCGCTGGCTTCGCCCTGCTCGGAGGTGCTGCCTTTGCCGAAGCTGCCGCCGCTCAACCCGGCCCGCAACTCGTCGACTGTTTCGGCAGGCGGCGAGAAATTGTGCGCAGCATGATAGTTCGTGTTCAGCGGCAGATCGGCTTCGATCCGTTCGAGCTTCGACACCACGCCGCTGAGCGGGCTCACGTGCTTGCGGTGCCGGGCGACGGTGGCGCGCGAGGAAATCGAACGGTAGCCGCCGCTGGTCATGATCAATTTGGCGCCGGGAGAAAGTTTGATGGGCGCCGGCGCGCGGCGCGGATTGATCAGTTTCTTATCGCCGCAGGCCGGGCACTGCGGTCGGCGGGCCACGTAATGCTTGGCAATGGTGGAGCCGAGGAGGTCGAGGCTGATGATGTGATTGCGCAGCTCGGTGCGAAGGCTGGTGGCGATCGCGCGCGCGATCTCGATAGCCGCGAGCGCAATGCCGTTCTGCCCGAACGCGTTTCGGGCCAGCGGGGAGGGCGCGACGCAGCGCGCCTGCCGCCAATCGAGCAGTGTCTTGACCTCACGGTTGCGCTGCAAGCGGTGGGCGAGGCAGGTCCAACAGGCGCTTTCGCCCGGAACGAACACCGGGCCCACGAGCGGGAAAATGCCGGACGGCTGCACCAGCAGCCAGGGCGAGCCATCGGATAAATGCCGCTGGTTTGCTTCGATGAGCCGGGCCTCGAGATAGTCGTTCACCAGCACGACGGTCAGGTCGGCCGCTCCCGTCACCACGCGCACACCGAGCTTGGTGAGGGCCGCGCCGAGCTCCTTCGCGCCGTTGACGTCGATTGCCTGAATGCGCACGCGGCATTGCTTGAGATTTTTCTCGGCAACGTCGGGCGGCAGGCCGAGACTGGCCCAATAGGCCGCATTGGCCGCTGCGGAGGGGCGCAGCTTCGGGATGATGTAGTGCCGCTGGACCAGGCGCCCGAGGGCTTCGCGGATCTTGTCGGCCGGAAACGCCTTCTGCAGTTCGCGCTCGATCTGCCCGACGCTCTTTCCAGCGCCGATCGCCGCTGCCAGCGCGCAGTAGAGTTCGCCGTGGAGGAAGAACTTGCGGTCCTCCGAATAGAGACACACCGAATCGGGCGGCAGCACGTAGACGGAGAAGTTCGGCGCGAACTGCGGAACGTCTTTGCTTTTAAATTGCGCAAGCCCGTTGCCGCGATCACTCTTTACGGGGGCGGCGTGCGCCGGCTGACGCTTCTTGCCGCCAGTGTGGATCACCATTGCGGGGCTAATAATCCTGCGTTGCGGGGCGCCACTGTCCGGCTGGCGAGTGTCTGGCTGGCACGCCAGCCGTTGCCGATAAATCGGCCGGCACCCATCGCCAGTGCTGATCCGGCTTTTGCGCCACGATTAGCGCTGCAAATAAACAGGGTGGCCGGGTCAAGCAAGACCCAGCCACGATGGCCTTTGACTGTCAACCTCGAGGGAAAGTGCCGCGCTCTAGCAGTAGCGGCAACGTCCCCAGGATGCGCAGCAGCCGCCGCATCCGCAGCTCCAGCAGCCTCTCCAGCCGCAACGGCAGCCGCCGCCGCCACACCGGCAACCGCCGCAACGGCCCCAGGCGACTTTCTCGCCTTGTGGCGCTGCAGCATTTTCCTTGTCGAACACGTAGAACGTCGACAAGCTGACGTCGGAGATTTCTTCTTCACCGAGCGTGATGACCTGACGCGCCGCGGTATTCTGCGACTGAATATCCGCCACCGAGCCGGCGGTTGAAGCGGATGCTCCGCTACCAGCAACCGCCAGAGACATTCCGGCGATTCCTAACACGGGTACTGTCTTGTTTCGACGCTTGCTCTTTGAAGTGCGCCTGACCTGCGCCATGAGCAGAGTCCTCCTCTGACTTTCGACCAAAATCGTCGCCCAACACCGCGCATTGGTAGCATCTTCTCGCGGCATTGCATAGGGCAGTTGCACTTTGTGCAGTGGGCAAGTGCAGCCACGGCCGTCACAAAGCCGCCAACTTCATTTTAATTTGTCTACGTCGTTTGACTTATCTGCGCTGCTGCGGCTGCAGCGGAATCGTCTCGTAGAGATTGACCGGCGCGAAGTCGTCGGTCAGCACATGGGCCTCTTCAAAACTCTGCTCTTCAATCCGCTTGCCCACGAGATCGGGCAGCGGATAGTGAAAATGATATCGCGCCTGCAGGGCAGTGGCGCGCTGCATCAAGGCATCCTTGCTTGGCGTGGGTCCGGGCACCATCACTGCGATGGACTGAGCCTCGGTTTCCTCCTTCCAGTCAGGATAGACGTCAACGGTCGGAAACACCGCGTGAAAGGTCGCTAACGTCCAGAGGTATAGCCTGGTATTAGCGGTGACGTTGGCCGCCACCGCGCCGCCGGGCGCGAGGCGATCCTTGACGAGCGTGTAGAATTCGCGCGTCAACATGTGGAACGGAACGCCAAGCTCCCGATATGCATCCAGGATAATGAGATCGTAGGGGTCCTTGTTGCGGTTGAGAAAGACGCGACCGTCGCTCTCGATGTAATGGACTTTGTCGGTTTCCTGCAGACCGAAATATTTTTTGCCTGCTGCGATGATTCCGGGATCGAGCTCGACCACATCGATCTGAACGTCCGGCATGGCGCGCCCGAGATAGGTCGATATGGAGCCGGCGCCGAGCCCGATCATCAAAATGCGCTGGAGTTTTTCGGGATAGAGCAGCCCCGCCGGCATGAGCTTGCTGTAGGGCACCGTCAGGTCGTCGGGATCTTTCAGATTGACGATTGATTCGAACAACCATCGCTTGGCCACCATGGTGGTCATCGCCAAGAGCGGCCCTTTCTTGCTGATGTAGACGTTGTTGTATTCGGTTTCGACGTGGGCGACCAAACCCTCCTCGTGTTTGAGCATTTTTGCCCGCACGCTTTCGTCGAGCAGGCCGTCAGACCGCGCACCGCCGCAGCCGAGCGCCAGCACCGTAAGGATTGCAATGGCGAGCGTTTCGATTTTCCGCCGTGCGTAAATGCGTTCGAGGGCCATGAGACACACTCCACAGAAGATGCCGGCCGCCCCCAGCAACAATGTGATAGCGCGCGTTCCGATCAGCGGGATCAAGAAGAATGTCGTGCCGAGCGTGCCGACGATCGAGCCCGCAGTGGAAACGCCATAAATGGCGCCCGAAACCGTGCCGGAACTCTGCGCGGTGCGCAGCACGAGCCGTATGGCAAAGGGCGAATAGACCCCGAGAAGCGTCGCCGGCACGAACATTATCGCCAGCGCCGAATAGAGGCCGCCCAGCCGCACGTTGTCGACGTTATCGGAAACGAACTTGAGGAGATTGTCGGCGAAACTCGGCAGCACAAGAAGGTACAGCGACGCTATCGTGACAATCGCCCCCAGCACCGCCGCCGACACGGTGTGGTCGGCGATGCGTCCGCCGAGAAAATAGCCCGCGGTCAGCGCGGCCAGCACCGTCGAGATCAGTGCCGCCCAGGTGTATATGCTGCTGCCGAAGTAGGGATTGAGGTAGCGCGAGCCGAGCATCTCGAAACTCATCACGATCGCCCCGATGATGAACGCCGCCACATAGATGACGATGGCGAACGAGGTGGCCGATGCGCGCTCGCCGGTCTTCGCCGCTGCGCTCGATTGCAAAATTGGCTTTTCCAAACTCGACCTCCGTAAGTCCCGTTTATGGCAGCTATACCGGCCGCCACTGCGGCGGGATAACGGCAGGCGGTGCGCTTGTGATCGGTGCGACGCCTAAATCCAGTCTTTCCACTTGAACCAGATCAGCGGCAACGCGGCGGTGACGGCGATCATAAGCAGGGCGTAGGGATAGCCCCAAGCCCAATCCAGCTCGGGCATATTCTTGAAGTTCATTCCGTAGATGCCGACCACCAGCACCGGCGGAATGCCAACGACCGAAGCGATGGTGAGAACCTTCATCACATCATTCTGATCGATGTTGATGATGCCGGTCGCGGCGTCCTGGAGAAGCTGCACCCGGCTGACCAGCCCCTCGGAGAACTGCACGAGCGAGGCGATGTCCGACGACACCGCCTGCAGCCGCACGACCATGTCGCGCGCGATCCACTCGTGGCCGCGCTCCACGGCGAACTTGGCCATGCGGTCGAGGCAGACCAGAGTGTAGTGGATGCGCGCCATGCGTTCGCTGGTGCGGCCGGTGCGGATCATGAGTTGGCGGAGCGATGCCGTTTCGTGTGACAGGCGCTTGGCATCCTGCTGCCGGAAGATCGAGTGGGACGCCTCGTCGAGGTCGTGACTGCTCGCCTCCAGGAGGTCGGCCAGCCGGTCAACCAGGGCCTCGACGATGCGCACGAAGGCGAAGGTCGGCTGGAATTCCTTCTTGGGTCCCAATTCGGCGATCGCCGTGTCGACCGCCACCGATTTGGCCGAGCGCACGGTCAGCAGGACCTGCTTCGACAGCACAAAGCCCGCGGGCGCCGAGAGCCATGGCCCGGCGTCGGCAGTGAAGATCAGGGGCGCGGTCATATAGAGCGCATCTTTTTCGATCTGCAGTCGGCTCGATGTCTCGATTTCCGCAACCTCGTCTTTGGTCGGAACGCGCAGCCCGAATGTCCGTTCGAAAGTTGCCCTTTCCGCGTCGGTCGGATCGACGAGGTCGATCCACGTACAACCCGAAATCGAATGACCCTCGACACGACCGGTCGGATAGGCGCCTAGCATGGGGGAACTGTCCGTTGGTTGGGCGACACTATTTACACTCCCCCGCCGCCGCCGGGGAGGATAAGATGACGGAGGAAAGGGAGACCGCCATGTTCCTGCGCAATTATTGGTACGTTGCCGCAAGCGACACCGAGATCGGGCGCAAGCCGCTCGGCCGCATGATTCTCGGCGAGCCGGTCGTGTTTTTCCGCACGGAGGCGGGTAAGGCCGTCGCCATGGAGGACCGCTGCGCGCACCGCCATTTGCCGTTGTCCATGGGCAAGCTCATCGGCGATGAGCTGCAGTGCCATTATCACGGATTGCGTTTCGACCTCGACGGCAAGTGCACGCGCATTCCCGGCCAGGAGCACATCCCGCACGGCGCCAAGGTAAAGACCTATCCGGTGGCCGAACGCTATCACTGGGTGTGGATTTGGATGGGTGATCCGGCGCTGGCCGATCCCGCCAAGATCACCGACTTCCATTGGTTCGACGATCCGAACTGGGGCGCCAAAAGCTCCTACTTGCATGTGGAAGTGAACTGGCAGCTCGTGGTCGACAACTTGCTCGACCTCACCCATCTTGCCTTTGTGCACGACACCACGATCGGCAATCTGGCGCTGGCCGAGCACGCCAAGGTCAAGGTCGATCGTGCACCGAATAACGTGGTCGTCACCCGGTGGATCATCAATCAGGACCCGCCGCCGACCTTCCAGAAGGTCGGTAATTTCGCCGGCAAGGTCGACCGCTGGCAGATCATCGACTTCGTGCCGCCGGCCTTCCTGCGGCTCGATGTAGGCGCGACGCCGACCGGCACCGGCGCCCCGGAGGGAAAGCGCGCCGGCGGCATCGGCATGCGCAACCTCAATGCCATTACGCCGGAGACCGAGACCACGTCCCATTATTTCTGGGGTCAGGCGCACGATTTCGATGTGAAGAACGCCGAATTGACCAACCGTATTTTCGACCAGGTCCAGACCGCCTTCTACGAGGACGTCGCGGTGTTCTCGGCGCAGCAGCGCACCATGGAGATTTTGCCGGGCGCGCCGCAATTCGACATTGCGGCCGATGCCGGCACCATCGCGGCGCGCCGCATTCTGACCCGGCTTCACAACGAAGAGCAGGCCGCCACGCACGTTGCCGCGGCTGAATAGGGAGCGCGCCGTGGACGCCCCGGTCAGCGATCGCATAGCCGGCAATCAAGGTCTCGATGCGTCGTTGCGCGGTTATCTTGAAACCAATGCCGACATCGTCACCCGGATCAAAAAGCCGGTGCGCATGGACGACATCGGGGCGCTGTCGGCGCAGAGCAATCAGCCCATTCTGTTCGAGAACATCGTCGAAAAGCCCGGCTTCAGGCTGTGCGACATTTTGGTGAAAAATCGCCGCTCACAGGCGCGTGCTCTCGGCGTTGAGCCCGAGCAATTCCTGCGCACGCTGGCGTTCCGCCTGCGCCAGCCGCCGCGCGGCTTCAAGAACGTCAAAACCGGACCGGTGAAGGAGGTCAAGAAACTCGGCAAGGACGCCGATTGGACCGCCTTGCCGATTCCTCTGCACAAGGAGAAAGACACGACGCCTTACGTGACGGCGATGAACATCTTGAAGGACCCGCAGACCGGCTTCTACAATTCCTGCCACGCCGGCACCCACGCGGTGGGCGAGCGGCGCGGGCTCGTCAGCTTCGTCACGCCGCATTCCCATGTCATCATGCGCAAGTACCGCGAGATGGGCATGGACGAGATGCCGATCGCGTTCGTGTTCGGCGTACCGCCGGCCTACGAGATCATGGCCAACTTCTCCGGGCTACACATGGACGCCTGGGGCGAGATGGAAATGGTCGGCACCATCATGGACCGCGATGTCGAGATGGTGCCCTGCGAGACCCTCGATCTGACGGTACCGGCCGAGGCCGAGATCGTGGTGGAGGGCAAGATCAAGCTCAACGGCAAATTCCGCGTCGGCGAGGTGACCTCGCCGAGCATGTATCGCCTGCCGCACTATGAAGAACTGCCCGAGGTCGAGATCACGGCGATCACCATGCGCGCCGACCGGCCGATCTACCGCAATCACCAGGCTTGCCCGGACACCGATCACCAGACGCTGCCGCGGCTTTGCCACGAGGCGGTGCTGTTCAACCGGTTGAGCGAGATCGGCCTCGACGTGAAGGACGTTCGCTTCCCGACCTGGGGCGCGGCACTGTCCTGCATTCTGCAGTTCAATTATCCACGCGAAGGCTTCGTCAATGACGCGCTGATGACGGCCATGGGGGCGCCCTGGCTCAACACCAAGCTCGTGGTGGCGGTCAGTCCTGATACCAATATCGATGACGCGCGCGAGGTCTATCACGCCATCGCCACGCGGTGCGATCCGGCGCGCGACGTGATCATGGTGCCGTCGACCCGCGGCTCGCCCTATGACCCCTCGGCGCGGCCGCTGGAGGGACACAATCCGTGGCGCATCGTCGGCAAGATGGGCATCGATGCGACGGCGAAATCGCGGCACGACCCCGCCGATTTCGAGCGCGCCTGGCCGAAGAATTGGGGCAAGGTCAAACTTTCCGACTATCTTTGAAGGAGATAATTCGATGGACGCCATCACTCCGCCCAAACCCAAAGTGCTGGTCGAAGGCGAGCCCTTCATTCCGTACATGAAGGAGGAAAATTTCGATCCGCGGCTCAAGCCTGTGCTTGAGCCGTACAAGAAGCGCATGGGCTTTCTGCCGAACGCGCTAAGGCTTTACGCTTACCGGCCGGAGATCGCCGAGACGCTGTGGAAGCTCAACAGCAACGTCATGCGCGATCCGACATCGACCCTCGATCAGCTGCTCAAGCGCAAGCTGGCGGCGGTGGCGTGCGCCACCAATGGCTGCGCCTATTGCACGGCGCACAGTTGCTCGATGCTGAAGAAACCGCCAGAAGCGGGCTTCGAAGGCTGGGGGCTGGGCGAGGAAGAGCTGCAGGACATTATTACCGGCGCCTACCAGCCGAAGGACGAGATGGAGCGCGTGTGTTTCGACTACGTGCGTTCCGCCTCGGCAGACCCGACATCCGTCCCGGATGAGCTCCTGCAACGGCTCAAGAAGCACCTGACGCCGCCGCAGATCGTCGAGCTCGCTTGCGTGGTCGGCTTCTGGAAGTTCTACAACGCCGTTCACGACAGTCTGCACATTCCGGTTGAGTCCGAGCTTTTGCGCGACACCGGCTACGTGAATCTCTAGGCTGAAGCGGCGCAGCCCTGCCGTTGCTGCATGCGCCGGCCGCGTGGCGTCGCGGCGGCCTGGCTTGCTGGCCATCGGAGCCTCGGGCACACTCCACGCGAGGAACGTGGAGTGGTGAACAAGCATGAGCGCTGTTTCAGCAGCCGATACCACCAGCAAGGCCGATCTCACAAAAATCCGCACCGACGTCGTCGGCAGCCTGCTGCGGCCCGCCGGTTTGAAGGAGGCGCGGGCGCGCTTCGATGACGGTGCGATCAGCGCCGACGCGCTCAGCGCAATCGAAGATGAGGCGGTACGCGAGGCCGTGCGGCTACAAGAGGGTGCCGGCCTCGATGTGGTCACCGATGGCGAGATGCGCCGGCTCAATTTTCAAGACAGCTTTGGCGCCTCGGTCGAGGGCTACGACGCGAGCCGCTCGACGTTGAAGGTCTACGAGCGGCGCGTGGAGGGTTCGGCACCGGGCCAACGTTGGGAAATCCCGACGCTCCAGCATGCCGGCACGGCTGTCTCCCACCGTCGTCCGGCCAAGGAGCGGCTCAAGCTTGCGCACAACATCCCACTCGACGAATACCGCTTCGTAAGCGGTCTTGCGAAGAAGCCCGCGAAAGTATCGCTGATCGGGCCCGACCGCATCGCGCAGCGCTTCGAGTATGAGAACTCGAAGGCGGTCTATCGCGACATGGATGATTTTCTCTCCGACGTGGTGGCGATCGAGCGGCAGATCGTGTCGAGCCTGGTCGAGGCCGGCTGCCGCTACGTGCACGTCGACGCGCCGGGCTTCACCGCCTACATCGACCCGCCTTCGATGGAACAAATGCGCAAGCGCGGCGAAGACCCCGAGCAGAATTTTTCCCGTTCGCTGAGGGCGGAGGCGGCGGTGATTGCCAATTTCCCCGGCGTGACCTTCGGCATCCATCTCTGCCGCGGCAACCAGCGCAGCATGTGGCACCGCGAAGGCGCGTACGACACCATCGCCGACCGGCTGTTCAATGAGCTGCCGCACGACCGGTTTTTGCTCGAATACGACACACCCCGCGCCGGCAGCTTCGAGCCGCTGCGCTTCGTGCCGAAGGGGAGGGTGGTCGTGCTTGGGCTGGTCAGCACCAAGGGCCCGGAGCTGGAAACGGCCGAAGCGCTCAAACGGCGCATCGACGAGGCGTCCAAATTCCTTCCGCTCGATCAACTCGCCATATCGCCGCAATGCGGTTTTGCGTCCGACGTAGTCGGTAATCTGCTCGGTCCCGATGATCAGCGGCGCAAGCTCGAACGGGTGGCCGAGGTGGCGCGCCAAGTCTGGGGCTAAAACTTCTGGGGCTAAGGGCGAAGGGCAAGCAGGCCCCAGTTGCTATTGAGGCCGCCGTCGCTTCAGCGAGGCGGCCTCAACAGATTTGCGACAAGTCTTGTTTGTATCAGTTCTTGCCGGTCGGGCGGCCCAACAAGCTCGCCATCTCCTGCTCGAGACTGTCGTAAAGCATTTTGCCTGCGTTCGGCTGCCGCGTGTCCGCCGCACGGGGCGGCGTGGTGCCGAGGTCGTCCAGCAGATCGGGTTCTTCAGCCGGCGTTGCCGAGCGCGGCATGGGGATCGGCCGCGTATCGCGTGCCGTGTCCGGCTTCGCGGTCGGCTTGCGCAGAGCCGCTTCGAGCCGATGCGCCATTTCCGCAAGGCTCTGATCGACCGCCACTCCAGGCTCCGCTACCGAAGGCTGCGCGCTCGACATGCGTGGTTCAGGTGGCGGCGGCCGCTGGCTCGTCTGCTGACGGCTGCGCGGCAGTGGCACCGGACGGCTCGAGAGTTCGTCGTGGAGTGCGGTGAGTGTCTCGCGGTTCGCGCGCGCCGGTGCTTCGGGTTGCGACGGCGACGGCCAGGAAGCCGGTTCCTCCGGCTCGCTGCGCGCGAAGCGTGCAACGCTTCCTCCGGCTGCCGGCTCAGGCTGCAGCGGCCACGATCCGTTGCCCGCGCTGTCCGGCAACGGAATGGCGCGGGACAGGGTGTCGGCGCCGGCCGGCACGCGTGCGATTGCGAGGTCGCGGGTGGCCGCGGCGCCGCGCACGATGTTGGTTTCCACGACCACGTCGGTCGGGCCTCCAACCATCACCAGATGTTCGACATTGTCGCGCCGGATGATCAGCAGCCGCCTGCGGCTATCGACGCTGGCGTGATCGACCACTCCGAGCCGCGGCTGGCGCCCGCGCGTTGCCGCGGTACCAATCCGGCCAGTGCCGAACCGCCTTACCACCCATGCGGTCCCTGCGATCAGACCGAGCACTACCAGGAACGCGAGGAAGAATTGAATTGGGAACGGCATACTACTCAACAACGACATGAAGTCCCCCTCATCGTGCCGATCCATTGGTGGGCCAATGGTTAACGACATCGGAAGTTTTGGCCGCCGTGAATACTAACAAAGAATTAACATCCTGGGGCGATTTTATGCCCGACGACGACGCCTCAAGCATTGTTATGGTAAACGGCAGTTTAATGGCAAAATCGGGCGCGGAACTTTTTCAACAGGCCGTTAACTATCTTTTTTCTCGACAACGCCCGCTTGGTTCGGCGGATCGGCAGGTGTGATGCGGCTCACAGGGCGGCCGAAGCTCATCCCGTTGAGCTCGGACACGCCGGACCGCATCCGACTTGGCGCTGTGCGAAGGCGAGGCGCAGACCCCGAGGGGCGGTTTTACGCGGGGATTTCCCCCGCGGCTTTAAGCCGGCGTTTGGCTGCCGCAGTCACCATTTAGGGATCGGCTGGCCCTGTGGGGCAGGTTGAACAAGGGGGCCAGCCAGAACACAGTCCTCTTGCGCGATTCAGTCGCACGAGGCACTTGAGGCAGACATGACGAACGGGGCCACGACCACGGACGGGTTCCGCGGAGGTCCTGCGGGTTCGCCTCCCACGCGGGCGGGGATCGACCGCAGTGCCGGGATGCCGCGCGGCGGCAGCATCATCTTCGTGCTGCTGGTCGCAGCCTTCCTGATTATCGGCGCGACCTGCATCGTCGTGTTCGGCCGCAGCAACGCCGAGCCGTACATTCTCGCGTTCCTGGCGGTGCTCGCGACCGTCGGCGTCGTCGGTCTGTTTGCGCTCGCCAGCGGCATCCTGCGGCTCTCCTCGGTGCAATCCGGCAATCCGCTGACCAAGTCAGTCGTTGATGACGCCTTCGATGGCATTGTCGTCACCGACCAAGACGGCCGCGTCATTTACGCCAATTCGGCCTACCTCGATCTCATCGGCGCGGCGGACGCGCATGACGCGCGTCCGGTCGAGCGCGCGTTCATTGGCGATGCCGATGCCTCCGAGGCTATCTACCGGCTGCTCAAGGCCGCGCGCGAAGGCAAGCGCCTGCAGGAAGAAGTGCGTATCGCCGGCTCGCAGGGGCGGCCGGCGCGCTGGCTGCGTATGAAGGTTCGCCCCCTGGGGTTCGGCAAGGGCGCCGCCGGCCTTACCGTCTGGTCGCTTAGCGACGTCACCCGCGACCGCGAGCTGCAGGAGAATTTCTTTCAGGTCATGCAGCGCGTGATCGACTACTTGGATCACGCGCCGATCGGCTTTTTCTCCGCCGACGCCAAGGGCGAGATCAGCTATCTCAACGCTACGCTGGCGACCTGGCTCGACCAGGATCTCGCCCAGGTAGGCTCGGGGGGACTAAAGCTCGCCGACCTTGTTTCGGGTGATGGCGCCGCTCTGCTGACGACGCTGCGGTCGGCTCCCGGCGAGGTGAAGACCGAGGTTTTTGACCTCGATCTCAAGACCCGCTCGGGCGGGACGTTGCCGGTTCGACTTCTTCACAAGCTCGCATTCGGCGCCGACGGATCGCCCGGCGCGTCGCGCACGGTCGTGTTCAATCGCGCGCGCGACGAGGGCACCGATCCGCAACGCGCAGCGGAAGTGCGCTTCATGCGCTTCTTCCATCACACGCCCATGGCGATCGCCACCATCGATCGGGGCGGCGGCATCGTGCGCACCAATGCGCTGTTCGCGCGTCTGTTCCAGGGCATACTGACCGGCGGCAGCAAGGACCGTTCGATCCGCGCCATCGTTTCCGGCCGCGATTGGCCAACGCTGGAAGTCGCGATCGGCCAAGCCGCGCAGGGCAAGGGCGATATCGCTCCGGTCGATGCGATGCTTGCCGGCGATGCGACCCTTGCCGGAAGGGAAGGCCGCTTCGGCCGCTTCTACGTCACCGCGGTCGCCGAGCAGGAGCGCGACCAGGAAGCCGCTATCGTGTATGCGCTGGAAACCACCGAGCAGCGCGCGCTCGAGGCCAAGCTTGTTCAGCAGCAGAAGATGGACTCGATCGGCCAGCTCGCCGGCGGCATGGCCCACGATTTCAACAACATGCTCAACGCCATCATCATGGCGAACGACTTCCTGCTCAACACTCATAAGCCGACCGACCCGTCATTCCAGGACATCATGGAGATCAGGCAAAGCGCCAACCGGGCGGCGAGCCTGGTGCGTCACCTGTTGGCATTCTCGCGCAAGCAGACGCTGCGTCCGCAGGTGCTTGATCTCGGCGAGCTGCTCAGTGATCTCACCGTGGTGCTCAAGCGGCTCCTCAGCGAGAAGGTCATCCTCAAGGTCGTGCACGGCCGCGATCTGTGGCCGGTGAAGGCCGACCTCATGCAGTTCGAGCAAGTCATTACGAACCTGGCGGTCAACGCCCGTGACGCCATGCCGAACGGCGGCCAGCTCGAATTACGCAGCGCCAACGTCACGGCTCAGGAATGTGCGCGCTACCACACCAAGGGAATGCCGGCAGCGGACTACGTGATGGTCGAGGTGGCCGATACGGGCACCGGCATTCCTGAATCGATCCAGGACAAGATTTTCGTGCCGTTCTTTACCACCAAGGAGGTGGGCAAGGGCACGGGACTCGGCCTTTCCACGGTCTATGGCATCGTCAAACAGACCGGCGGGTTCGTTTATTTTGACACCGCCGAGAACAAGGGCACGACCTTTCGCATCTTCCTGCCGCGGTACATACCGAGCGCGCGCGAGCTGGCGCCGCCGACGCAGCCCGACGCGCCGGCCCTTACGGGTGCGATTGAGGCGGTGGAGCGCGTTCGCCGTGCGGCGAGCGCCGATCTCACCGGCGAGGGCACGATCCTTCTGGTGGAGGATGAGGAGGGGCTGCGCGCGCTCAATGCCCGCGGCCTCGCCTCGCGCGGCTACACGGTGTTGCAAGCCGGCAATGGCGTCGAGGCTATGGACGTGTTGGAGAAGGCCGACGGGAAGGTGGACCTCGTGGTCTCTGATGTGGTCATGCCGGAGATGGACGGGCCGACCCTGCTGCGCGAATTGCGCCGGCGCAATCCGGAAATGAAGATTATTTTCGTCTCCGGCTACGCCGAGGATGCGTTCCAGAAACATCTTCCCACCGATGGCAGCCAGTTCGACTTTTTGGCTAAGCCCTTTACGCTCAAGCAGCTGGTCGAGAAGGTGAAGGACACGATGGCGGCCTGACGCCTGCCGTCACTATCTTTCGTGGAATTCCCCCGCGGTGCGACAGGTGGGCACGCGACGCTTTGCGGCATGTTTTGCCGCTCGGCCATCGTGTACTCATAAATTTAGCGCAGACAGGCAAGTGTGGCGGGGCGGCGGCAAGGCTGTGTTGCGCGCGGCGGCAAGGCTGTGTTGCGCGGGTCGGGGTGTCCTTTGGCTTCGGCTTGATGCGGCCATGACGAGGCGACATATCAGTCGAGTCACTCATGCGTTGGGCTCAATCCGCGGCGAGGCTTGCTGCGCTCACGGTCGTGCTGCTGATCGGAGCAGACGAGGGTGATGCTCGTCAGGCGGATGGAATGGAACTTGGCCGCGGCGAGCCCAGCACGTTTGTTGCGTCGCCCGTTATGGCGGCTGCTAGCAGGGCGGTCGGCCTCGCTCCGCGAATGACAGCGCAAGTCGTTCCGTCGTTTCAGGGGGGCTCGCTCAGCGGCTTGTTCAACCGCGGCGGAATGCTCGGCGGATTTGCCGCCGGCTTCCTTGGCTCCGGTGTGCTCGGGCTTTTGTTCGGTCGCGGGCTGACCAACGAACTCGGCGGTGTTCCGTCGTATCTGGGATTGATCTTTCAGGTTGCGCTCTTGTTGATGCTCGGCCGGCTGATCTGGACTCGATGGCGCTTCGACGACGCGCTCAGTCCGGCGGCCTTGTCGCCGCGGCAATTGGCAGACCCATACTTGCGCTCGCGCGATGACCTGCACGCGTCCATTGACCCGTTCGTGCGCGATGACGAACCGGCTGAGACCGACGCTCCGTCCAGCGACCACTCATCCAAGGTCACGGATTAGAGCATCATCCAGGCGAAGCGTGTTCCGATCGGCTTACTGCGGCGCTGGCCCATCATGGCACGCATGTGGGGGCGGCGGCGAACCCCAATGGCCCAAATCGGGCACGTCGCATTTGGAGCAGGCGCCGAGCGCAATTCCAAAGCTGAGAGCTATCAAAAGCCGCACAACCCAGGCCGCGCCTGCGATTGACGGAAGGCAACGTGGCAAAGACCTTTGCAAAGGCGCTCGCCGGGAACTCGGCATCGACTCACACATGACCCGCCTCGTCGCCCGCATCATACTCGACGCGGCCGCCAACCCCTAGTCGGTGTCCCCCGACGATTGGCAGGTTATTGCGTCAGATTTCGTTTATCTTACCGCGGCATGACCTCGCTTAACCCGGGAGCCGGGGAGGCAAAGGGAGAAGGTCGCAGCGTGGAGGAGACAGACACATGGACATTCACCCGTGCGGATCGGTGCCGTCGCGCCGCGGGCCGGCCGATTCTTTCACTGGCGTTGTCTGGCAGGATCCGATCATCGAGGCGCCGGCGCCGGCGCGCATTCGCTCCGGCATCGTGCGCTTTGAGCCCGGTGCGCGCACCCATTGGCATACCCATCCGCTCGGGCAGACCCTGTGCGTCGTCTCTGGCATTGGACGGGTCCAGACCTGGGGCGGGCCGGTGCGTGAAATCCGCGCTGGCGATGTCGTGTGGATTCCCCCCAACGAGAAACACTGGCACGGCGCGTCGCCCAATATGCTGATGGTGCACATCGCCATGCAGGAAGCTCTCGAAGGCAAGCATGTGGCCTGGATGGAGCCGGTCACCGACACGCAATACAAGGCGGCAGTGGGCTAGGCGATGCGCTACGAACTCTACTACTGGCCGAGCATTCAGGGCCGCGGCGAGTTCGTCCGCCTCGCGCTCGAGGCCGGCGCGGACTACGTAGACGTGGCGCGTCGCGGCAAAAGCGGCATGGCCGCGATGGTGAAATTCCTCGAAAGCAAGAGTCTCGCGCGCCCGCCCTACGCGCCGCCGTTCCTGAAAGCCGGTAAGGAAATCATCGCTCAGACCGCGCTGATCTTGTTCTATCTCGGCCCGCGGCTTGGATTGGCGCCCCGCGACGAGGCTGGCCGGCTATGGGCGCATCAGCTGCAGCTGACGATTACCGATCTCGTCGTCCACATTCACGACACCCATCATCCGGTTTCCGGCTGGCTCTATTACGAGGAGCAGAAGCCGGCGGCGAAGCGGCGCACGCAGGATTTCTGGCGCTACCGCGCGCCGAAATTCTTAGGCTATTTCGAGCGGGTGCTGCAGCGCAACGGCGGCAAGTACACGGTCGACCGGGGGCTGAGCTATGTCGACCTGTCGCTGTTTCAGATCGTCGAAGGCCTGCGCTATGCCTTTCCCAAACGCATGAAGCGGTTCGAACGCAAGGTGCCTCTCTTGATCGCGCTGCACGATCGCGTCGCCCAGCGCCCGCGGATCAAGGCGTACCTGTCCTCGGAACGGCGCATTCCTTTCAGCCAGTGGGGCATCTACCGCTATTTCAAGGAACTGGATCAGTAATACCCAGCGGCAGTTGCATCCGTGTCTTAAGGCCACGCCGGCCGGTGCGTGCCGAGCGGAACGCTCGGCCGCGTCCATCGCGGTGGCGTTTCCAACATCGTGGCCGCGTGGCGCACTGCCGTGAGCTGGCCAAAGCCCGAGGGCGTTTCGTCCAGCAAATCGCGTACATCGGCCGATCGCGGATCGGGGCACTTCATGCCATCGATGCGGCCGAGCTGGCGCAACCAATAGCCGGTCTGCGCGAGAGAGCAGCGCACGTGCCAGGAGCCGCCTTGCTGAGCGCGCCGCGCCAGCGCCGACATGGCCGCGAACGCGAGCATATAACCGGTGGCGTGATCGAGCTCCTGAGCGGGCAGGGCCTTCGGCTCGCTCGAGCCAAACGCCTGTGCCTCGGCGTCGTTCAGTCCGCTTGCGGTTTGCACCAGCGAGTCAAAGCCGCGCCGCTTCGCCCATGGCCCGTCGTGGCCGTACGCGCAGAGCGACACATAGACGATGCCCGGCCGCAGCTTTGCGACCTCCTGAGG
Organism: Xanthobacteraceae bacterium; assembly: GCA_049584975.1. Classification (GTDB taxonomy): domain Bacteria; phylum Pseudomonadota; class Alphaproteobacteria; order Rhizobiales; family Xanthobacteraceae; genus BOG-931. The sequence continues at coordinate 4,418 of JBAUYV010000185.1, read as the reverse complement.
GCCAAAGCCATGCGCGGCGACGGTGCCCGGGCGATAGCCTTGAACGAAAACGTCGGCGTCGCGCACCAGCCCGGCCAGCGCGTTGCGTGCGCTTGGCTCGCGCAGATCGAGCGATGCCGACAGCTTGCCGCGGCCAGTGTCGATGACGAGCGGCAGCATCGACGGCAAGTGTGCCGCGGTGATCAGCAGCACGTCGGCACCGTGCGCCGAAAAGGTCCGGCCGCATACCGGACCCGCAATGATGCGCGTGAGGTCGAGGACTTTGATGCCGGAGAGCGGTCGTTCCGCCGTGGCCAGCGGTTTCGCGGGCGCATCGCCGATCTGCTCGATGGTGAAGAGCGGCAGCTTGGCGATTGCTTGCCCTTGCGGATGCGCATCCCACTCGGCGAACGACCGGCATGCGGTGACCACTAGGCCGGCTTCGGCGGCCGCGTCTTCGAGCTTCTCGGCCTTCCAGCCTTCGAGCGTGTGCTGCACCGCCTTGCGATCGTGCTCGCAGCCGAGTAGCGCCAGCAATCCGCTGCAATGATGCGGCAGATTGGTGTGCAGCCTGACCCAGCGGCCGTCGCCGCAGCGATAGAGCCCGGCGATGTTGTCGTGATACTCGTCCGGCACCTTGCCGTTGACGCGCAAATACCGTTCGCTGCGGAATTCGATGGCTGCGGCGCGCATGTCGACGCTCACCCGCTGGCGCCTTCCGCTGCGCAGCCGCCATAATTCGCCCGCCGCCAGAGCCGCCGCCCCGATCGTCGCCTGCGCCGCGGTTCCGACCGCAAACGAGGAGGGCAGCGCCGGCTCGGCGCCGCTGAGTTCAATGTTGTCCAGCGCCGCTTCGTCTTGCCCGGCCGCGCGCCACAGGCCGGCGAGGACATTTTTAGGTTCGGGAGCGGACATTTCGACCCGGCGAAAAGAAAATCGGTGGAGTATTCAAGTCCGCCGTGCCCTTCAAATCAAGCGCTCGTGCGGTAAGGCGCGAGCGGCCTATTCAGCGGGATTGCGCGGGCCGTAAAGCAGACTGATGGGCAGCCTGGTCGCCCTCCCGGTCTTCGCTCCAGCCGTGGGCGATGTTGCTGACGATCACGGACGCCGAGTAGGCGAGAATGCACACGAGCGTCGGCAGCGAATAGTGCATGCGGCCATCGGATTGCTCGAGTGCAAAAACGAACACCGGTCCGAGCGCGCGGATCACTTGTGCGGTGAGCGGCGTGGTGCGGCCGATACCGAGCTGAAAGGCGTACAGCGGCAACACGATCAGTGCGGTCGTGGCGACCGAGAGGGTGGTGGCCTCGCGCGCCGTCGCGATGCCGGTTCCGCCGTGCCAAAACACCATAGCGCCGGCGAGCAGGATCAATACGATATAGCGCACGGCGGTGACGGCGTCGGCGCCGATGCCGTAATCCTGCAAGTGCTTGCAGTACAACAGGCTCACGGTGATCGATGCGCCGCTGACGCTCAGCAGCGCAAGTCCGGTGATGCTTACCCCGAGACTCGCGGCCGGCAGGCCGGAATAGCCGCCGATGACGATCCACCACAGCGCGAAGACGGAAGCAGCGATCCCCGCATAGCCGGCGTATTCGATGCGGCCGATCGGCTTCGGCTTGGCAAGCGCGATGCCGCAGGCGCCAAGCACGACCACCGTCAGCGGTCCCGTGGCGCTATGGATGGTGTTGACGATCGCTGGATCGAGGTAGGTCAGCGCAAAGAAGAAGCATATCCATGCAATCGCGGTCGTGGCGTTGGCGGCGGTGATCGCCCCCATGTGCCCGCGCAATTTGGCAAAATCTCCCGGCGCCCGGATCAGTGTGACGGCGGCAAAAATCACCGTCGATAGCGAGAACGCAATCAGGATGATGACGAAGAAATCGTAACGCTGAAACACGTCGCCGAAATAGACGTCGCGAAACGCCTGAGACAGCGTGAATATCAGGACCAGTGAGGGTCCGAGCATCGTGGTCATACCGGTCTCCGCGTTCGAAGACCGATGTGGCCACTCGGATCACCGGGAACCACCCAATTTCTGCGCTGCTACCCGAGCGCGGCGGCGCCTGCGTTCGCGATCTGCTCGTCCTCGTGCGATTGCACGCCTGACACGCCGATGCCGCCGACGCATTCGTTCTGATGAATGAGCGGCACGCCCCCTTGGATCAGGATGCCGGCGGGGAAACTGGCAAAGGCCGGCCGCTCCTTGACGCGATCCTCGAAGAATTTGCTCGGCCGTTTGGTCATCGCTGACGTGCGCGCCTTGCCCATCGACACTTCGGCTGAAATCGCCGGCGTGCCATCCATGCGTTGGAAGCCGAGCAGGAATCCGGCCTCATCGACGATGGAAATAGCTACCGACCATTTATTCTTGACGGCCTCGGCCTCGCACGCCGCCAGCATTTTCTTGACGTCGGATAAGGTCAGGGTTGGTTTGGTGCGCATGAAGTCCTCCGGTATGAATGCGGAATATTAGTCTGAGCGACGGACGCGAGGGAAAAATTCGCGCAAGGGAAAAAATTCGCGCCTCTCAGCGCAGCGAGAAGCGGATCGGAACGGTGAGGTCGAGGCGGTCCTCGGTCATGCTCGCCGGGAACGCTGGCATGGGTTGCGCGCGCTCGACGAGAGCCAACACTTCGGCGTCGAGATCGGCAAAGCCGGAGCCTTTGACGATGCGCCGCGATATTACGTGGCCGTCGCGGTCGATGCTGAAGGCCAAAAGCACCACGCCTTGTTCGCTGCGCTCCCGCGCGCCGCTCGGATAGTTCTTAAACTGCTGCAGGTGTTTAAGCAGAAGCGACTGCCACGACGGATCGACGCGCGGCGCGCTCGCCTCGGTGCGCACCGTGGTGCGGGGGGCTGGGCTTGTCTTTTCCACCTTCTCGGGCGGCTTCTCCTCCGGGATGACGGCGTCGGTCGACGTTTCCTTCGGCGGCGTCGGTTCGTCGATCTTCGCCTGTTCCTGCTGATCGATCTCCGGCGCGGTCAGTTCGATGGAAATGATCGGCGTGTCGTCTCCGAGCTCCGCGTCCGGTACCTGCCACCACAGCAGGTAGCCGGCGATAATTGTGGCGTGCACGCAGACGACGACAGCTGCGGCAGCGGACCAGCGCGCGAAATCGCGGGGATTGTCGTCCTCGAACCACGGCAACGCGCGTGCGATCATTGCGTGCTCCGCGTTTCTAGCCCGACCAAGGCGACTTTGAGGTAGCTCGCCCCCCGTAGAACGTCGAGCACTTGCATGACGTCGCCATACGGCACCGAACGGTCGGAGCGCAGGAAAATGCGTTCCTCCTTGTTGGATCCCGTCGCTGCATCGAGCGCGGCCGCAAGCGTGCCGGGGGTGACCGGATCGTCGCCGATCGCCAGGGTATGGTCTGCCTTGATTGTCACAAAGACCGGCTTGTTAGGCCGTTGCTGCGGCTGCGCATTCGACGAGGGCAGGTCGACGGGCACGTCGACGGTGGCGAGCGGCGCCGCCACCATGAAGATGATGAGCAGCACCAGCATCACGTCGATGAACGGCGTGACGTTGATGTCGTGCACTTCGTCGAGTTCGTCGGCGCCGTGATCGAGACGAATGGCCATCGCGCTCTCCCAATCTACTCCGCAGCCTGGGCGAGCGGCAGCTTGGCGCGATCGAGATCGCGGCTGACCAGGCGGACGATCTGGGCGGAGGCGTCGCCGAGCAGCGCGCGGTAATGCGCGGTCTGCCGCGTCAGCACGTTGTAGATCACGACCGCCGGAATGGCGGCGATGAGTCCCATCGCGGTCGCCAACAGCGCCTGCGCGATGCCAGGCGCCACTACCGCGAGGTTGGTGGTGTGCGCATTGGAGATGCCGATGAAGCTGTTCATGATGCCCCACACCGTGCCGAACAGTCCGACGAAGACAGCGGTGGAGCCGATCGTGGCGAGCACGCCGGTGCCGCGCGAGATTTTGCGGCTATTCGCCATTTCCAGCCGTTCGAGCTGCAGCGCGATGCGCTCCTTCAATCCGTCGCCGCAGACGCCGTTGGACAGGCGGATCTCCTGGGCGACGGACTGCATCATCCGCGCGACCGGATTTTCCGCATCCTCGCGCAACTGCTGGTGCGCCTGGGAAAGCGTTGCCGCATCGAGGAGCACGCGCAGGGCCTGCCGCACGCCGATCCGCGCCTTGTGCAGCTCCAGTGTCTTGGCGAGGAACACCGTCCAGGTGACGAGCGACGCCAAGGCGAGCCCGATCATCACCGCCTTCACCACGCGATCGGCGTCAAAATACATACGCTCGAACGACAGCTTTTGCGGCAGCAGGTCGCCGCCCACGGACGGCTCGCCGGGTCCGGGTGCCGCAACCTCGGAATTTGGTGGGCTATTCGGGCTCGCTTGCGGGCCCGGAGCAGTAGCGTTTGCCGGCGGCGCCTGCGGCGCGGGGGCGGCGCCCGGTGCTGCCGCGTT
>JBAUYV010000184.1:0-17381 GCA_049584975.1 Xanthobacteraceae bacterium | reverse complement strand
ACGCGTGCCGCCGACCGGCTGATCGTGTGTGGCGCCGAAGGTGCGCGCGGTCGGCCCCCCGGCTGCTGGTACGACCTCGTACGAAAAGCGCTCGATCCGTTTCTCGTGGAGGAAGAGGATAACGACGAGAAGGTGTTGCGCTGTCGTAAGCCGGGCACCGCGGTTGCCGCAGAGCGCGCGACGGCCGCAGCTGTCGCCAAGAATCCGGCACCACGGCCGGCGCTTCCCTCTTGGCTGCGCGAGCCGGCTCCCGTGGAAGCGCCGCGGCCGGCGCCGCTCTCGCCGTCTTCGGCCTTTGAGGAAGAGATTGGCCGAATCGCCTCCCCAGCCGGCACGGCGAACGAGCGCCGCAAGGCGCTGGAGCGCGGTCGCATCGTGCACCGGCTGATGCAGTCGTTGCCCGATATCCCACCGGCGCGCCGCCTGGACGCGGCCAACCGCTTTCTGGCGAGCGCCGCCGCGGATTTTCCTGCAGCGGAGCGCACCGAGATGGCGCGCCAAGTCTTGGCCATTCTCAGCGACGCGAATTTCGCCCAAATTTTTGCGACGGGAAGCCGCGCCGAGGTGCCCATTGTCGGCCGTATCGAACGTGCGGGAGCAGCGCCTGCTGCGGTGTCTGGGCAAGTGGACCGGCTCAGCGTCGCCAAGGACGCGGTCCTTATCGCCGATTATAAATCCGACGGCGCCGTCCCGGCACGCTTCGATGACGTGCCCAAGCCCTATGTGGCGCAGCTCGCGCTCTATCGCGCCGTGCTCATGCGCCTTTACCCTGACAGATCCGTGCGCGCCGCACTCCTCTTCACCACGGGACCGCGTCTCATCGAAGTGCCCGGGCCGGCCATGGACGCCGCATTGGCGCGGGTTCTGGCGGAGACTCACTCTCCGGTGAACGTCCCTTGACGCCATAGGAGGCCGTTCATACGTTGAACAGCCTCGGGCCGACGATTCTTCCGAAAAAGCCGAAAAGTGAGGTTTGCCATGGTCGACAAAACAACCGATGCGACCTTCGATCAGGACGTGCTCAAAGCGAGCGAGCCGGTCGTTGTCGATTTCTGGGCAGAGTGGTGCGGCCCGTGCCGCATGATCGCCCCCGCCCTCGAAGAGATTTCCAAGTCGCTCAACGGCAAGGTGAAGATCGTCAAGCTCAATGTGGACGAGAACCCCGGCACGGCGGCAAAATACGGCATCATGTCGATTCCGACCTTGATGCTGTTCAAGGACGGGCAACTCGCCTCCCGCCAGGTCGGCGCTGCGCCGAAGCAGAAGCTGGAGCAGTGGATCACCACGTCGGTGTGATCCGCGGCTGACTTCACCGTCATTTCATCTGAGCACGGTTCGGCGCGTGGCGGTTCACCGCCGCCGTTGCGCGCTGCCGTCAATTGGCGTGTTCGCGCTTGCGCAGCTGCTCACCGATCGCCTCTCTGAGTTCCAACGAGAGCGTCTGCGCCCACCGCTGACCCGCCACGAGACTTTCGCGCGCAATCACCGGCTGCTGCGCAAGAAACTTCTGCCCGGTTGACGACCGGTAGAATGCCGCGATGTCGTGGATCTCAGCGACGCTGAAGTTGCTCGCGTAGATGACGGCCAACGCCTCGGCAAGCTCATTCACCCGGCGCGTTGCGACGTCATTGATGGCCGGAAGAATCGCGTCAAAATCCTTCTCCATCTCCGGCCTGCCCTGAACGAAGGCGGGCTTGAGTGCCTGCAAGATGGTCGGAAGCAGCGCCTTGAACTGGTCGGTCGCTTTCATGACCTGAATCAATTCGTGGGCGGCGGCGAGATTTTCGGCCGGCGGAGGTAAGGTCGGCTGCGTCTGCGCCTGCAGCGGACTGATCGTGAAAAAGACGGCGGCGAAGACGGCAACAATGGCCTGACGCATGGCGGCTCCTGGATGGGTCGTGCGCGATAACCTAGGGTATTGGCCTTGCCGAATTCTTCAACGCTGCGACAAACGGATGAGATAAGCGGTCTTGTCGCCTTCGGAGTCACCAGCGCATAATGGTGTACGAAAAGTAAGTCTGCGGAATGAACGTTTGCCGCCGCAGCGACGGAGGAACGCGATGAGTGAAAAGATTTATGACGTTCCGGCGGAATGGAAGAAGCGCGCCTATGTGGACGACGCCAAGTACCAGGCCATGTACGCCGCCTCGATCAAGGATCCCAATGCTTTCTGGGCCGAGCAGGCCAAGCGCATTCACTGGATGAAACCATTCAGTAAGGTTAAGAATACGTCTTTCGCCAAGCCGAATGTCTCGATCAAATGGTTTGAGGACGGCGCCACCAACGCCGCCTACAACTGCATCGACCGCCACCTGCACGCCCGCGGCAACCAGACCGCCATCATCTGGGAAGGCGACGACCCGAAAGAATCAAAAAAGATCACCTACCGGGAACTGCACGACGAAGTGTGCCGCTTCGCCAACATCCTGCGCAATCGCAACGTCAAGAAAGGCGACCGCGTCACCATCTACATGCCGATGATCCCCGAAGCCGCGTACGCGATCCTCGCCTGCGCGCGACTCGGCGCGATCCATTCGGTGGTGTTCGGCGGGTTCTCGCCGGATTCGCTTGCCGGCCGCATCGAGGACTGCAAGTCGAACGTCGTCATCACCGCCGACGAAGGTTTGCGCGGCGGCCGCAAGGTGCCGCTCAAGGCCAACACCGACGCCGCGATCGCCAAGACCGGCGGGGTCGACCACGTCGTCGTCGTCAAACGCACTGGCGGCGCGGTCGATATGACGCCGGGGCGCGACGTTTGGTATCACGAAGCCAAGGAAGTGGTCACGGCGGATTGCCCCTGCGCGGAGATGAACGCGGAAGATCCGTTGTTCATCCTTTATACGTCGGGCTCGACCGGAAAGCCGAAAGGCGTGCTGCACACCACCGCCGGCTATCTGGTCTACACCGCGATGACCCATCAATACGTGTTCGATTATCACGATGGCGACGTCTACTGGTGCACGGCCGACGTCGGCTGGGTCACCGGCCACAGCTACATCGTCTACGGTCCGCTCGCGAACGGCGCCACCACGCTGATGTTTGAAGGCATCCCGAACTACCCGAGCATGTCGCGCTTCTGGGAAGTGATCGACAAGCACCAGGTCAACATTTTCTACACGGCGCCGACGGCGATCCGCTCGCTCATGCAGGCGGGCGACGATCCGGTGAAGAAGACATCGCGCGCCTCGCTGCGGCTTCTCGGCACCGTGGGCGAGCCGATCAACCCGGAAGCGTGGGAATGGTATTACCGCGTGGTCGGCGACAACCGCTGCCCGATCGTCGATACGTGGTGGCAGACCGAGACCGGCGGCATTTTGATCACGCCGCTGCCGGGCGCCACCAAGCTCAAACCCGGCTCGGCGACGCGGCCGTTCTTCGGAATTGTTCCGCAGATCGTCGATGCCGAAGGCAACGTGCAGGAGGGCGCAACCAGCGGCAACCTGTGCATCGCCGATTCATGGCCGGGCCAGATGCGCACGGTCTATGGCGACCACCAGCGCTTCGTCGACACTTATTTCAGCGCCTATCCAGGCAAGTATTTCACCGGTGACGGCTGCCGCCGCGACGAGGATGGCTACTACTGGATCACCGGCCGGGTCGACGACGTGATCAACGTCGCCGGCCACCGGCTCGGCACCGCCGAAGTGGAATCGGCGCTGGTGGCGCATCCGAAAGTGTCGGAAGCCGCCGTCGTCGGCTATCCGCACAACATCAAGGGTCAAGGCATTTACGCCTACGTCACGCTGATGAACGGCGAGCAGCCCAGCGAAGACTTGCGCAAGGAGCTCACCAACTGGGTGCGCAAGGAGATAAGCCCGATCGCTTCGCCCGATCTCATCCAGTTCGCCCCCAGCCTGCCAAAGACGCGCTCGGGAAAAATCATGCGCCGCATCCTGCGCAAGATCGCCGAGGACGAATTCGGTAATCTCGGCGACACCTCGACACTTGCCGACCCCGCCGTGGTCGACGATCTGGTCAATAATCGGCAGAACCGGAGCAAGGAGAGCGCATAGAAGGCCGGGCAGGCACGCTCGATCCTCCCGGTTTGAAACTCGCGTTCGCTTATATCTGCATTTTCGACGTATCCCCCCTGCCATCTGCGCGGCGCGTCCTGTGGACAAATTCGGGAAAACTTCACCCTAACGCGGTGGCGATGCTGAGCGGCGCGGCCGCTTCGGTTATGATCGTTTGCAGCTGATAACCGCGGGAACGAAACCTGCGGGACAGGAAGTCAGCAGCGCGGGGATTTGGATCATGCGTGGAAAAATTTTGCTTGTGGCCGCACTGGCAGTCTTTGGTTGGTTGTTTGCGTTTGCACCGCGTGCGGCGTTGGCCAACAGCGACGTCGTGGCGGTGAGAGAGAATTACGCGGCGGGCACAATCGTGGTGAGGACAGGCGAGCGGCGCCTGTATCTGATGCTCGGCAGCGGACAAGCGCTTCGCTATCCGGTCGGCGTCGGCCGCGCCGGCATGCAATGGGCCGGAACGTCGACCATCAACGGCAAGTACATCGAGCCGGCGTGGTCGCCGCCTGAATCGATCAGGCGCGAGAATCCCAGGTTGCCCGATGTCATTCCATCCGGCTCGCCACACAATCCGATGGGCGTCGCGGCGATGACGCTCGCCGGCGGAGAGTATGCCATCCACGGCACCAACGAACCGGGCTCGATCGGCCATTTCGTCTCCCACGGCTGCATCCGCATGTACAACGCCGACATCACCGACCTTTACAGCCGGGTCGGTGTCGGCACGACCGTCGTTGTGACGCGGTAACGGCTTCTTTTCGATCTTCAAACGCGGAATGCGTGGCGTTTATCGGCACTGCAAAGAGAAGCATTTGCATCGGTATCTCGCGGAGTTCGACTTCCGTTACAACACGCGCAAAATCGCCGATATGGAACGGACGGTTGCCGCAGTTAGGAGCGGTGAGGGTAAGCACCTCACCTTATCACCATCCTCACTAGGCCAGACTTCCGGTTTCAGGCGGCGCGGTTGTTGCGCTGGCGCAGGAAGCGAAAATGAGCCCTACGCAAGAAGCGTTTTTGGCTGAGTTGGAATCCCTCGGAGTTGGCGCGGTTAAAGAGCGGATCGCTACGAACGTTTATTTGGGCGGTTTGAAAAATATCGCGCAAGGATGGGTCGATCGACAGGAAGCGGCCTCAAGTGCCGAACAGATTGCTCTTAGCCGTCAGACAATCAGGGTTGCACAAACATCCAACAAGATCGCTCTCGCCGCAGTCGTTATTGCGGCAATCTCCATGTTCGTCAGTACCATCGCTCTCCTGAGGCATTAAGCAGCGTGGCGTTTGCGAGGCTGTCGCCGTCGCGTCTTTCTACCGGCAGCTCGAATTTTGCCGTTGCGTTTGGGAATGGCTTTTAGGCGCGTAGGTAGCCCGCTGAATGCGCCTTTAAGAATGGCCGCTAGTTGCTCTTCTTTATTGGGCTCGGGGCCTTCTTCTTTGTTCATGCCGCGAGTCTTTCGACGTTGTCCCTGAATTTCTCCCATTCGTGTCGACGATCAAAGAATTTGACTTTAGGAGCAGCAAGCGGGAATTGCGGGTCTTTAACAAAGGTGGGGGGCCGCTTGGGCTCGTAGCCATTACTTGTTTCGAAATGTAGGCCCAAAAACTCCAATCTTGCGTCCTCTAATCGAATGGGTTTTTCGAGCTGTACAGGTCGGTCGGGCCGCTCTCCCGTATGGCTTATTGTAAGATTTCGCGCGTACGCCATCATCCAAAATTCGGCAGGCATAACCTCAGGGCTCAGCACCCTAACAATGAACGGCGATATTGTTTGCGGCGTCGCCTGGGCGTTGTAAGCCCTGAAAAGAAGGCGATTTAGTCGAAGCGGGCCACCGGCATCGAGCACGGAAGTGACAAGCGCCAAGTTCCATTCTGCGCCAGCAATGTCCCATGCCCACCCCAAATAATACGGGGTGAGCCCGAGGGCGATCAGGGCATCCTGATAGTCTTGGCCCGCCTTCAGATATTCAGCCGATACCGGCTTGCTATCCATTCGATGACTCCGTTTGAGTCGAAGGCGGCCTCGCAGAGCTGCTTTGCGGCCTTTAGCGGGAACGTTGTGGCCGAATATCCGTGATCTCTTTGCCAATCTAGCACCGTTTTGAGGGCTGGCGCGACAGGGGTTTTGGGGTCAACGTCGAGCATGCCTAAGCGCTTTAAAAGCGCCCGCAGGTCATGCGTCCACAGTTCCGGGTGCTCGTCTTTGTCGGGCCAGCGGTTCATGCCCTCTTTCGTCATGATCGCCGCTTTGATGCAGGATTCGACGGCAAAACCGGCGTTTAACCAAGCGCCGGACGCACGACGACTTTGCAGGAGAGCGCGGGCATCGTCGCGACGGCTGCGGCATAAATCCAACCAGTCGTCTACGGACTGAACCTGTCGCGAAGCGATAGCCATTCGGCCCCGAAAGCGGTGGAGAACCGTCGGGATACAATACCATGGGCTGCGGTTGTGGTGTCGACTACGTAATCCAGAATAATGTCAAGACCCTGCGCGCCCTCAAAAATCCGACGCGAGGCCGTTGATCTCCCAGTCGCCGTAGCGGGTTGGGTCCGGGCCGTCGCGGCCGCCGACTTCCTTCGGCTGATCGGCGGCCTTGCACTCGCGGTCGGCGCGGCGGGCCGCGGCTTCGGCGAGCGCGCGTTCCGCGGCAGGAGAAAGCGGCTGCTGTTTGCCCGCGGGATCGGGAACCGCTTCGTCTGCGGGCTGCTGCGGCGACGGTTGATCGCGGTCGGTTGGCATCGCCTCTGACTTGGCGTAGCCCTGCCAAGACTGCAAGTGGCTCGTCCACAAGGAGCAATTTCCCCATGAGGCGTGCGCGGAAAGCGCCGGTGCCCGCTGGCGATCCCGACGCCGTGCCGGGCTTTGCGGTTCGGCGGATTGCCGCCGACATCGTCGACGGCGTGCTGCGCCGCCGCCGCTCGCTCGATGGAATGCTGGACGGCGCCGGCGCGCATTCCGCAGGCCTCGCCGCGCTTCCCGAACGCGACCGCGCGCTGACGCGGGCGCTGGCGGCGACGGTGCTGCGCCGGCTCGGCACGCTGCGCCATCTCGTCTCGCTGTATCTGGAACGCGGTCCGCCCGCGCAGGCGCCACTCGTGGAAACAGCGCTGCTGCTGGGCGCGGCGCAAATCCTCTTTCTGCAAATCCCCGACCACGCCGCGGTCGATCTGTCGGTGCGATTGGTGCGGACTAACCGCGAGGCCATGCACTTCACCGGCCTCGTGAATGCCGTGTTGCGGCGCGTGGCGCGCGAAGGCGCCGAGCGGCTGGCCGCGCTCGATCCGGTCGTTCTCGACACGCCCGGCTGGCTGCTGGCGCGCTGGATCAAGACCTACGGCGAGCCGACGGCGCGCGCCATCGCGGCCGCCAATGGCCATGAGCCGGCGCTCGACCTAACGGTCAAGAGCGATCCGGAAATCTGGGCCGCGCGCCTCAACGGCCGCATGCTCCCGACCGGCACCGTGCGCACCATTGCGCACGGCACGGTGACGGCGCTCCCCGGTTTTGCCGCAGGCGCATGGTGGGTGCAGGACGCCGCGGCGGCCCTGCCGGCGCGGCTGTTCGGCGACCTTGCCGGACGCCGCGTCGCCGATCTCTGCGCCGCTCCCGGCGGCAAGACCGCGCAGCTGGTCGCGGCTGGCGCCCTGGTCACCGCGGTCGATCGAGCCGAGGCGCGGCTGAACCGCGTGCGCGAAAATCTCGCCAGGCTCTCGCTCAATGCCGAACTCGTCTGCGCCGACGTGGCGGCATGGACCCCGGAGCAGACATTCGACGCCGTGTTGCTCGACGCGCCGTGCTCATCGACCGGCACCATCCGCCGTCATCCGGATGTGCCGTGGGTCAAGCGCGCCGCGGACATCGCCACGCTCTCCCGCGTGCAAGGGCAGTTGCTCAAGCACGCGCTGGCGCTGACCAAGAGCGGCGGCACATTGATCTATTGCACCTGCTCGCTGGAGCCCGAAGAGAATGAAGACGTCGTCGCCGCACTTCTTGCGGGCAGCGGCGGCGCGCGGCGCGTGCCTATCACCGCAGGCGAAGTTTTCGGCAGAGCCGAGTTCATCAGCAAAGATGGCGATCTGCGCACCTTGCCGTGCCAACTGCCCGATCCCGATTCGCGGCTCGCTGGCCTCGACGGCTTCTTCGCCGCACGACTGGAAAAACTATAGCGCTATCAGTTAATTAGATCGCCATTTGGCCGCCTGCCTCGGGTTCATTATGGTGCTGCGGGCAGGGGCGCCCGGCATTCGCGGGCAGAAAGGGGCGGGCGCCGCGATGGCAAGCGTGGGACTCGGTAATCAGGCGAAGCTGTCCTGGCTGCTGCTGCGCGGCGGCATGCGGCAGCTTGCCGGCCGGGCCAACAGCCATCCGCTGCTGCGTTGGCCGCTGCTGCCGTTCCGGACCGATCGCCTGCTGATCGCTCCACCGGATTTGCGCACCGCCGACGCCACCCGCGCTTCCGAGATTTACTCCGGACGCTTTGCCTTCGCCGGCAAGGTCGTGGTGTGCGACGGCCGTTCGATTTTCGAGATGGATCCGCCGTCCGAAGATTGGGCCGTCGAGCTCCTGGGTTTTAGCTGGCTGCGCCATCTGCGCGCCGCCGAATCCGCCATCACCCGGGCCAACGGGCGCGCGCTCGTGGACGAATGGATCACGCTGCAAGGCACCTGGCATCCGCTGGCGTGGCGGCCGGACGTGGTGTCGCGCCGCATCATCTCCTGGCTCAGCCAGGCGACCCTCGTTCTGCAAGATGCCGATGTGCGCTTCTACCGCCGCTTCCTGCGCAGCCTCGTTCGCCAGGTGAGCTACCTGCGCCACACGGCCGGAGACGCGCGCCGCGGCGTCGCACACCTGCAAGCCATCATCGCGCTGGTCAATGCGGCGCTCTGCATCGCCGGCCAAAAGCGCCGCATCAAATCCGCCACCGCGGCGCTGCAGCACGAACTCGAACGACAAATTCTTCCGGACGGCGGCCATGTCGGACGCGACCCCGGCGCGATCATCGAAATTTTGCTCGAGCTGTTGCCGCTGCGCCAAGCCTACGCTTCGCGCAACATTGCGCCGCCGCCGGCGCTGCTCAACGCCACCGACCGCATGATGCCGATGCTGCGGTTCTTTCGCCATTCTGACGGCAGCATTGCGCGCTTCAACGGCATGGGCGCGACACCGGCCGACTTGTTGCTCACGCTCATGGCCTACGACGAAGCGCGCGGCGCGCCGGTGTCGAACGCGCCGCATTCCGGCTATCAGCGCCTGGAAGCGGGCGGCGGCGTGCTCATCATGGACGTAGGCAAAGTGCCGCCGATCGAGATGAGCCTCGAAGCCCATGCGGGCTTTCTGTCTTTCGAATTTTCCTCGCCGAAGCACAATTCGCTGATCGTGAATTCCGGCATGCCGCCGACCGCGCGTGATGACTGGCGCCAATTGGCGCGCGCCACGCCATCGCACTCGACAGTGACGTTCAACGACACGTCCTCGGCCCGCTTCGTCGCTTCGCCGACCTTCCGGCGCGTGCTCGGCGGCTCACCGATGCTGGGCGGCCCAACCCGCGCGGCGGTGGTGCGCGAGGATAGAGCCGACGCCATCGTATTGCGCGCGACCCATGACGGCTACGCCGAGCGCTACGGCATCTTGCACGAGCGCACCATATCGCTGTCAGCCGACGGCACGCGCCTCGAAGGCGAGGATGTGTTTCGCCCCGCGGACGGCGGCGAAGAGGTGCAGACCTCGCGCGATAAATATGCCGTGCGCTTCCATCTGCATCCGACCGTCAAGGCGACCCGGCTCGCCGACGGCCACGGCGTCATGCTTATGGCGCCGGACAAGGATGTGTGGACGTTCAGCGTCCGCGACGGACGCGTCGAACTCGAGGACAGCGTCTATCTGGCCGGGGCCGAAGGTCCGCGGCGGACCATGCAGATCGTCGTCTATGGTCATGCGCGCCACGCGCCGCGTGTGGTCTGGAGCCTGCAGGCCGGCGCCGCCATCATGGCGAAGAGCCCGGCGCGCAGCGAACGCGCGGAGGAGCCGAAGCTGCCGTCGTGACCCAGTTCCGGCGAACCGATATTGTCATCGTCCGGCTTGACCGGACGATCCAGTAAACACAGAAGTGAGCGTGATTGTCTGTCGCGCAGCCACGACGCGCCGGCGGATACTTGATGCTCCGCCTTCGCGGAGCATGACAGGCCGAACCATGACCGAACACCTGCGCCGCGCGACGCGCGCCCTCATTTCCGTCTCCGACAAATCCGGGGTCGTCGAACTCGCCCGCGCGCTTGCCGGCTACGGCATCGAACTCGTTTCGACCGGTGGCACCCGCAAGGCGTTGAGCGATGCCGGACTGAAGGTCCTCGACGTCAGTGACCTCACCGGGTTTCCCGAAATGATGGATGGCCGGGTCAAGACGCTGCATCCGGCCGTGCACGGCGGACTGCTCGCGGTACGCGGCAACCCGCAACACGTCGAGGCCATGCGGGCGCAAAAAATCCAGCCGATCGATATTCTGGTGGTCAATCTCTATCCATTCGAGCAAACCGTGGCCCGCGGCGCTGAGTTCGCCGACTGCATCGAAAACATCGATATCGGCGGCCCGGCCATGATCCGTGCCGCGGCCAAGAATCACGACGATGTCGCCGTGCTGGTCGACGCCGGCGATTATCCGGCGCTGCTCGACGAGCTTGCCCGGCACGGCGGGATGACGACGCTGACGCTGCGCCGGCGGCTCGCCGCCAAGGCCTTTGCGCGCACCGCCGCCTACGATGCGGCCATCGCCAATTGGTTCGCGCGCGAACTTGCGGAATCGGCGCCGGACTACCGCGCCTTCGGCGGCCGGCTCATTGAGAAACTTCGTTACGGCGAAAACCCCCACCAGTCGGCCGCGTTCTATCGCACCCCCGATGCGCGCTTCGGCGTCGCCACCGCGCGGCAGGTGCAGGGCAAGCAGCTTTCCTACAACAACATCAACGATACCGACGCGGCTTACGAATGCGTCGCCGAGTTCGATCCAAAGCGCACGGCGGCCTGCGCCATCGTCAAGCATGCCAACCCGAGCGGCGTCGCCGAAGGCGAAACCCTGCTCGATGCCTATCGCAAAGCCCTCGCCTGCGATCCGGTTTCGGCGTTCGGCGGCATCGTTGCGCTCAACCGCACGCTCGACGCCGAAGCAGCGCGCGCCATTACTGAAATTTTCACCGAGGTCATCATCGCGCCGAACGCGACCGACGAGGCCATTGCCATCGTGGCCGCTAAAAAGAATCTGCGGCTCCTTCTCGCCGGGGGATTGCCCGATCCGCGCGCCAGCGGCTTGATCGCAAAGACCGTCGCGGGCGGCCTCCTTGTGCAATCGCGCGACAACGCCGTGATCGACGACATGGATCTGAAGCCGGTGACCAAACGCGCGCCGACAAATGCGGAGCTGCGTGATCTGCGTTTCGCCTTCCGCGTCGCCAAGCACGTGAAATCGAACACAATCGTTTACGCCAAGGATTCCGCCACTGTCGGCGTTGGCGCCGGCCAGATGAGCCGTGTCGATTCGGCGCGCATCGCGGCGCGCAAGGCGCAAGACGCCAGTGAAGCGGCCGGCGCCAAGGAGCCCACCACCAAAGGCTCGGTGGTCGCCTCGGACGCGTTTTTTCCGTTCGCCGATGGGCTTCTGGTTGCCATCGAGGCCGGCGCCACCGCGGTCATTCAACCCGGAGGCTCAGTGCGCGACGACGAGGTGATCAAGGCCGCCGACGACCATGGCGTCGCCATGGTCTTCACCGGTACGCGGCATTTCCGGCATTAGCGCCACTAGAAAATTTTGCACCCACCCAAAAAAGAGTTTTGCAACACAATGATGAATGAGCGGTCGTCATGGAAGCGGAAGGCGGATAAAAGCCCGCTCAGGTATCAGACGGAGCGCGAAGCATATCACGCGCCAAAAGCCGGGCACATAGACGACCATGCGGCGACGATCGATTGCGCGACGGATCGCCTTTGCGGCAAAGCTTGGCGAACATGTCAGCGCTTGGGGTGCCACACCATAGGCAAGGCGCGTGTCCATGAAACCAAGCTTGACGGTGAGGACGCTCACCTGATTGGGCGCGAGCAATGCTCGCAATCCCTGACAATAGGTGTTCAAGGCTGCTTTTGCAGCGCCGTAGACGAAGTTGGCCCGGCGGCCGCGCTCGCCCGCAATCGAGCTGACGAAAGCTATCACTGAACCGGGCGCCTCCTTCAGGTCGGGCAACAGCATGCCGACCAAACGTGTCGGTCCGGCGTAATTGATTGTCAGGAGATTTCGCGCGATTGCAGCATCATATGGCGCCTCGGCAAAACCATCGATGAGGCCGGCGACGACGATGGTGACTTGCGGAACGCCCCTCAGCGCGATCTCGGCGGCAGCCCTATCGATGGAGGCGGTATCGCCAAAGTCTAGCGCCATCGTGTCGACCGTCGTGCCGGTGCGGATCGCCACATCACTTGCCACGGCTTTCAATTCGCCCGCGTCACGGCCGGCCAAAATGATCGGCCATCCGGATTCCCCGTATTGACGCGCCAGCTCGCGGCCGAGCATCGAACTGCCGCCGATTATAAGAGCCGATCGACGGACTGCGGCCTTAGTCACGAGGTGAGCCCCAGCCGGCGGCTCATGTCCGAAGCCAGGACGCCGGCGTGGTCATAGCGACGTGCGATGGCGCGCCATTCGCTAATCCGCGCATACATTGCCGCCAAAGTGCTCGCTTCAAGACGCGCATCCTTTGCCAGATAGACGCGCCCACCAAGGGCCACGGTCACCTCATCGCAGCGATTGAGCAATGCGAACGTTTTCTTTTCGGCCACCGGTACGGAAAAACTGAAGACGTATCCAGGCATGGGAAACGAAAGGTGAGCCGGCGCGCTTTCGCCCAGCCGTTTGATCGCGGTGAAAAACGAAACAGCGCCAGCGCGATCAACTGTTTCGAGTATTCGCTTTATCCCATCGAACGCCTGTCGCGGCGGCAGAACGACCTGATATTCGAGAAAGCCGCGCGCGCCGAACAGCAGGTTCCAATTGTCAAATGCATCGAGCGGATACATGTATTGACGGGCGTCGACCAGGTTCTGGGCCGCGCCTGTGGCGTAGCGATGGTAGATCGCTTCATTGAGCATCAAGGCGAGCGGTCGACTCAGCATCGCCGAGGGAAGGCCGACTGGCAATGACCGTTGACGCCTTGTCCTCGAGACCAACGCCGCCGTGCGGCGCTCGGCCGGAATCTCGGTCAATCCGGCGTGTTCTCCAAGCATGATCACGCCTCGCCCGAATCGCGAGCCGCGCGCCACGCCGTCCACCCACGCGGCCGAATAGGTCGCATCCGTGGTCTCTTCGAGCTTGCGAAACGTTTCATCGAGATTGCGGGCAACGATATTTCTTGCGTGAATATAGGCTGTTTGAATCCTTTGCAGTCGAAGCGTCAACTCGAGAATCGTGCCAGTAAGTCCCATTCCTCCCGCTGTTGTCCAAAACAATTCGCTATTTTGGTCCGACCCGCATGTCATGACCTCTCCGTTCCCAACCAAAATCGTTGCGCTCGCGACGTGCCGGGAAAAGCTGCCCACCAGATGGTGATTTTTACCGTGTACATCGCACGCTAAACAGCCGGCCGCGGTGGCGCGCGCCGTGCCCGGCGTGACCGCGAGAAACCAACCGCGCGGCACGCATACGTCGAGGATCTCGCCGAGCGTAACGCCAGCCTCGCAGGTGATAAGCCCATTCTCGGTATCGAATGCGAGAATACGATTAAGGCGGTTCATCGCAATCACGCGACCGCCAGCATTGAGCGCCGCATCGCCATAAGCCAAACCGCTACCGCGAGCAATTACGGTGCCGGCGACTGCTTCTTGCGGTGGGTGAAGTGCCTCGGCGACTTCAGACCGGCGCTCAGGTCGTGCTACGGCGGCGCGTGATGTTGGGTAACGTCCCCAGCCCGAGATCAACTCGCTTCGGTAGTTCAAGGTCAACAGAGCAACCCGTTCATCGCCTCTGCCGTACTAGCACCAACGGGCCTCGATATGTAAGTATTTCCGGCATTTTGACGGGTTGCTCCGGTGAGCCGACCGTGACGCGCAAATGAAGGACACGCATTTTATGAAATCCTCTCTTCGCGTCAGCCTTCTCGTTCCTGTCTATAATGACCAGGCGACAGTGCGTGAAGTCGTGATGCAGGCGCGCAATATGTTACGTCGTTACGCCGACGAATATGAGGTCATCGTCATTGACGACGGCTCGCCGGACAGCTCAGGTAAGATTGCCGATGATTTGGCGAATGAGTTCCAGAATGAGGTTCGAACCCTCCGTCACGATCACAACCGAGGTTACGGTGCGGCGATCAAGCGTGGTATTGAAGTCGCACGCTACGACTGGATCTGCACCGTGGACGGCGACAATGAATATGACGTGCTTGATCTCGAGAAAATGCTAAATCTGCGAAATCACTACCTCCTGATTATCTCTTTTCGCTATAAGAAATTATATTCGACCAGCAGAATCTTCATTTCCTTCGTCTATAATATGATCCTGCGCTGGATATTCCGGACGCGTTTCCGCGATGTGTCCACCGGAATCCGCGCTTTTCATCGCTCCATTCTCGAAGACATAGAGATAACCTCCGACAGCCCGTTCTTCGGCGCCGAGCTGGCGATCAAAGCTATGTTGAGGGGTTATCCGGTAGGCGAGATCGGCATACAGACGTTTCCGCGCACATTCGGCAGGGGCTCTTCCGTGAGTATGCGCAACATCATGCTCACCATTGGCGACATGCTGCGCGTACGCCGTGAGATTTTTTCCGAGAATTATCAATTGCCACTTGGCCGAGTGCGAAAGGTATAGAATTTTTTGTTCAGATCGTCGGTGTGTGCCCGCGGTACTTTGCTGCGCCCCCAACGCGGCGCCGCGCGGTTCTCTTCGCTGTCGCCACAATGGCGGTGTTGTCGTCGCCGGACAGCGCGACGGGGCAGCCTCGCCGAGCCGGTTCAGATTGCTAGTGCGTAGACCAAATGCTCTCCGGCTCTGGCACAGTGACGGACCATCCCGGGGGATTGACTGGAATCACGACAAGCATTTTACCGATGTTCTTGACGTGCTCTGCCCAGAGTTCGTCCGGCAATTGCGGCCGTTTGAAGAACTCATGCGGATAGGTGAGAGCCAGAGTTACGAGAGCGGCAATGCCTACGATAATCCCGGCCCTTCGGGAGAAACAAAGGGATATCGCGCACCAGACTATAACAAGCTGTGGAATGTAAAAATATCGGGGGCCATCCTCCGGAGAGTCAAATGCATAAGAATCTTGCCGGAATTTCAAAGCTGCCGAAATAATAATGGCGCTAGCGAGGTACAAAAGGCAGAGCCGCACCCACCGGCCTTCGGAAATTGTGAGCGACGCGAACAGCACGGCGAGCCCGGCAGCCGCGGCCCAAGGGCTCATATGCACACATCGGCCCAACATCATGACTATCAGGTGGAGCGGGGCAGACTCGCCCGGCTGAGGAAACATTTGGCTCAGTGACATTGCGAGCGTTGCGAGCTGCAGCGTGCCCGAAACCGTGGCGAGCACGGATGGGCCATCGATGTTGCGAACTATGCGCCAAACCGACAGCGGCAGGAGGAAGATTGAGAAAGGGCCGGACAGGCCGGACACGAGGACGAAAGCGCTCTGATTGAGGCGCCAGAAACGCGATGCAGGCGGATCAGTCGCAAGAACGAGCACAAGCGTCGGCGCCATCAACCATTGAACATTCGCAAGATTTCCAAAAATCTCACCGGTTGGGTGCGGAGGAAGAGTAAGCGTCGCTGCAAACAGAAATTTGACAATTGGTTTTACTGTGACCGTCGCGGCGGTCGCGGCCGACCAAGCAGCAAAGAACGCTGACGCTCCAACATAGATAGTTGGCGCATAGGCCGGATCAAACAACGAGGCCAACCCTGCAGTGAGCCGCACCGCGAGGTGCAGATACCCCGCATAAGGCATGACGACCGCCGCCCATCCGTACTGATATTGTTGGATCCAGAAAACCGTTGCATCCTCGGCCCACATTTGAGGATTTGTGAAGGCGTCCGGCGCGCGCACTAGCAGGACTACTACTGCGCACAGAACCGCCGCGGCGACCAGCGGCAAGTTGCCAATACGCGAAATTGACACCCAACCTTGGAAACTCTGCGGGACCGCAAACGTCATTATGGTCCGTCTGATAAACCGCAATCGGATACGACACATAGAGGCTTTATGAACTAGGGTCCAGACTCATTAAATCGACCATACAAGGCCGGCAACCAGACAGACGGAAGACAAGAGTTCGCCCCAGCCTGTCGTATCGCGTTGCAATGCGCCTGAAGTCCTTCAGTCTGTTGAATGCGCGCTCGATGCGCCAGCGAAGTTTATAGAGACGCTTGCTGAAACCGAACGGCTGCTTCCTGTTACAGCGGTTGGCACTCCTGCGCACGTGCAGGACATCGTCAACTCCGCCCTAAACGAAGCCAAGACCAGGTGCCCGCCGCCTTGGACGGGCCCTCTCCCGCCGGACTAGTCAAGCGCGTCAGTGTAGCGGCCCCCCACTCGGAACATGAACCTCCTCGGTGCCTCGCCCGACCAACCGACAGGCAATTCGCTCCCGCAAGGTCCATTGGACACGATGATGCGAACTGGGCCGACGTTTGGGACCGACGATGGCGGAGGCGAGCCGACCTTCGGCGCTACGGAAGGATCAATCATGACACGCGCAACGGTCGTTATTGCATTGTTGCTCGGCGCCGCAATAGGTTCTGTGCTCGATGCCGACGCTGCGTTGGCCAAAGGACTCGCGCCGACTTCGTTCGGGACGGATGCACGCACAGTCGATACCGGCGCGGAGCAGACTTCGTTCAAAAAGGTTGCACGCACAGTTGATTCTGGCGCGGACTTGGTGCTCTCGCGCCCAACGTTCTGGAACAGCGCGTGCAATGCCCGGCGTGTCACGGTGATCGTAACCCAACCGCCAGCTAATGGTACGGTTTCGGTCACGGAAAGATTGAATACGGCTAACGCAAATCCAAAATTCGGCACTGCCGGACGCTGCGGCGGCATGCAAATTATGGGAAAGCAGGTCGTATATCGGTCCAGACCTGGCTTCCATGGCACCGACGTCGTAGTTTACGAATATATTTCGGATTGGGGAGAGAGAGCTGGGGCAACTGTTATCATCGCGGTGCGATGATATATCGAGGCCGATATGTCTCTTCCTGTGCAGGTTTCTCGGACGCCGGCATGACGTGACTCTCCACGCGCTGAAGCGGCCTGCGTCCGAGAAGCGCCAAGGCACGAAGTCGCGGAGGTGAGATCGCAGGTGGTGCCGCGGGCGCTATGG
>JBAUYV010000183.1:0-35757 GCA_049584975.1 Xanthobacteraceae bacterium | reverse complement strand
GAACCGGCTATCGCGGCGACGCTCACCAAGCGGCTCGACGGCTCGCGCTGGACCGCCCTGGTGCGGCCGGCGAAGCGGCTCGCAGTGGGCGACGTGGTGCGCTTTGGCAGCGAGGGAAAAGTCTGTTTCCTCGATCAGCTCGACGCCACGGTCGAGGCAAAAGGGCAGGGCGGCGAGGTGACGTTTGCGTTCGCCTTTCACGGTGCGGTGCTCGACCAGGCGCTGACCGAACGCGGCGACATGCCGTTGCCGCCCTATATCGCGAGCCGCCGCAGCGTCGACGCCAACGACCGCGGCGACTACCAGACCATGTTCGCCCGCGAGGAGGGATCGGTGGCCGCACCGACCGCCGGCCTGCATTTCACCGAATCGCTAGTGGCGGATCTGCAGGCGCGCGGCATCGGCGTGCGGCGGGTGACCTTACATGTTGGCCCAGGCACCTTCCTGCCCGTCAAGGCCGAGGACACGGCGGACCATCGCATGCAGGCAGAATGGGGTAGCGTCACCGCGAGCACGGCGGCAGCACTCAACGCGACACGGCGCGCAGGCGGGCGCGTCGTCGCCGTGGGCTCCACCTCGCTCCGCCTCGTCGAAAGCGCGGCCGCCGGGGACGGCACCGTCGGGGAATTTTCCGGCGAGACGTCATTGTTCATCACCCCCGGCTACCGCTTCCACGCGGTCGACGCGATGCTAACCAATTTCCACTTGCCGCGCTCGACGCTGTTCATGCTGGTCTGCGCCTTCAGCGGCCTGGAGACGATGCAGCGCGCCTATGCGCACGCGATCGAGACCGGGTATCGTTTTTACTCGTACGGCGACGCCTGTCTGCTGCTTCGGTAATTGTGCTCGCCATGCCCGATCCATTCTCCTTCCGCCTCATCGCCATCGACGGCGCCGCGCGCGCCGGAGAAATGACTATGGCGCACGGCCTCGTGCGCACGCCGTGCTTCATGCCCGTGGGCACGCAGGCCTCGGTCAAGGGCGTGCATCATGACGATGTGCGCGCCGCCGGTACCGAACTTCTGCTTGCCAACACGTATCATCTGATGCTGCGGCCCGGCGCCGAACGCGTTGCGTCGCTCGGCGGCCTACACACCTTCATGCGCTGGCCGGGTCCGATCCTCACCGATTCCGGCGGCTTTCAGGTGATGTCGCTCGCAGCTTTGCGCAAAGTGACGGAGCAGGGCGTCACCTTCCGCTCGCATCTCGACGGCGCCATGGTCGAACTGACGCCGGAGCGCGCCGTCGAAGTGCAAAGGCTGCTGGGCTCCGATATCGCCATGCAGCTCGACGAGTGCGTGCGGCTGCCGGCCGATCGCGCCGAGATCGAGCGGGCGATGAAGCTTTCGCTGCGCTGGGCAGAGCGCTGCAAGCGCGCCTTCGAAGGCGCGCCGTCAGGCCATGCACTGTTCGGTATTGTCCAGGGCGGGGACGATCAAACACTGCGCGAGGAGAGCCTGCGCTCGCTCGCCGGCATCGGCTTTGACGGCTACGCCATCGGCGGGCTCGCCGTGGGCGAGTCCCAGGAAATAATGCTCGCAGTCGTCGACAAGACCGCAGCCGCAGTGCCGGCCGACCGGCCGCGCTATCTCATGGGTGTCGGCACCCCCGCGGACCTGCTGGAGGCCATCGCCCGCGGCATCGACATGTTTGACTGCGTGCTGCCGACGCGCAACGGCCGCCACGGGCTCGCGTTCACCCGGTTCGGCCCCATCAACATCAAGAACGCCCACCACGCCGACGATCCGCGGCCCATCGACCCGGAAAGCCGCTGCCCGGCCGCGCGCGACTTCTCGCGCGCCTACCTGCATCATCTGTTCAAGGCCGGTGAGGCGCTCGGCGGCACGCTGTTGTCGATCATCAATCTTTTCTACTACCAGGATCTGGTTGCGGGCGCTCGGGCGGCCATCGCGGCAGGCTGCTTTGCCGACTATGCGACACAGGCGAAGGAGCAATGGCAAGTCAGGCGTGATACCGAATGAGTCGTAGAGCCGCTGACCGCC
Organism: Xanthobacteraceae bacterium; assembly: GCA_049584975.1. GTDB lineage: Bacteria > Pseudomonadota > Alphaproteobacteria > Rhizobiales > Xanthobacteraceae > BOG-931. Next base: position 33,754 of record JBAUYV010000183.1, on the reverse strand, counting down.
AACAGGTACACGAGATGAAATACGGATTGACGAACGTGACGATGACACGACGACAAGTTGCACGCGCGCTTGCGCTCGCGGCCTCAGGCTTGGCGACGGGCAGCGTCCGCGCCCAAGCCAAATATCCCGACCGCCCCGTGCGGGTGATCCTGCCGTTCGCTGCCGGCGGCGTGGCCGACATCACCGCGCGGCTCGTTGCCGAGGGCCTCGGCAGCAAGCTCGGACAAAACTTCGTCATCGAGAACAATCCCGGCGCCGGCGGCATTACGGCGGCGCGCGCGGCACTCTCGGGAGACAAGGCCGGCTACACGCTCACGCTGCTCACCAACGGCACCGCGATCAGCGTTCCGCTGTTCAATCACCTGCCGTTCGATCCGCTCAAAGACTTCGTGCCGATTTCGTTGTTCGGCACCTTCGAGACCGATTTCGTCACCGCGTCGTCCTCGAACTACAAGACGCTTGGCGACGTGTTGACCGCCGCACGCGCAAAGCCGGGCACGCTCAATATCGGCACGGTCAATGTCGGCAGCACGCAAAATCTTACGGCCGAACTGTTCAAGTCCATGGCCGGCATCGATGTTGTCATCGTGCCATTTCGGGCAACACCCGAAGTGGTAATCGCGCTGCTGCGCGGCGACGTGCAGATGGCGATCGATTTCTACGCACCGCTCAAGGCTAGCCTCGACAGCGGTCAGGCCCGCGCCATCGCCACCGGCGGCACCACGCGCTCGGTGGCGCTGCCGAACATACCGACCGTGCAGGAAGCCGGCGTTCCCGGTTTCGAAGTCACGGCGTGGAATGGACTCTATGCGCCGGCCGGCACGCCCAAGGCCGTCCTCGACACGTTGAACGCGACGTTGCACGAAGTGCTGGCCGATCCGGCGCTGAAGAAGCGCGCGCTCGATCTCGGCATCGACGCCAAGGCCTCCACACCCGCGGAACTCGATGCGCGGATGCGCTCCGATATCACCAAGTGGGGTAGCGTGATCGAACGCGCCCATATTCCCAAGCAGTGACATTGCGGGCATGATCGTCCGCCTTGAGGAACACGCCTATGCGACAACCGGGATTGATCGTAGCGCCGCTGACGCCCTTTACCGCCGATCTCAAGGTCGATGAGCCGGCGCTGCGCCGGCAGATCGACTACGTGGTGCGCGACTGTGCCGCCACCATGGTGGTGGCCGCCGGTGTCGAGACGCAGGAATACACCTATCTCAGCTTCGAAGCCCGCAAGGCGCTGATCCGCTCCACCATCGAATACGTCGACGGCCGCGTTCCGGTCATGGTCGGCATTACGCACCCATCGTTCCGCACCGCGATTGAGCTTGCGCACGAGGTGGAATCTCTGGGCGCCGCCGCCCTCCAACTGCTCGCGCCGTTGCGGCCTTTTGCCGGTCCGCCGACGCAGCGCGATCTGGTCGGCTATTTCGAGAAAGTGTCGCGCGAAACAAACCTGCCGCTCACGCTCTATCTCAATCCCGGCCCGGGCGCGGACGTGTCCATTGCAGATACGATTGCGCTCGCCAAGCTGCCGCGCGTTCATCAAGGAAAGCTCACGCGACTTGGCGCGCGTGTCGCGGCTGATTGTCGAAATCGATCGCGCCGGGCATGCGCGTTATTTCACTACCATGCAGATGCTGTTGGCGAGCCTCGAACTCGGCGGATCGGGTGCCACGATGCCGCCGCCCGCCACGGAGATTGCCCGCTTCGTTACCGAGGCCTTCGTCGCCAGGGATTACGAGCGCGCCGCGCAATTACAGCTCCAGTTTGCTTTGTTTCCCGGCAAGTGGATGCACTACGGCCTGGCGCCAACCATGAAGGCGGCCATGAACCTCATCGGCGTTCCGGTAGGCGATCCCTATCCGCCCTACGCACCGCTGAGCCGCGACGACATGGCGGCACTGGCAACCTATTTGCAAAGCACGGCGCTTGCGCCGCGCGTGGCGGCGCCCGCCGCTGCCTGAAAGCATGCAATTTGACTCGGCAAAAGGAACCCGCCGGCTGGGCAGAACCGGCGGGTCACTCACTTTCTCATACCGGCGCTACATACTAGCGCGATTAGGATTTCACCAGCTGGCCGCGTATCTCGCCGCCGGGATTCGCCGCGGTATGAATGTTGACGTAGTAATTGCCGGCCATGAGGTCGGCGGCCTGCTCGGCAGTCAGTTGGCCTTTGCCCTCGAAGGGGCTGTTGAACGGGCTGCCCTTGGTGGAGATCCAGAGGATCACGCCGGCATTTTTGCCGGCCGGCGCCGGGCCATGAATGTGCGCCGCAGTGGCGGGGCCGGTCAGACCTGAGAACGTGCCGCTCCACGTGATGGCGTTGGTCGCAGAGTCCAGCGTCACCGTGGCCGTCCCGGTCGCCGGCGACTGGTTCGGCGGCACCTCGGTTGCGGCATTCAGCGTGGCCTTGAATGTCGTGGTGGCGGCTTGGCTACGCGACGTCAGTCCCAACAACGCGGCGCCGGCGCCACCCAGGCCGTAGCCCAATATCGATCGACGAGCGAACTTTTGACGCATATGGGTCCTCCCTTTGGAATGAAGATAATAACACCGGACCGGCGGCGGTTATTGCAAGCCTATTGGCTATTGTGGCAGCCGGCCACGGGGGCGGAGCACGTGCATCCGCCTGCATCGCTATTATACGCGTATCGGAACATTACCCAACTGCCTCTAATCACGGTCCGGCATGTTAACATTCAATCTTACGCCACTGCTGACGCCCGAGCACCCTGATTGAAGTCACGAATTCGTGGCCACAATCATCGCAAGACCAGGTGCGGCGGATACGGCCATCGGGGTTGAACGCGGCCCGCTCGGCCATCAGGACCGTTAAGCCGCAGCGGGGGCATTTGGGGCGGCTGAGTTCTGCCGTTGGAGGCAGGCCAGTAGGCGGTCTGGATGTTCATCGTCGGTACTCCTCGACGTTGTCCCCCGACGCACCCAACTGGCCGCTTCCTACGCACGCTCTGTGGCACGCCCGCGACGCGTGCGTGAAAGTCTCGTGGCGACGGCGATCTCATCGCCGCGAAAGCCGAATTAACTCCACGGTTATGCTCTTCCGCCAAAAGCGGGCAGCGGCGGAACCGTGATAAATTCGATTCCCAATCCTGGGGGCGCATTCGGCAATGGAAAAATGGATCGTTCTCGCCATCTTGGCGGCGGCCGCGGTCTATGGGATCGGGGTGTTCAATCGGCTGGTGCGCTTGCGCAACCTGGTACGCGAGGGCTGGAGCGGTATCGACGTCCAACTAAAGCGCCGCACCGACCTCGTGCCCAATCTGGTTGAAACCGTGAGAGGTTATGCGGCGCATGAGCGCGGCGTGTTTGAGGAAGTGACGGCGAGGCGTGCGTCGAGTATTGCCGCCAATGACGTCGGCGGGCAAGCCTCCGCGGAGCAAGCGCTGCAGGCGTCGCTCGGCAAGTTATTCGCGGTCGCCGAGGCCTATCCAGAACTCAAGGCCAATAAGAATTTTCTAACGTTGCAACAGCAGTTGGCGGAGATCGAGGATCAACTGCAAATGGCGCGCCGCTATTACAACCGCACGGTACGCAACCTGAATACCGCCATTCAGTCGTTTCCGACCAACATGCTGGCCGGCATGTTTGGCTTTCAGGCGCAACCGTTCTTTGAACTCGACGATCGCAGCCAAGCGGCGGTGCCGGGCGTTGCATTTCAGGCACCCGCATCATGATTCATCGGTGACGGCCATGCGGACCGCGCGGCTTTTAGTAGCCGTCCTGCTGCTCGCGTGCGTGGCGGTGCGGCCGGCTTTTGCGGTCGAGCACATCCTGCGCTTCGTCAGCGATGTCACGGTTGGGCGCGACGGCGACCTTGAGGTCGTCGAGACCATACGCGTCAAGACTGAGCAGTACGGCACGATCAAACACGGCATCCTGCGCGACTTTCCCACCACCTATACGCGGCCCGACGGCAGCCGCGTCGTGGTCGGTTTCTCGGTGCAGTCGGTCACGCTCGACGGCGCTAACGAGCCCTGGACCACCGAAGGGTTGGCGAACGGCATGCGCGTCCGCATTGGCAGCGCCGCGACAACGCTCTCGGTCGGCGAGCACGAATTCGTCATCCGCTATCGCACTACCCGGCAGATCGGCTTCTTCCCCGACTACGACGAGCTCTACTGGAACGCCACAGGCAACGCCTGGACCTTCACGATCGATGTGGCGGAAGCGCACATCACGCTGCCCGAGCCGGTGCCGTTCAAGCAGACGGCGGCCTACACCGGCCCGCAGGGTGCCATTGGCAGGGATGCTGCGATCGTCGGGCGGCAGCCGGGCGTCATTGTGTTCCAGACAACCCGTCCGTTGCCCCCGAACAGCGGCCTGACGGTCGCTGCGTCTTGGCAGAAGGGCGTGGTGACTGCGCCAACTTCGACCCAGGAGGCACAATGGTGGTTGGCGGACAATCTGCCCGCAACGGTCGCCGGGTTCGGGCTAATCGGCGTGCTCGCCTTCTACGTCTTCGCCTGGCTGTGGGTCGGCCGCGGTCCGCCCCGCGGCACCATCATTCCGTTATTTGCGCCGCCCGAGGGGATGTCGGCAGCAGGGGTCCGCTACGTCGAACGCATGAGATTCGACGACCGCTGTTTCACTGCAGCCATCATCGATCTTGCCGTCAAGGGACACTTACGGCTGACCGGCCGCGGCAGCGAGACGGTGATCTGGCGCCGCGATGGCGGCAAGCCGATCGCGCCGCCGGAGAGCGCCGCCAAGAGCAGGCTCTTCGGGGCAGACCCTTCAATCGCGCTCACGCAAGTGAATTACCGGCCGCTCGCCAGCGCCAAGCGCGCTTTGATGGAAGGGCTCAGGCAAAGCTATGACGGCAAGCTATTCAACGACAATTACGCCTGGTCCGGCTTTGGGCTGGTGCTGGTCATTGCTCTGCTTGGAGTAACCGGTCTGCTCATTGCGACGATCGACGACGGCAACCGGGCCGGGGCTCTGATATTCGGCGGGCTCTTGCCGGTGTTTCCGATCATCGGCGGTGTATCCATGATCCGGACAGGGCTCCGATCCGAAAAGTTGCGCAAACTTCAGATTGCGATCGGGCTAATCTTGATTGTCCTGTTCGCCGCGACGGGGCGCGCCCTGACGGCGACTGTGGCGCGCGGCCCGATCGACTTTCTCCCCCTGATCGCGACCTTCATTCTCGGACCCTTGGGCTTGTTCGGCTTCCAATGGCTGCACGCGCCGACGGCAGCGGGCCGCGCCATCATGGATCGCATCGAGGGCTTTCGCGAGTATCTGGGCGTCGCCGAAGAGAGCAGGCTCAACGCGCTCAATCCGCCCGACAAGACACCGGAATTATTCGAGCAGTTCCTGCCTTACGCGATCGCACTCGACGTCGAGGTCGCCTGGGCGACGCGCTTTGCCGGCGTGCTTGCCGCAGCAGCAACCGGCGCTGCTTTGGGGGCGTGGTACCAAGCCAATCAATGGACGAACGATCCGGTCGGCTTCAGCCACGAGCTCGGCAGCACGCTTGCGTCCACGGTCGCCTCGGCGTCCAGTCCACCTGGCTCCGGCGACGGTGGCTCTGGAGGCGGCGGCTCGTCTGGAGGCGGCGGCGGGGGTGGTGGTGGGTCGGGGTGGTAAGGCGCACGAGTTGGCTAATTCTGAGAGAGGATTAGCATTTCGATCAATGCCTTCCGGAAATTACCTCATCATGCAGTTTAGCGGCCATCGAGCGGCTGGCAATTCGTCCGGCCGGACATGAGACAATCCTCCAATTTCCCATTCGCATAGAGTTCGCGGACCAACAGCCACCCCACCACGAACAGGAACACGATGACCCCAAGCGCGATCATCGGACCCCGCTGGCTATTGGGTTGGCGGTTTCGGTCTGCCATACGACTTCTTCCAAGTGGCCAGCATTCGGCTTTAGCCATTTGATTTTATTGGTGAGCCCGGATGGGATCGAACCATCGACCTACTGATTAAAAGTCAGTTGCTCTACCGCTGAGCTACGGGCCCCGAGGGCAAACATCTAGGCTGCCCGCCGCATCATTCCAAGCCAAATTGCTGACCATGAGGCTCGAATGCTCTGGAGCGGGGAATGGACCTGGCGTTGTCGTCTGTACGGCGCGCAAAACACGGCAAGGCCCGCTCCCAAGGCTCGCCATCGTTTGCTACAGTGCTCGTCCGCCGGATGATGATCGCTGAGCGAGGACCTTACCGATGCCAGTCGTCAATCGCGTCGCCGACCTCCACGCCGAAATCACTGCCTGGCGGCGGGACATCCATGCGCATCCGGAGCTCCGTTACGATGTGCACCGGACGGCGGGGTTGGTGGTCGAGAAACTCAAGAGCTTCGGCTGCGATGAGGTCGTCCCCGGCATCGGGCAGACCGGCGTTGTCGGGGTCATCCGCGGCCGCAAGGCCGGCAAGGTGATCGGCCTGCGCGCCGACATGGACGCGCTGCCACTCGAGGAAGAAACCGGCCTGCCGTATAAATCGACGGTGCCGGGCAAGATGCACGCCTGCGGTCACGACGGCCACACCGCCATGCTCCTCGGCGCCGCCAAATATCTCGCCGAGACCCGCAACTTTGCCGGCACGGCCGTGCTCATCTTTCAGCCTGCGGAGGAAGGCGGCGCCGGCGCGCTGGCGATGATTCAAGACGGATTGATCAGCCGGTTCGCGATTCAGGAAGTGTACGGCATGCACAATTATCCGGGGTTGCCGCTCGGGCAATTTGGCATTCGTACCGGCGCCATGATGGCGTCGGCGGACCACATCACGATAGATCTTGAGGGCAAGGGTGGGCACGCGGCGCGGCCGCATCTTTCAATCGACACCATCCTTGTCGGCGCGCAGATCATCAACCAATTGCAGTCGATCGTGGCGCGCAACGTCGACCCCCTCGAGGCCGCCGTCGTGTCGGTCTGCATGTTCCAGGCTGGTCACACCGACAACGTGATCCCGCAGCACGCGAGACTGCGTGGCACGGCGCGCGCCCTGACCGACGAAGTGCGCAGAATCCTGCAGAAACGGGTGCCGGAGATCGTTGAAGGAACCGCAGAGCTTTACGGCGCGAAGGCCAAGATTACCTACACAAATGGCTATCCGGTGCTGGTCAATCACGACCGCCATACGGACTTTGCCGCAAGCGTCGCCCGAGAAATCGCAGGCAGCGACAAGGTAGCGACGGACTTCCCGCCGGTCATGGGCGCCGAGGACTTCGCTTTCATGCTGCAGGAGCGGCCGGGCGCCTTCATCTTTGTGGGCAACGGCGATAGCGCGGGACTGCATCATCCCGCGTACAACTTCAATGACGAGACGATCCCGGTGGGCACATCCTACTGGGCGCGGCTCGCAGAGACCGCGCTAGCCGGATAGCGCTTCGCCATCCTACCTACTGCGCCACTTCCACCCGGTTATCGGCCGGCAGCTTGGGCGATTCGGCCATGGCCGCTTGCTGCGGCAGTGGTAACAAATCTGCCGCCTTGGCCTCAATCCGGCGCCAGTAGGCCAGCGTGTTGAGGCGCGTGCCCTCGACGCAGGCCAGGGCGACCGCCGACAGGAACGGCAGGCTCTGCACCACAAGCACCACGGCGAAGAGGTAGATCTCGCGGACCTGCTTGGCGTTCATCACCACCAGCGTGGTCGCTCCACTCAACAAGAGCCCGGCGATAACGGCTTCCCAGAAAGCCGGGAAATCCGGACCCTTGCGGGTAGCCCCCCCCTTGGCGGTACGCCGGAATGGCAGGTGTTCCTTGATCAGACCCATTCCAACGGCCCGCGCAACGGTCCATTGCACGGACATGCCAGCGAACACGGCTCCGACCATCTCCCCGGCGGACGCCCGCACCCGCAAGCGGTAGAGCGCCACAAAGTGGGCCACCGATACCGCAAACGAAGCCAGAATGGGCACGGTGAGAATGCGATCCGGCACTGCAATGTCGGCGAAGGCGACGAACGGCACCCACACGATATTGAGCAGCGCGACTACAACGCCAATGCTTTCGGCGCCAAGCCAGTTGAGCCAGCCCACACTGTATTCGCGCTTTTGCTCACGCGAGAGGCCGACCGCGCCCGGCAGCAGCCGGCGCCAGTGCTTGCGCACGATCTGCAAGCCGCCAAACGCCCAGCGGTCACGCTGCCGTTTGTACGCGTCGAACGTATCCGGCAGCAGGCCGTAGCCGTAGCGCCGGTTGGTGTAGTGGGTGACCCAGCCTTGCTCCAGCAGGGTGAGGCCGAGATCGGCGTCCTCGACGATCGTATCGCTCGACCAGCTGCCGGCGGTTTCGATCGCCGCGCGCCGGATGAGGCACATCGTGCCGTGGACGATGATGGCGTTGAACTCGTTGCGCTGAACCATGCCGATATCGAAGAAGCCGGCATATTCAGCGTTCATGGCGCGATGCATCAGCGAGCGGCTGGCGTCGCGATGGTCCTGGGGCGATTGCACCAGCCCGACTCGCTGATCGGCAAACAGCGGGACGAGATCCTTCAGCCAGTTTGGCTCGACCACGTAGTCGGCATCGATCACGCCGATGATATCCGCGTCCGCCGCCGTGTTGGCGAGCGCGAGGCGCAGAGCGCCCGCCTTGTAGCCAGTGAGATTTTCGACGCGGATGAATTTGAAACGCTCGCCGAGTGTCTTGCAGTGCTCCTCGACCGGCCGCCACTGCGCCGGGTCCGGCGTATTGTTGATCACCAGGACGCATTCGAGGTTCGGATAGTCGAGCTTCGCAACGCTATCGAGCGTGGCCTTGAGCATCTCCGGGGGCTCGCGATAGGCCGGAATATGGATCGAGACCTTGGGCGAATAGACCTCCGGCACCAGGGGCGGGGCGGATGCGAGCCGCCGCGGCGGGCGGCCGAAGGCAATGGCGGCGATCTCTTCGACGCGCGCCAGGGCGATCGCGACCAGCGGCACCAAGAGAAGCACGCCAAGTCCGAGCGCGAAGGCGGCCCCGGGGACGAAGTAGTGACCCTTCCAGAAGTCGAATACGGCGGCGAACCAGGCACCAGCCAGATTGGCCGAGATGGCAAGCGTAAGTGCCTGCGCGGGAGTCGCTCGGGCCATCGCCAGGATGGGCAGCGAAAGCAACAGTCCGATCAAAACCGCAAGGCTCGCGCGTTTGATGTACTCGGGATCGCCAATGGATCCGACCCACGGGAACTTCGGCTGCAGCGACGCGTCGAAAATCCCCCAATAGGGACCGACGCCGCCTTCCGCCGTCTTCCAGGGCTGATCGATTGCTTCCACGATGTTGTAATCGATGCCGTAGGCCTGAGCGCGGCGAGCGAAGTCGCGCAGAACCGTCGCCTGCTCGATTCGGCCAGGATTGGCGGCCTGGAAATTGTAGCCGGCGCTCGGCCAGCCGAACTCGGCGATCACGATTCGCTTGCCGGGAAGCTCCCGCCGCAGCATATCGTAGAAGTCGATAGCGTGACCGACCGCGTGGGATGCATCGATTCCATTCCAGTAAGGCAGAACGTGCGCCGCAACGAAATCGACCGAGGAGGCAAGCTCGGGATGCTCGAGCCAGACTGAGCCAATCTCACCCGTGGTGACGGGGACCGGGCTCGACTGTTTGGTTTCCTTGACGAGTCCGATGAGCTGATCGATGGTCAGGTCGCCGCGGTAAATCGTTTCGTTTCCGACGATGACCGCATTAACGTTCCGATTCCGCCGCGCCAGATCGAGCGCCGCGCGAATCTCCCGCTGATTGCTGACCTGATCCTCGCAAGTGACGTTCTTGCCGATCCACGCGCCCACCGTGACCTTAAGGCCGAATTCAGCAGCGATTGGGGGAATCAGCCTGGCAACGCCGGTCGACGAATAGGTTCGAATCGCCCGGGCATGGGGAGCAATGGCCTTGAGATCGGCGCGAATCCGCGCCGCAGCCTGTTCTTCGGCGGCCTGCTTCTCAACGGCGTTCTGATTCGTGGCGTTCAGGTCATCACCGGTATTCCCGGTGGCCGAGGAAACGGGGCAGGTCGCCCCGGCGGCCTTGAGATCGGCGCGGATTTGGTTGGCGATCGCCTGGTCTTCGTCAGCGTAGGGATTCGGCAGACTCGGCGACGGAGCGTACGAGACGCTGGCAAGTTGGCCGTTGAAATCTGGAGCGGATGCTTCAGTTCGCAGGAGAGCCCACAGGCCGGCATGCACGCACAACGCAAGCGCGAGCACAGCAGCGACGGTGCGCATAGTTTTTTTCAACCACGGCGGGGCGAAGAGGCACGGGCCCGAACCTGTCCCCAAGGTTCGACGATGGTCGTAAGGAGGGTAAGGCTCCCTTGCGAACGGCGCGATTCACGTAGCGCGCAGGCATGGCAAATTCAAGACAACAAACAGAATTGTGAGACGCTTTTGCGCCACCGTCGGGGCCGCATAGGCAAACGTGGCTAACGCTTGGCCGCCAAAATGCCCTAACGGTTCGTAGTTGGGCTCGGAGCGGCGGCGGATGGCGTTGGCGGCGGCGACGCCGGCTGGGTGGGGTTAATCCAGCAGGCTTGAATCCGGCTGTTTAGACTGTCGTTAGCCTTGGGGTCGATGGTGCTGGCGTGGAGAATCAGGCAGCGGAAGCTTGCCTGGATATGGCCTGCCGGGCAGCCGAAGCGATCGTAAAGATCGAGATGGCGGAAGGCAGTCTCAATGTCGTCGCGCCAAAGCAGGCTCACGACTCGGCGGCCCAGCCAGACGCACTCAGGATTGCCGGCCGGACCCGCGATCATGCGCTGGGCTTCGGCATATTCGTCAAGCTTGTGAAGCTGCTCTTGGCCGGGCGCGGCGGGCTTGTCGGCTGGTTTGCCATCGGGGCTTTGGGCGAAAGACGGGGAAGTCAACGGGGCGACGGGGGCGGCGAGAACCCAAATCGCCGCGAATATTGCGCTGGCGACGCTCAGCACTCGATGGGGCATTGGTTCGACTTGGTTGGGCCGCGATGGCCGGTAGCTGGGACGTCTCCTGGGCCACCAAATTATGCCGCCTTTGCGGCGGGCCGTTGCCGGCGTGGCTAACGGGAGCACAACCCAACTCCGTTGATTTGTCCAGCATGCATTACATTTCACTCACACTCTATTCACCGCCGCTTGGCACAGCGCACCGCCAAGGCTAATGCGAGACGGTGCCTCGATCCGTAGATGAACCAGCGATCGGTCCGGCGCTTGCGTTGTTTGTTGTCACGGCACTCGCCATCGGCGGTGTGTGGTGGTGGCTCGGCTCGCCGGTCATTCTGCCGCCTTCGCCGTTGGCGCAGGGCGGAAAGCTCTACTGTGTCTCCTACGTGCCATACCAGAACGGCCAGGACCCGCTGGTCGAGGGAACCCAGGTTAATCCCGAAGAGATCGATCGAGATCTGGCGTTGCTCTCCAAATACAGCAATTGCGTTCGCACCTATTCGATCAAAGACGGTATAGGAAGCGTTCTGACCAGCGCCCGCAAGTACCGGCTCAAAGTGCTGGAAGGGCTGTGGCTATCGAGCGACCCGGAGAAGAACCGGGTGCAAATTGCCACGACGATCAGGTTCGCGAATCAATTCCCCGACGTCGTCGCCGCCATCGTCGTCGGCAACGAGGTTCTGCTGCGCGGCGAAATGACCGCAACTGACCTGATCAGCACACTCCACGAGGTAAAGTCCCAGGTGCAGGAGCCCGTCACCTATGCGGATGTCTGGGAGTTCTGGCTGCGTTATCCCGACGTCGCCAGTGCGGTCGACTTCGTCACCGTTCACATCCTGCCGTATTGGGAGGACTTCCCGATCCCGGCCGCCAATGCGGCCGCGCATGTCGAGAGCATCCACAACAGGATCGCCTCGACTTTTCCTAACAAGGAGATCCTCGTCGGCGAGTTCGGCTGGCCAAGTGCCGGCCGAATGCGCGAAGGCGCGCGGCCGTCACCGTCGAACCAGGCGCGCGCCATCGAAGAGACGTTGGCGCTCGCGCAGCGCGACAATTTCCGCGTCAACGTCGTGGAGGCCTTCAACCAACCCTGGAAGCGCTGGCTCGAAGGATCGGTTGGCGGTGAGTGGGGGATCTTCAGCCGCGCGACCGGGTTGCCGAAATTCAACCTCGCGGGCGGCGGAGTTTCCGATCACCCCGCGTGGCGAATGCAGGGTCTGGCCGGCATTTTGCTGGCTGCTTTTTCGTTCGGCGCAGCTTTCATGGCCGTCCGCAACAAACCGGCGCCGCCGTTGTTGTGGTCGAGGATCGCAGCGCTCACGTTTCTTCCCGCCGTGCTGTTTGGCTGGACCATCGAGACGATCCCAGTGGAGAGCTACACGACAGGTACCTGGCTGCGTTCGCTCGCGTTCGCGGCCATTGCGGCGCTCGCGCCCATCGTGTGCGCGATGGCATGCGCACTGAGTCGGCCGCTACCTACCTTCGCGTCATTGCTCGGGCGGCGCGGCGAATCGCGCGCCGCACTGAGCTGGACACTCGGCCTCACGTTTATCGCGGTCGTTCTGTTCTCGGTGCAGGCAGCGCTCGGTCTGGTGTTCGATCCACGTGATCGCGACATTGATTTCGCGCCTTTCACGGCGGCCGTCGGGCCTTTCCTGGTGTTGTTTTTCTCTACGCCTCGGCAATTCGGCGCGCGGGCCATGGCGGAGCGGGTCGCCGCCTGCGTTCTCGCCGTATCGGCAATCTACATCGTGCTCAACGAGAGTTTCGCCAACTGGCAGGCGGTGTGGTTCTGCGCCGTCCTGCTTTGCTTGGCGCTTATTCTGGCGCGGGCGCGGGACGCGCCAGACTTAGAATAAGAATGCCGGTCGCGAGCGCCGAGAGATCGACGTTGTGCAGCACCACGCCAAAGCCAGCCGCCGCAAGCGTCAGGGCGACGAGCACAAGCGAGGGCCGAAGCAGATTGAGCAAGGCGATGGCGAGCGCGACCACGCCGAACACCTCATTGCGGAAGAGCACCACTGACAGCTGCCACGATGTGCAAAGCCAAGTCCTGAGGCCGCCCTGACAGGCTAGCGCCACATTAGGGTTCTCGATTGCCAGAAAGCGCAGATAAAGCGCCTCCCCCAGGGCTAGGAAAGCGATGACCAGGAGCCAATTGGTCTGGCGAGCGGTTGGCAGGAAAAGCGGGCGGCGCATTCACCAACTCATTGCAGCGCCACGTGCTGGCCGTCAAATCCGGTCGGCTGACAGAAGACGCGGTACGGCGCGAGCGAATTGCATAGGCGCGTGGCCGCATCCGAATTCGGCAGCGCACCCAACACCAGCCGCAGTTCGGAGCGGTCGGATTGCGGAATCGCTCGCACGACCACGGTGGCTGTCAGACCTTGGAACAGCTGCGGGTGCGCCGCGCGGATCTCGGTCCAGCGCGCACGCAGCGCCTGAGCCGAGACGGCACTGCCGATATCAACGCCATATTGGTTCGGCGCCGCAGACGAAGAAGATCCCGGGTTCGCCGGCTTTACCGGGGGTGGCGTCTGTACGCGTGCGGGCGGGGCCGGCTGAGGTAGCGGGGGTGTAGCTGTCGGCGGCGGTGCGGGTGCGGCCGTGGTGCCGCTGACGTTAGGCGTCGCGGGCGCCGGCGGGGTATCCGCGGGCCGGGGAGCCTCTGCCTCGGCCTTGACGGCTTCGATTTGTTTCCTGAGCGAGCCGGTGACGTCGTCCATGTGGCGCTCGACGCCGTCCATGTGGCGCTCGACGGCGTCCGTGTGACCCTCGACCGCGGTCAGCTTCGACCGGAGCTGTTCGTTGTCCGCACTTAAGGCGCGTAAGCCGTTGGCAACCTTTCGTGTTTCGACACGTGCATCGAACGCGGGAGGAGCGGATTGGCCGCGCAGGGACGCCAGCATGACGGCCAAGCGTTCCGCGCCGGCTTCAGTCCGGGACGTGAGCACCGCAAGCGCGATCGCGCAGAGAGCCGCTAGGCCCCATAACGCCGTGCGCCGCAATAGCTGAAAATCAAATGGTTTTTTGGCCGCCTTCCGCTTCGGCGCGGCCTTCGCGTCCTGTTTCTTGACCGCCACGCTACTGCCCCACAAGTTCCACCGCCACGGGTTCTCAAGGCGAAGATTTTCGGCAAGGAATCGATGGTAAAAAGATAGCAGTTTTGGGCGTCGGCGGGCGCTTCCGTAAGGGGATGCCCCCGTCATCCACCGTTTTGCACCGCTGGCAATCGGGCTTCACAAGGCTTTCGATAGACGGTGAGCCCAGATATGAGGCTCCCGGAGGTCTTTATCCCATGCAGGTTCGGAGCTGCCTCGCAATCGTGCTCGCCGCCGGGGAGGGGACCCGCATGCGCTCGGCGCACCCCAAAGTGCTGCATGCGATCGCGGGGCGCTCCCTGCTTGCCCACGTCCTGACGGCCGTCGCCGGGGCGGATATATCTTCCGTCGCGATCGTCGTCGGTGCCGGACAGGACGCCGTCGCCGCCGAAGCCAAACGCATTTTAGCGGGCGTATCATGCTTCGTGCAGCACGAGCGCAAGGGAACAGCGCACGCGGTGCTTGCCGCCAAATCCGCGATGGCCCAACACCCCGACGACATTATTGTGGTCTATGGTGACACCCCGCTCATCCGCCCGGACACGCTCAGGCGGCTGCGGGCCCCGCTCGCCACCGGCGCCGCCGTGGCGGTGCTGGCGTTTCGCCCTTCGGATCCGACCGGCTACGGGCGGCTCATCACCGCGGGAGAGCAACTCATTGCCATTCGTGAAGAGGCGGACGCGAGCGAAGACGAACGGGCGATCGATCTCTGTAACGGCGGGATGATGGCGCTTTGGGGAAAGAGTGCGCTGGCCATCCTGGAGCGGATCGGCAATCACAATCGCAAGGGCGAGTTTTATTTGACCGAAGCGGTCGAGATCGCGCGCGGCATGAAGCTTTCCGCCGTCGCGGTCGAAGTTGAGGAGGACGACGTGCGTGGGATCAACACCAAGAAGGAACTCGCCGAAGCTGAAGCGGCCGCGCAGCAGCGCTTGCGCAAGGCCGCGCTAGACGCCGGCGTAACGTTGGTCGCGCCCGAGACCGTGTTTCTCAGCGCCGACACCAAATTCGGCAAGGATGTCGTCGTCGAACCCTACGTGGTCTTCGGCGAGAAAGTCAGCATCGCGGACGGCGCCGTCATCCATTCGTTTTCGCATCTCGTCGGCGCCGAAGTCGGCAAAGGCGCTTCGGTCGGACCCTTCGCGCGGCTGCGGCCGGGCACCAAGCTCGGCGAAGGCACGCGCATCGGAAATTTCGTCGAAGTCAAAGAGGCGACGATCGAGGCCGGCGCCAAGGCCAATCACCTGAGCTACATCGGCGATGCCTTCGTGGGCGCCGAAGCCAATATCGGCGCCGGCACCATCACCTGCAATTACGATGGCAGCGCCAAACATCGCACGGAGATCGGGAAAGACGCCTTCATCGGTTCGAACTCGGCACTGGTGGCGCCGGTCAAGATCGGCGACAGGGCTTATGTAGGGTCCGGGTCGGTCATTACCGGCAACGTGCCGCCGGATTCACTTGCGCTCGCGCGCGGGCGCCAAGTCGTTAAGGAAGGATGGGCAACGCGCTTGCGCGCGCTCAAATCGATCGGCAAAAAGAAAGCACATTCGCGCGATTAGCTGCCGCATGGCGTGCGTCAGCGATGGCTTCGCGACCAATGTGTCACGAAGCGCAACGTTTTTTGACTTTGTAGCAGCGTTTTAACAATTAACGTTGAGGTCGGCCGGCGACGGCTTATTGGGTGGAGCATCCAAACGGATGTGCGGCATTATCGGAATTATCGGGAGTGAACCGGCGGCGCCGCAGCTGATCGACGCGCTCAAACGCCTCGAATACCGCGGCTACGATTCAGCAGGCGTAGCCACGCTCGAGCACGGCGTGCTCACCCGTCGGCGGGCTGAAGGCAAGCTGAAAAACCTCGAGATGCGCCTCGCGCGCGAGCCGCTCTCCGGCAACATCGGCATCGGCCACACCCGCTGGGCGACCCACGGCCGTCCAACCGAGAACAACGCGCATCCGCACGCGACTGAAAAGCTCGCGGTCGTCCATAACGGCATCATCGAGAATTTCGCCGAACTGCGGCGCGAGCTGGAAGCCAAGGGCGCGAAGTTCGCAACCGAAACCGACACCGAGGTGATCGCCCATCTCGTCACTGAGGAGATGAAGCGCGGCGCTTCGCCGGTCGAAGCCGTCAAACGGGCCTTGCCGCAGCTGCGCGGCGCGTTTGCTCTCGCCTTCCTGTTCGCCGGCGAGGACAATCTGCTGATTGGCGCGCGCAGAGGCTCACCGTTGGCGATTGGCTTCGGCAAGGGCGCCATGTTCATCGGCTCCGATGCGATTGCGCTAGCGCCGTTCACCAGTACGGTCAGCTATCTCGAAGACGGCGACTGGGTCGTCGTTACCCGCAAGAGCGCGGAGATTCACAATGCGAAGGGCGCCGTCGTAAAGCGCGAGGTGATCGAATCGCGCGCGTCGGTCATGCTCATCGACAAGGGCAACCATCGCCATTTCATGGCGAAAGAGATTTATGAGCAGCCCGAAGTCGTCGGCCATACGCTGGCAAATTACATCGATATGGCGGCCGAGCGCGTGGCGCTGCCGATGAAGCTGCCGTTCGACTTCCGCAAGCTCACTCGCATCTCCATAGCGGCTTGCGGCACCGCCTATTACGCCGGCATGGTTGCGAAATACTGGTTCGAGCGTTTTGCCCATTTGCCGGTCGAGGTCGATATCGCGTCGGAGTTTCGTTACCGGGCAGCGCCGCTCGCCCCCCGCAACCTCGCCATTTTTGTTTCCCAATCGGGCGAGACCGCCGACACGCTGGCGTCGCTGCGCTATGCGCGCGAGAACAAGCAGCACGTTCTATCCGTCATCAACGTTCCGACCTCCACGATTGCGCGCGAAAGCGACATCGTCATGCCGACCCTTGCGGGCCCGGAAATCGGCGTCGCGTCAACGAAAGCATTCACCTGCCAATTGGCGGCGCTGGCTACGCTTGCTATCGCGGCCGGCCGCGCCCGGGGAGTGCTGAAGCGGGCCGACGAAAAGAAACTGGTCCATGCGCTGATCGAGGTGCCGCGTCACATGAGCGAGGCGCTGGCGCTGGAGCCAAAGATCGAGGAACTGGCCCGCGCTCTCGCGAAATGCCGCGATGTCCTCTATCTGGGCCGCGGCACAAGCTACCCGCTTGCCCTCGAAGGCGCGCTGAAACTGAAGGAAATCTCCTACATCCACGCCGAAGGCTATGCGGCGGGCGAACTCAAGCATGGGCCGATTGCGCTGATCGACGAGAAAATGCCCGTGATCGTGATCGCGCCGCACGACCATGTGTTTGAAAAGACGTTTTCGAACATGGAGGAGGTGGCCGCACGCGGCGGACGCTTGATCCTGGTGACCGACCAAAAGGGCGCCGAGGCCGCGGGAACCAAAGCGCCGCTCACCCTCACACTGCCTACGGTGCCGGAAACCGTGGCGCCGCTGGTTTATGCCGTCCCGGTGCAGCTTATTGCCTATCATACTGCCGTCATTATGGGCACGGATGTTGATCAGCCGCGTAATCTCGCCAAATCGGTGACTGTGGAATAAAAGCCTGAGCCGGGCGGTATATAGGGTAGGATGAGTGACCGATTCCGATTCCCGATGACGGACGCGTCCGACCACACCAAGGGACAGCCAGCCGGCTCTGCGCGGCCTAGCATCGCCGCCCGCATTCGCAATTATTTTTTGACCGGCCTGATCGTCGCTGGACCGGTAGCCGTCACGCTGTGGTTGATCTGGTGGTTCGTCACCTGGGTGGACGGCCTGGTGCGCCCGCTCATACCGGAATCCTATCGGCCCGAGACTCATCTGCCGCTTAATGTTCCGGGCTTCGGCCTGGTCATCGCCTTCGTGGCGCTCACGCTCCTCGGCTTCCTCACGGCCAACTTTATCGGCAGCAAGTTCGTCAATCTCGGCGAGAGCCTGTTGAACCGCATGCCGATCGTGCGTCCCATTTACCGCACGACCAAGCAGATCTTTCAGACGCTGTTCTCCAACTCCGGATCAAGCTTTCGGCGCGTGGGCTTGGTCGAGTTTCCCGGGCCGGGCATGTGGTCGTTGGTCTTCCTGACCCAGACGCCGAGCGATGACATTGCGGTGCGGCTCCCCGCGATCGAACATGTCGCGGCGTTCATGCCGTGCACGCCCAATCCGACCACCGGCTTCTTCTTCTACGTGCCGCGCCGCGACGTGATCGATCTCGATATCTCCGTCGAGCAGGCCATGCAGCTTCTGATGTCCGCCGGCATGGTGCAGCCCGGCCGCGATCAGCACAGCAAACTCGCAGCGCTGGCCGAAAGTGCACGCGCGCAGCAAGCGGCGCGCTCCTCTCCTCCGGTATCTCCGGCCGCCTCCAGCCCGGCGAAATAGGCGCCCGCCCCGAGCCGTTTTCGTCCGGCCGCAGCGGCCGCGTATGCTGGGACTGTAGCCGTATCTAACCCGCCCCCAACAGCCTGATCGCCTCGTCGCGAGCGAAGAGATAGAGCAGGTGCCGCAACGCCTCACCGCGCACCGACGTGAGTTGCGGGTCGCGCGTCAGCATGAGCGAGGCGTCGTCGCGCGCGGCGCCGAGAAAATGGCCGTGCACCTCGAGGCGGGCAACGCGGAAGCCGGGCACGCCGCTTTGCCGGGTGCCGAGCACGTCGCCTTCGCCGCGTAGCCGCAAGTCTTCCTCGGCAATGCGAAAGCCGTCGTCGGTCTCACGCATGATCGCGAGCCGCGCCTTGGCCACTTCCCCGAGCGGCGCCTTATAGAGGAGCAAGCAGGTCGAGTGCTCGGCGCCGCGGCCGATACGGCCGCGCAACTGATGTAGTTGCGCCAAGCCGAATCGCTCGGCGTGCTCGATCACCATCACGCTCGCCTCGGGCACGTCGACACCGACTTCGATCACCGTGGTCGCCACCAGAAGCCGCGTCTCGCCGGCGGCAAAGCGCGCCATGGCGCGATCCTTGTCGGCGCCGCGCATGCGGCCGTGAACCACATCGACCACGTCGCCGAAGCGCCGCTTCAAATCGGCATAACGTTCCTCGACGGCGGCGAGATCGACGAGTTCGGATTCCTCAACCAGCGGGCACACCCAATAGATGCGGCGGCCCTCGTCGAGCGCGCGCTTGACCGCCTCGATCACCTCATCGAGCCGGCCGAGCGGTATGGTGCGCGTGTCGACGCGCTTGCGCCCGGCCGGCTTTTCGTGCAGCGCCGACACATCCATGTCGCCGAAATAGGTGAGCACCAGCGTGCGCGGGATCGGCGTCGCCGTGAGCACCAGGAGGTCGACGGCGTCGCCCTTGCGCGCAAGCGCCAGCCGCTGATGCACGCCAAAGCGATGCTGCTCGTCGACAATCGCCAGCGCCAGATCGTGGAACGCAACCTCCTCCTGAAACAGCGCGTGGGTGCCGACCAGAAGATCGATGTCGCCTGCCGCCAGCGCCGACAAGATTTCCGTGCGCTCGCGGCCGCGCTCACGGCCGGTCAGAATGGCGACGCGAATGCCGACGGCAGCGGCGAGCGGCGCAATTGTGGAAAGGTGCTGGCGCGCCAAAATCTCGGTCGGCGCCATGATCGCCGCCTGACGGCCGGCTTCGATCACGTGCGCGGCGGACAACAGCGCGACCACCGTCTTGCCCGAACCGACGTCGCCGTGAAGCAGCCGCAACATGCGCTGCGGCTGCGCCAGATCGGCGATGATGTCGGCGACGGCGCGCTCCTGCGAAGGCGTCAGCGCGTAGGGCAGGGCGGCGAGAATGCGCACGCGCAGGCGGCCTTCGACGGCGCTGCCGCGACCGGCGCGGGTGCGCTGATGGGCGCGAAGAAGCGCCAGTGCTAGCTGCCCGGCGAGCAGTTCGTCGTAGGCGAGCCGCGACCACGCCGCGCTCTCCGGGCGCAGATCGTCGGGGGATTCCGGGCGATGGATGCGGCGCAACGCATCGGCAAAGCCCGGAAAGCCATTGCGCTTGAGCCAATCGGCGTCCTGCCATTCGGGTAGATTTTTCGGCACCCGCTCCAGCGCTGCGTCGATCGCCTTGCGTACCTGGTTGGGATGCAGCCCTTCGGTCAGCGGATAGACCGGATCGATGAGCGGCAGACTGGCAAAGCCCGCCTCATCGACAACGCGATCCGGGTGAACCATCTGCAGATGGCCGTCGTAGAGCGCGACCGTGCCCGACACGTAGCGTAGCGCACCGACCGGAAAGAGCTTTTCCAGATAATCCCGGCGCGTGTTGAAATAGGTGATGGTCAGCGTGTTGGTGTCATCGCCGGTTTCGATGTTGTAGGGCGCGCGCGGGCGATTGGGCGGCGGCGGACGATGGCGCTCGACCGTGACGGCGACTGTCACCACCGTATCGGGCACCACCTCGCCCAGTTTCGGCTGGCTGCGGCGGTCGACGAAGCCGGTCGGTAGGTGGAACAAAAGATCGATAATGCGCGGCGGCTCGCCCTCACGCGCGAGCAGCCGCTGAAACAATTTTTCCAGCTTCGACCCAATGCCGGGAAGGTTCGTCAGCGCAGCGAACAGCGGATTGAGTGCCGGAGGACGCATGGTTTCCTTGTTTCCCGGGCGCAGCGCAGCACGAAGCCTAGCGAAGTGGTGCGCTGCTGACCCGGGACCGTAACAAACGCCGCCTTTGCGACGATCCCGGATCAGCGGTGCACCGCTGCGCGCTGCACCGCATCCGGGAAACAAAGCTTAGGCCGATGCTCGCCAAAGGGCAGGCATCCAAAGGACGGCTGACATCCGTCAGTCTGCCCTCTATATACACCCCGCCCGGCACGTCCGGGCTTTTGGCGTTGAGCGGCATATGACGGAACGATCGAGCGAAGGGTTGGACCCGCGGCGGCGCAAGCTGTTGTTTCGCGCCTGGCGTCGCGGCGTGCGGGAGACCGATTTGATCGTGGGGCGATTCGCCGATGCGTACATCGACAAGCTCGACGACGCCGCGTTGGACGATTTCGAGCGGCTGATCGAAGTGCCCAACGCCGCGCTTTACGCCTGGGTGGTGGGTGCCGAAGACGCGCCGGCCGAATTCGATACCACGGTGCTGCGCCGGCTCATCAGCTTCCACGCCCAGAGGGGGGCCGAACGGTGAGCGCGCGGTCGTCTGGACTGGCAGCTTCACCGGCGCGGCGGCTCACACCCGGCCGGCCGCTGTTGTTGTCCAGCGTCGCCGACGGCGCCGAGGGCTTGGTGATTGCCGACCTCGCCCGCTCGATTGCGGCCGGCGCCAAGCCGCCCGCGATCAGCATGGCGGTGATCTGCCGCGACGGCCCGCGCATGGCGACGCTGGCGCGCGCGCTCGCCTTCTTTGCCCCGGATACCGAAGTGCTCGAATTCCCGGCTTGGGACTGCTTGCCCTACGACCGAGTCTCGCCGCACGCCGCCGTGATGGCGCAGCGCATGACCACGCTGGCGCGGCTCGCGCGGGTCAAAGGCCGCGAGCGGCCGTCAGTTCTGCTCACAACCGTCAACGCCATCCTGCAGCGCGTGCCCGGGCGCGAGATGGTGGCGCGGCAGTCGTTGGTCGCCGCGCCCGGCAACGTCCTGCCCATGAGCGGCATCACCCAATGGCTCGAACTCAACGGCTTCAATCGCGCCGCGACGGTGCGCGAGGCCGGCGACTATGCGGTGCGCGGCGGCATCCTCGATCTGTTCGCGCCCGGCATGGACGAACCGGTGCGGCTCGATTTCTTCGGTGATACCATAGAGTCGCTCCGCACTTTCGACGCCGAGACCCAACGCAGCATCACAGAGCTGCGCTCCCTCGACCTCGTTCCCGTATCCGAGTTTCAGCTCACCAGCGACACCATCCGGCTGTTTCGCACCGGCTACGTGGCGGCCTTCGGCGCCGCCGCTCCCGACGATGTGCTCTACGAGGCGGTGAGCGAGGGGCGCCGTTACGCCGGCATGGAGCATTGGCTGCCGCTGTTTCATCAGCGCATGGAAACCCTGTTCGATTATGTCGAAGGCACCCCTGTCACGCTTGAAGCGCTGGCGGAGGACGCCGCGCACGAGCGCCTGGCGCAGATTGCCGACTATTACGAGGCGCGACGCGCAACGCTCGACCAAACGGGCGGCGGCGCGCCCTATAAGCCGCTGCCGCCCGATCGGCTTTATCTGGCCGAGGCCGAATGGCGTGAACGCCTGGGCAAGTCCCCGCTCGCGCGGCTGTCGCCGTTCGCGGCGCCCGAGGGTACGGCGGATGCTATCGATATCGCGGCGCGTGCCGGCAAGAACTTCACCGCTGAACGCAGTGAGCCCGGCACGAACGTGTTCGAGGCGCTGACCAAGCATGTCGAGGCGCTGCAGGGCGCCGGCAAGCGCGCCGTCATCGCCTTGTGGAGCGAAGGCTCGCGCGAGCGCCTGGCGCATGTCCTGGCCGAGCACGGGCTTGCTAATCTGGCACCGGTCGCGGCGTGGCCGCAGGCCCTGGCGCTGCCTCGCTCGCAGGTCGCGCTCGGGGTGCTCGGCATCGATTCCGGATTCGAGACCGCCGATGTCGCGGTCATCAGCGAAGAAGACATTCTGGGCGAGCGCCTCGTACGTCCGCGCCGCCAGTCCAAGCGCGCGGAAAATTTTATCGCCGAGGTGACGAGCCTCGCCGCCGGCGATCTCGTCGTGCACGTCGATCACGGTATCGGCCGCTTCCACGGGCTGCGCGCCATCGAGGCCGCGGGCGCGCCGCACGATTGTTTGGAAATCCACTATGCGGGCGGCGACAAGCTGTTCCTGCCCGTGGAGAACATCGAGCTGCTGTCGCGCTACGGCTCGGAAGGCGCCGGCGTCGAACTCGACCGGCTCGGCGGAGCAGGCTGGCAGTCGCGCAAAGCGCGCATGAAGAACCGCATCCGCGAGATCGCGGGCGAGCTGATCAAGGTCGCGGCCGAGCGGCAATTGCGCGAGGCGCCGCGCCTTGCGGTCGGCACCGGGCTTTACGACGAGTTCTGCGCCGGATTCCCCTACGACGAAACCGACGACCAGGACGCCGCCATATCCGCTGTGCTCGACGATCTGTCCGCCGGCCGGCCGATGGACCGCTTGATCTGCGGCGATGTCGGCTTCGGCAAGACCGAGATCGCGCTGCGCGCCGCCTTCATCGCAGCGATGAACGGCAAGCAGGTCGCGGTCGTGGTGCCGACCACGCTGCTGTCGCGCCAGCATTTCAAGACCTTCAGCGACCGGCTGCGCGGCCATCCGGTACACGTCGCGCAAGCCTCGCGGCTGGTGGCGCCGAAGGAACTCGCCGCGGTGAAGAAAGGTCTCGCCGAAGGCGGCATCGACATTGTGGTTGGCACCCACGCGCTGCTCGGCAAGGCCATCAAGTTCAAGGATCTGGGCCTCATCGTTGTGGACGAGGAGCAGCATTTCGGCGTCGCGCACAAGGAGAAGCTTAAGCAGCTGCGCGCCGAGGTGCACGTTCTCACGCTGACCGCGACGCCGATCCCGCGCACCTTGCAGCTTGCGCTCTCCGGCGTGCGCGAAATGTCGATCATCGCCACGCCGCCGATCGATCGCCTCGCCGTGCGCACTTTCGTATCGCCGTTCGATCCGGTCGTGGTGCGCGAGGCGCTGCTCCGCGAACGCTATCGCGGCGGCCAGACCTTTTATGTCTGCCCGCGCATCGAGGACATCGCCGGCGCCAAGGAGTTTCTCGACAAGACCGTGCCGGAAGTGCGCGTCGCCGTCGCCCACGGCCAGATGCCGTCCACCGCGCTCGAAGACGTGATGTCGGCGTTCTACGACGGCAAGTTCGACGTGCTGCTGTCGACCGCCATCGTCGAATCCGGCCTCGACATTCCCACCGCCAACACGCTGATCGTCCACCGCGCCGACATGTTCGGGCTGGCGCAGATCTATCAGCTGCGCGGCCGCGTCGGCCGCTCGAAGCTGCGCGCTTATGCGCTGCTCACGCTGCCGAGCGGCCGCAAGATCACGCCGCAGGCCGAGCGCCGCCTCAAAGTGCTGCAATCGCTCGACACCCTCGGCGCCGGATTCCAGCTCGCCTCCCGCGATCTCGACATTCGCGGCGCTGGCAATCTCCTTGGCGACGAGCAGTCCGGCCACATCAAGGAAGTCGGCTACGAACTTTATCAGCAGATGCTGGAGGAGGCGGTGATGAGTCTCAAGGCCGGCATCAGCGCGCCGGTCGCCGACAAATGGTCGCCGCAGATCACCATCGGCACGCCCGTGCTCATCCCCGAGGACTATGTCGCCGACCTGCCGGTGCGGCTGTCGCTCTACCGGCGGCTCTCCGAGATCGAGGACGATCAGGCCATCGAGGGATTCGCCGCCGAACTCGTCGACCGCTTCGGCCCGCTTCCCGAAGAGGTCGAGTATCTGCTGCAGGTGGTGGCCATCAAATCGCTCTGCCGCCGCGCCAATGTCGAGAAGATCGAAGTCGGCCCCAAGGGCGCCGTGCTGTCGTTCCGCGACAATATCTTTTCCAACCCCGACGGGCTCATTTCCTACATCGCCAAACACGAAGCCGGCGCCCGCGTGCGGCCGGACATGAAGGTCGTGTTGTTCGACGAATGGGAATCGCCGAAAGCGCGGCTGCGTGGGACTACTGGGATTTTACGGGCGCTGGCTGGCTTGGCGGAGAAGGGGAAGAAGGCGGCGTAACTGCGGTTACCTCCTCGAAGGGGAGGACGCTTCGCCTAAATGATAAAGCACGTCAGACCACGCTCCGGGTAATGCCCTCTGAGGAGGCAAAGCCACCAGCGCGCTCTGCTTCGACCCGAGCTCAAACGAGTATTGCGAGCGTAAAATGATCAAGGAGGAGGTTTAGGGGCGAATGCTGGTACGCCCCTGGCTTGGTATATGGGTGATGTGGCATGTGTCTAATCGTAGGTGTAGTTTGCCATAACTCTACTTTGGGCGGCCAAGAGTACATCCGGCCCCTCGCACCTGGAAACGCCCGCGGGCGGCCTTACATACAGGGGCGGGCGCACATAAAGCCGCCCCTCATACAGTGTCTGAACATTGCGCTCTGGCCTGCCGCGCTCAATACGCGCCGAGGAAGTTCGCGCGTTTTTAGGAGATGAATATGGCTGAAGCTGTTATCGCAAAAAAGGCCGATGTTGAAAAAATCAAAGTCAACGAGGCCAAGTGGTCAAAGCCACTGATGGCGGCCGGATGGACCGCCATGCCGAGCGTCGTGATCGAGAAGCAAGAAGCTCTTGGTCTCGATGCACTCGACATGAATATCATTTTACACCTGTCGCATTACTGGTGGACGCCCGACAACCTCCCGCATCCATCCGTGGCGACGATTGCAAAGGCGGTCGGTGTGAAGCGGCGTGCGGTGCAAAAGCGGCTCAAAGCCTTGCATGAACTGGGCATGATCGAGCGGGAGGAGCGGCGCTACACCCAAAACGGCAGCGCGACTAACAAATACGGCTTCAGGGGCCTGATCGCCAAGGCGACGCCATTCGCAAACGAGAAGGTGGCCGAAATAGCGAAAAAGAAGAAGGAAAAGGAAGAACGGCTAAGCCGGAAAAAACCCAAGCTCACGGTAGTCGAAGGGGGTGCCCCCTCCTGAAGAGATTGCGGCGTAGCTCAGCTGGATAGAGCACCTTGCTTTCGACATACTGCGGTCTCGACACCCTCAGTATGGGCAAGGAGGTCGCGGGTTCAAGTCCCGCCGCCGCATCTGAATCGGAGTTTGTGTCAGCAAGCGTGCCCCGGATCGAGCGGCAGCGAAATCCGCGCCACCATTTCCTCGTCACCACCGGGCTTGACCGGTGGTCCATGTAGACCCGTCGAACGGGCGGTAGGATCCCATGGATTGCCGGATCAAGTCCGGCAATGACGAAAGAAAGAACGTCCTACTTCGGCGCACCGACCTGGCGCAGCGCTTCACGCAACTCGCGGAACGTGACCGAGTAGCGCAACGCATCAACCGGCGGGATGCTGTGCTCCCACACGCCGCGCGATGGGCCGCGCATGAGATAGACCGAGCGGGGCTCGAGCCGCGCGGAGGCGCGGTCCCATGAGGTCCCGTTGCGGCGGCGCATGCGAAACGTGCACGGCGACAGCAGCGATACACCGATCACATCGCCATACTGCGGGCGGTCGCGATGCCAGCCGATTGTTGTGCCCGGGCGATATTCAGTGACGAGCGCCGCCCGCAGGTGGTCGTGCTCCAGCCCGGCGAATGCCGCTGCGCGCTCGCGCAGCGGCAGCAGAAACGCCGGTACCGGCGCAGCCTCCTGCAGGCCGCCGCCATTGTAATCGTAGCGGGAGCCGAACGAGACGACGCGGCGCTTGCCCAAGAAACCGTGAAACGCGAATTCGCGAAACGCCAGATCGGCGAACGCGGCGACGAGGCGCGCTTCTTCAGCGGCGTCGATCAAATCCGGCGCATAGCGAAAGCCCGCCGGCATCGATTGCGGCGGCATCGGTTCCGGCTCGAAGAGCGCGAACTGCTCGTGTTTCATTTTTCTGCGCGAAGCGATGGTTGTTGAGCGCAGATAGGAATTCGATGTTGCGCTCGCAAATGACGTTTTTTCCGGTCGCCACCGGGCTTGACCCGGTGGCCCATGCTGACTCGCCGAGGGCGCGGCAGCGCCGCATGGATTGCCGGATCAATGACGACGATGCGAACCGCATAAATTTCATGTAGATTCGAAAAGATTCGCGCGTCCGTTCTTTGCATAAGTGCCTTTATTTGGTCGGAATGAACGCCATATTCCCGCACGGCACAGGGCACACCCCATGGCGCATTCCATCAGAATCACCCGGTCGATTCCGTACGCCGAGAAGTCGCGGCACACGCTCGATATCTGCCGGCCCAAGAAGGCCACCGGCGCGCCCGTGGTGGTCTTCTTCTACGGCGGCGCTTGGCGCAGCGGCTACAAGGAGCTGTACCGCTACGTGGCCAAGGCGCTGGCCCGCCGCGGCTATGTGGCGGTCGTTCCGGATTATCGGATTTATCCCGAGGTCCGCTATCCCGATTTCATCGAGGATGGCGCGCGCGTGGTGCGCTGGGTCAAGGACAACGTCAGCCGCTTCGGCGGCGATCCGGAAAAGATCTTTTTGCAGGGCCATTCGGCGGGCGCTCACATCGCCGCGATGCTGGCGATCGACGGGCGCTGGCTGCGCGAGGTGGGCCTGGAGCCGCGGCGCGATATCGCCGGTCTGATCGGCATCGCCGGACCGTACGACTACATGCCGCTGCGCGATGAAATCCTGAAGGTGATCTTCGGCGGCGACAATCGGCCGGAGACCCAGCCGATCTTTCATGTTGCAGCCGGCGCGCCGCCGGCGCTGTTGCTGACGGGCGGCAAAGATCGGCTGGTGGAGCCGGGTAATGCCACCCGCCTCGCCGCGCGGCTTTGCGCCGCCGGCAATGTGGCGACGGTGCGGACCTACCGATGGGTGGGGCACTATTTCATCATCGCAGCGCTCGCGCCGCTGCTGCGATTTTTCGTCCCCGTCCTGCGCGACACCGAGGCGTTCATCGCCAGCGTGCTGCAGGCGCCGCGACAGGCGGCGTAACAAGCCGCGTAGCGGGTTTTACTGCGTTTTCTGGGCGGATTGTGCGAGCCGCGCCGGCTTGATTCGCGAGTGCGTGGCGGCCCCTTGCTCTTTGTTTGTTGCTCTCAGCGAACAGCCACAAAATCGTGAGAGCGTGGCACCGCACAACCCACAAGCCTTAGTCGTCCGAACGCGCCGACACGATTTTGTTGACTTCTGTCGCGGCGAGGGTACCGGATAGTCAGCCCGCTCAACAAGGGACGTCACCGGTGACGGCCGACCGACGGAGCGGGTGCGGTTCCTGCGGGCGGCCTTCGTAACCCCGCTCCCGGGCGGCTTGGGCATCGACCTGCCGGCACTATGACCGGCGCGCGAGGTGCATCGCTGTGAGCGCGATCGATGGTGCGGGTAACGCCCACATCCTCCCGTTCGCGCGAAGCGCGGCCTGGGCTGAGCCGTGGCATTGATTTGCGCGGCAAGCACCGCGGCGGAGCGCCGAGAGGCGAGCGCGCCCGCAGCGCAGGCAAGCGGCAACGTTTGTTTGCGTGGCGCGCTTCCGCGCCCGAAGCATGTTCACGTGGTAACACGCGAATGTGTGGCGCGGATGGTTGGACGATGCGCCTGTCGGCGCTCCGCCTCCCCTTTATTTGGAGGCGAAACTTCGTGCCGTTGTTCGCAAAGCTCGGATGCGACCGCATCGCGAGAACACGATGACTTTGCCTTTCCTCCCCAGCGAAGTGGGAGAAGGTGCTACGCCCGCTTCCGCGCCGGCTGCGCCGCGGCGCGCTCGATGGCGCTGGCGAGATGTTCGGGCGACTGCGCGCCGGTGACCACGACGCTGCCGCCGAAGATGAAACAGGGCACGCCGTCGATGCCGGCTTCCTTGGCGGCTTCGGTTTCGCCCTCGATGAGTTCGACATCGGTGTCGGTGGCGAGAAGCCGGCGCACCTCATCGCCGTCCATCCCGCAATCGGCGGCGGCCTTCACCAGCACATTGGCATCGGTGAGGTCGGCGCCTTCGGAGAAATAAAGATCCATGAGCCGTTGCTTCACGCGCCCGGGATCGGTGACGCCGCGTGCCCACCCGATGATGCGGTGGCAGTCGAGCGTATTGGGCTGCCGGGAGATCTTGTCGGACGCGTAGGTCAGACCCTCCTGGGCGGCCGCGGCGGCAACGCGCTGGGCGATCGAGGCATAGCGCGCGACCGAGCCGAATTTGGTTTCCAGATACGTCTTGCGCTCGATGCCTTCGCGCGGAATCCAAGGGTTGAGGAAATACGGACGCCAATTGATGTCGACCGTGATGCCGGGATTGAGCCGCGTTGCGGCTTCGAGTCGGCGTTTGCCGATGTAGCACCAGGGGCACACGATGTCGGAAACGACGTCGGCACGCACGGAAACCACCGTACCAGATTCAATGCTCATGATCGAAAGCCTTCGTTTGGTTCGCTGTCACCCTAGCGCGTGGCGCGGGTTCGGAAAAGCCGCCACATTGTGGCGCGGCGGCCTGCTTGCCGGCGGCTCAGCGGGCGCGAGTGGTCTGTTTGCGCTCGTGACAAAGGCAGCATTCCCCAAGCTCGCGGGCAAATCCAGCCGTGCCAGCGAGGCCGTTGGTCACCTGTTCGGCTTCGGCCGGGCCGGAAAAGCCCATCAATGTCGTCAGACAATCGTCACAATAGGCCCGATCGTCGGATGTTTGCAGGAAACGCGCCGTGCTTTCGGCTTTGGACATGATCGCGTCGATCGCAGAAGGGCACTTGGTACGATCAGGCTCACCATCAAGATGGTGCGGACCTCATTTCACCGCAACTTTGCCCACCACCCTGGCGATGAGCGAGTCGACGCTGTCGGTTGGCCGCAAAGTTGCGAGCGTTACCGCCGCGTCGACGCCGATGGTCTTGCGATCGGCCGCTATCGTCGTGTTCTTGAGTACGCTGGCAAGGCGGCGTGCAACCACGTGGGCGGCGCGGAGATCGGTGTCGGTGAAGACCGTAAAGATCGAGTTGTCGGCATCCTGGCAGGCGAAATCGACCTGGCGCATGAGCCGGCTGAGCAGCCGCGCAGCATCGAGTCCGGTGCGGCGGTCATTGCCATTGAAGGAGAACCGCGCGATCGACAAGCCGACGCCGCGCTTTTCCGCGTCGTCGACGGCGCGGTTGAGATCGCGCCAGAACGCCTCATGCACCAGAAGCCCGGTGTCGGGGTCGATCATGCCCTTGGCGTCGAGCGACTTGAGCATGCGGCGGAGCCGCTCGCCGAACGCGTGCAGGCGTACGAACGGCAGAAAGCGCTCGACCAGCCGTTCCGCACCCTCGGGGATACGCTCGAGGTTGGGCAATCGCGCGGCGAACTGTTCGACCACGCCCGGATGACCGCCAAGCACAGCGACCGGCAGATCGCGAAAGCGCACGTCCTCGACCAGCAACGTCAACAGCGACTCGACGATGCGCGGCCCGAAACCATCACCGATCACCATGCCGTTGATGTCGCGGGCGTTGAGCGCGCGCGACGCGCTCTGCACGCTCAGCGCGCCCACTACGCCGACCTGTTCGCCCAGCGCGACCGACAGCATCGGGTAGGAGCGGCCGCGGCCGGCGAGCAGCACTGTCGACTCGTCGAGCGGATCGCTCTTCGGCAATTCAGGCGGAACCTCGCCGCGCGTGGCGAGGGTGCGGGCCCGGCGCAGCACCGTGCTGTGCAACGTACGGATACGCAGCGCCGAGGCGAGGCGTGTGGCGATCCGCTCGGCCGGCGCGTTGGCCGCAATCGACAGCGCCTCCGGCACCGAGACGACGCCGTCCTCACGCAGGCGCGCGACCACCGGCATGTAAGTGCCGTCGCGGCGTTTGAGCCGGTCGGCGAGCACCTTGGACAGCACCATCCCGTGCGTGGGATCGCCGCAAGCGTCGGCGAGCACGATCGCTTCCGGCATGACCGAGGACAACGCCGCAATGGCATCGGCCCAATTGGTCTCGACGACGGGAAAGGCCCCGGCGGTCCGCAACGCCTCAAGGACGTCGGGCGCTGGACTGTCGGTAACGACGACAAACGGACCTTGCAGCGCCATGGCGGATGCCGGGAGCACCAAATACGCGATACTTCCGTGGACCATGCCAAAACGCTGTTAACGGTGTGTCAACAAGCCGGCCTTTTTCGGGTTACGGCCGTGGCGGGTCCCGTTCGGTGCGGTCACGGAACGCCGCGGCGACGATCGGATTGGTCCCGACTGCCGTCAGCGCGGCTCTGACCGCTTCGCGCTTGGTGGAATTGCCGATCAGCCGCTGGCCGATGACGGGATCGGGCAGGGCGGCGATGGTCGCGCCGCCATCGATGCGGCCCACCGTCTCCTGAAGTTCCTGCAGCGGGAACCGATAGCCGCCGACGCTGGCAATGCCCGAAGGCGGGCCGGTCACCACCATGGACTTGGTCGCCGTGTCGATCCGGCAGGTGTATCCAGTATCGACGAGGCCGAAACGATCGATCCTGAAATGCGGCAGGCCGGACCGTTCGATGCCCGGCGGGAACGCGTAGCGCGGCACCATCGGTCCGCGCAACGCCAGGGTGTTCGCCTGCGTGCGCAACAACTCGGCGACGACGACCGCGCCGGAACTGCCGCGCGGCACGGCGACCGCGCCAAATGGGATGGGCACCGGTCGCCCGCTCGAGCCGCGGCGCGCGGCGAGCAATGCGGCTTCACCGAAAATCGGAACGTCGACCAGATCGGTGTTCTTTTCGCGCCAAACCGGGCTCGTCGACAGGCGTTCCGGCGCCCGCCATGTCCCGACGACTGTGCCGCCGCCGGCACGCGCAAACACGCCAGCTTCGGAAAGGCGCAGCGCCACGAGCCCCGGCACGATCAGCGTCTTGCACTTTTCCTCGCGCCATTGCTGCGCCAGCATGTCCGGATCGAATGGGTGATGAAGCGAAAGGATGCCGCCGCTGAGGAGCCACGGCATCAGCGTCAGGCTGATGCCGGCGAACGACGATGGCGCCATGGTGGATAGGATGCGGGCATCCTGTCCGACTCCGGCTTCCAGCGTGACGCCGAGGCCGCCGGCGATCATCTCCACGTGATTGCGCGCGACCGGCACGATCCCGTTTTCACCGGTATCGAAGGTGATGAGCGCAATGTGGGCCGTGAGATTGCTTTGCCGTTCGCGCTCCAGCGGCGGAATCGGATCGAGCCGCTCGACCTTGAACAGATCGTCGAACGGCACCACACCATCCGGCAGCTTCTGGCCAAATCCGCAGACGTAGCGGATGGAAAATATTTCGGACGCGATCCGCATCGCGAATTCGCTGTAATCGAAGCTGCCGACGCGTCCGCAGGTGATCAACGCCTTGCCGCCGATGCGTCCCAAGGCGGCGAGCGTATCGGTGCGGCGCCAGAGGAGCGGCAAAGGGGCGGCGATCATTCCGGCCCGCAGCACACCGAGTATCGTCAGAATATTCTCGACGATGTTCGGCAGCTGGATGCCGACGATGGCGTCGGTTGCCATGCCCATGCGGCGCAAACGACCGGCGATCGCTGCCACCATGCGATCGGCCTCGGCGTAAGTGAGGCGACGGGGCGGGGTGCCGGTGACCGACCGGCGATTAGGCGCGTCGGTCAGCGCGAGCTTGTCAGGGTGTTTCGACGCGACGCGGCGGAACACCTCATCGATGGTGACGCGGCGCTGGCCTTGCAGCTGCTGCGCAGGAACCCTTGCGTCGCCGAGTATCATTGCAGCGCCCTCGTCGGTTGATGCCACCAGGTTTCCGGCAAATAGCCGAACAAAGACGTGCGCGCCGGGTGTTCAATATAGGCCCAACGCGCCACCCATTGGCGGGGAAGATAAAACAACGGCACGACGTAGCAACCGGAAATCAGCACCCGGTCCAGCGCCCGCACCGCATCTACGAAATCGGTGTGCTCGCGCGCCTGGAGGAGAGCCGCGATCATGGCGTCGACCGCAGGGCTGCGCACGCCCATGTAGTTGCGCGTCCCTTGGGCGTCGGCAGCGGCCGATCCGAAGTAGAAGCTCTGCTCGTTGCCGGGCGAAAGCGATTGCTCCCAGCGATTCTCGATCATGTCGAAATCGAACGATAGGCGCCGCTGCTCGTACTGCACGTCGTCGACCATTCGCACGCGAGCGTCGATCCCGGCCCGCGCCAACTCGTTGGAAAACGCTATCGACAGCCGCTCCTGGTCCCTGGTTGTCACCATGATCTCGAAACTGAGCGGGCGTCCACTGGCACGGTCCCGCAGCGTCGTGCCTTTCAGCTCATAACCGGCGGACTGCAACAAGGTCAGCGCCTGGCGCAGCGTCGCGCGATCGTGGCCTGAGCCGTCGCTCACAGGAGGCGACCACGTGGCGTCGAGCACGTCGGGGCGCACCGCGCCGGGAAAGGGTGCGAGCAGCGCCCGCTCACGTTCATCGGCGGGGCGGCGATAGGCGGAGAGTTCCGAATCGTCGAAGAAGCTCGCGCTGCGCTGATAGAGGCCGTAGAAAAAGTTGCGATTGATCCATTGGAAATCGAACAGCAGCGCGATTGCCTGGCGCACGCGGATGTTGGTGAAAATCGGCCGCCGCGTATTGAAGACAAAGTCCGAAGCAAGCTTGGGGAGCCCGTTGGAAAACGTCTCCTTGACGAGGCGTCCGTCGCGGACCGCCGGGATGTCATAGCCCGTTTGCCAGCGGGTCGGATCCTCTTCGCTGCGCACATCATAGAGACCGGCCTTGAACGCCTCGAAATAGGCGTTGGCGTCGCGATAGTAATCGAAGCGCACTTCGTCGAAATTCCAAAGCCCGCGGTTGATCGGCAGCGCGCGTCCCCAATAATTCGGATCACGTTTGAAGGTGATGTTTTTGCCAGTATCCACGCCGGCCACCACATAGGGACCGCTGCCAATCGGCTTGGCCAATGTGGTCTGCTCAAACGTCGCCACATCGATCGCATGCTTTGGCAGTACCGGCATCAGACCGAGGATGAGTGGCAGCTCGCGGTCGTCGCTGCCGGTCAGATCGAAACGCACGGTGCGCGGATCGAGAATCTGCGCGCGCACGACTTTCGAATAATAAGTGCGGTGATTGGGGCGGCCATGATCGCGCAAGAGCTGCCAGGAAAACACCACGTCGTCGGCGGTAACCGGCACGCCGTCCGAGAAATGCGCCGCAGGATCGATGGCGAAGGTGACGTAGTCACGGGCATCGTCGGTCTCGACATTGCGCGCAAGCAGACCGTAGAGCGTGAACGGCTCATCGTAACCGCGGGCCATCAGGCTTTCGACCACATAGCCGCGGATCGCCTGCACCGGAAGCCCCATGACGATGAGCGGATTGAGGCTGTCGAA
>JBAUYV010000182.1:0-16881 GCA_049584975.1 Xanthobacteraceae bacterium | reverse complement strand
ACTCCGATCACCGATCCGGCACTGCTCAAGGAAGTGGTGGAGCGCCTCTATGAATTGAACTTCGATCCCGACCTTTCAGATGATGGAGCGGGCACCGAGGCCACCCGGCTGGCGATTCGGCAATTCGAGCAGCAAACCGGTTTGCCGCTCACCGGGGCCGCCACCATGGGGCCCCTGCAGCGCTTGCGCGCGGCCGGCGGCCTCAAGCCGTGGGGCGCCATCGTCTACGGCAAGGACAGCAACAAATGGGGGATGGCCTGGGGCGAGGACTCGCGCAAAGCGGCATTGACGCATGCCCGTGTGTCATGCGGCGAAGCTAAGAACTGTCCGGTCGAGATCAGCTTCTTCGGCAGCGAATGCGGCGCATTCGCCTATTCGGGATCGGGCTGGGCGATTATCGCCCGCGACGAAATCGGCAAGGCGAAGGAAGCCGCGCTCGCCGAGTGCGGCAAGCGAGGCAAGTCCTGCCAGATCGTCGCGGCGGTCTGTGCGAATGGAAGTGACCGGAACAGTGCTGCGAAGTGATTGATCTCCTTCCGGAGGACGGACGTTGAGAACGCTCGCTCGCTTAATGACAACTGCGGTGCTTGGCGCGCTCGCGGTCGTAGGCTTGACCTCTGTTGCGGCGTTCGCCCAGGCCGGCTCCACCGGCGGCACGCTGGGCAATACCGATAAATCGATCTCGGGCAGTGGAAGAGAAGATCAAGAGGCGCCCAGCCGTCCAAAGGGCGAGGGCCATCAGAGCAGGTCACGCGAGAAAGACGGGCGCGCCGCGAGCGCCCCGCCTGTTGTTTCCGTTGCCGGCCGGTGGAATTGGACTGCCGATTGTCAAAGCGGGCATTACAACGGAGCATTCACACTCTCAGAACCATCAGGGGGGCAATTTACTGGAACGTTCGACGGGACCGTGTGGTATGACGTAGGCTCCATTACGGGTGGAGAGGTCGGCGGCGGGAGTATCTCTTTTACTCGTAATGTAGCAGTAGTCGTCCAACACTGGCGCGGGCGCTTCACGCCGGGACACATCTCGGGCTCGATTTCGGGAAACGAGAACTGCACTTGGCAGGCGAGTAAGTGATCGATGGAGTGCCCGCACGACAGCGACGCTACACATCTCACATGCGCACTGCGTCGAATTGTATGCCGAAGTTGTTGACGGCAGAAAATCCGCCGGGGGTTGGCGTGAGATGATCTGTAGCCCCATTGTTCCAGACAATAGTGACTTGACCGCTGGCGCACGTCCACTTTCCCTGTGGCCCACTCGAGACTGTCGTCGTGCCGTCGGCTTTAATCACGGTGGTGGTGCCAAGAAGCCACTTGTAAGTTCCAACCACATTGCCGCAGCCCGATGATTTCGATTTGTCGGCAGCCGACCGAGAAGCCAATTTGTGTGGCTGCGATTTTGCTTTGGCCGGTTCTTCGCTGCCCGAGACGGACTTATCCTGCTTGCCTACAGTACCCCCCGTGCTGCCCGCCTGTGCCATCGCCGGCGGATTAACCTGCGCAAAGCAATAAATTGGTGTCGCAATGGCGAGCACGAACAACTGTGTTCTCATGACGGCCCCCTGGAATCTAGAATGTGAGGTCGATTATAACCCAATCAAAATTTGCTGTGACGCGAAAATTCGACTCCTACTCGTGATGGGACAGAGCCTCAGCCTATGGAGACCTCGATGAGCCGGTTAGCCATTACGAGTGTCGCGGCAGGCGTATGCGCCATTCTGTTGGTTCTTGGTGCTGAGCCAAAAGCGTTCGCGCAAGCCGGCTCCACCGGCGGCACGCTCGGAAACACGGACAAGTCCGCAGCGGGCAGCCGCGCCTCGGAAGAGCCCGCTAAGCCGCGACGCTCCACACGGCAACAAAAGAAAGGCGACTCCACAGCGGGCTCAATGTCCGTCGCGGGACGCTGGAGGTGGACGGCTGATTGCGACAACGGAGGACACTACACCGCCAGCTTTCAATTAACGCAGGGCATGGCCGGAGAATTCAGCAGTGTCTTTGTTGGAGATCTCGGCACGGTCTCAGACGGGCACGTAAGTAACGGCGTAATGTCCTTCACCCGAACGAGCGCGTTCTACACGCAGCATTGGACCGGCCGATTGCTGGGAGGCGGCACACGCATCAACGGCTCGCTGACCGGCAACGTGAGCTGCACCTGGGAAGGTGTGAAGGAATAGATCGCTCCGTAACGAGGAAAGTAAGCCGGCGCGGTCCCAGATTTCCTACCCCCGGCTTCGCGAGGAGAGTTCTTCGTTCAATCCCGCCCGCGATGAAAATCGGGCAGCGGGGGCGGGCCCCAGACGCTGGTCTTGCCGCCCTGCCAGGTCTTCGGCCGTTGCGGCGTATCCTGGTGCCACGGCCGCGGCTCGAAGTAGCCGAGCTCTTCGTCCACCATCTTGTCGAGTTCGCAAAAGAATTCGATGACCTGATCGTCGGGATTGCGATGATAGGTGGCGACGTTGTGTCCCGGCCCGTGGCGCAGCGGTCCCCAGATGATCGGGATTTTCCTCTGGCCGAACAGGTCGCATGAATTCTGCAGATGGATGAAATCCTTCAGCTCGAACGCCATATGATGCATCTTGATGTTGTTGCCGCGGATGAAATTGACCGTGTGGTGATCGCTGTTGCAGCGCATGAACACGAAGAAGTCGTCGATCCAATCGGACACGCGGAAGCCCAGCACCTTCCGGTAGAACTCGCAGGTCTTCTGCGGATCGTCGACCACCCAGGCGATGTGGCCGAGTTTCAGCGGACCGACGCCGTGGTGCGGCAGGTGCTTGCCCATGTAGTTCCATTCCTTGAACAGCGCTATCGTGGTGCCTTTGTTGTCCCTGAACGTCAGCACCGGGCCGATGCTGGGGACCGAGTCGTTGCGCAGCTCGCTCTTGATGCCTTCCTTCTCCAGTTCGCGCGTCAATTCCCCGAAATCGGAGTCGGGCGCCACCTCGAACGACAGCGTGGTGCCGCGCTCGGTCTCGCCCTTGTTCAGCTGGATGGCGAGGAGTCCGATCTGTGTAGTGAGGAAAGCGCGATCCTTCTCGCGCTCGGCGAGCACGAGACCCATCACGTCGGTGTAATAGTCGATCATCTTTTGCAGGTCGGGGGTCTCGAATGTGGCGTGGCCGATGCGGCGCGGTTTGATCATAGCTCTCTCCCAAACGGGGCGGTGTCCTCGAAGCTCGGCGTGAATGAACCACCACGGCGGCATCAACTCAAGAGCGGCAGCCCGCCCGGTCTGCAACGCGGCCTTGCCAAGTCGTCTTGCCAAGTCGTCTTGCCAACCCGTCTTGCCAAGAGCCCGGGATCGCGGTTTTGTCGCCGGCGAAACTTTACATCGCATCAGGGAGTAATCGCACATGGCTGGGGCAAAAGCTGCGGGCTACAAGCTCGCCACTTATAAGTCGGCTGACGGTCCGCGCGCCGGGATCGTCGTGGGCGAGGAGGTGTTCGATGCCGCCAAGCTCACCGGCAAGACGAATTACGCCACAGTCATCGGCATCCTCGAAGACTGGAAGCAGGCCGAAGGCGCGCTGAAGAAGGCTGCGGCCGGCGCCACCAAGAGCCGGGCGAAGCGGCAGCCGCTCTCCAAGACCAAATTGCTCGCCCCCGTGCGCTACCCTTCGGCGATCTACTGCGCCGGCGCCAACTACGCCGACCATGCCGCCGCGATGGCCGCGCGCGAGGGTAATCCGCCGCCGGCCGATCCCCATGAGCAGGGGCTTAAGCCATGGCATTTCATCAAGGCGACGCGCACCATCACCGATCCGGGCGCGTCGGTGAAACTCTCCGGCTATGCCAATTCCATGGACTGGGAGATCGAGCTTTGCGCGGTCATCGGCCGGCCCGCCAAGGACGTGACCAAGGAGAAGGCCCTGGCGTACGTCGCCGGCTACACGGTCTCCAACGATCTTTCCGCGCGCGATCGTGGACGGCGGCCGCCGGTACCCGCCACCTCGCCGTTCAAGATGGACTGGACCAAGCACAAGACCTTCGAGGGTTCGTGTCCGCTCGGCCCATGGATCGTTCCGGCGAGCGATGTCGGTGACCCGCAAAATCTGAGCCTCAAGCTGTGGGTCAACGGCGAGCTGAAACAGAATTCTAACACGGGCAAGATGTTGTTCTCGCTGGCCGAGCAGATCGAACAATTGTCGATCAACATGACGCTGCACCCGGGTGATCTCATCCTCACCGGCACGCCTTCCGGCACCGGCGCCGAGAGCGGCACATTCCTGAAGGCCGGCGATACCGTGAAGCTCTGGATCGAAAAGATCGGCGAGATCGAGAACCGCATGACGTAGGATGCGCGTCCGATGAGGCGGCTCGCGGCGTTCGTATTCGTTCTGCTGGCGTTGGCCGCGGGGGCAATGGCCGCGCCATACGATGGCGCGTTACGCGCGGCCTTGAGTACCGACCTGGAAAAATATCTCGCCTCGCGACGGACCATCGAGCACATCTCGGCGCTGTCGCTCAGCGTCAAGCTTCCGGGGCAGGCATCGAATATCAACGTGACCGCGGGCACGACCCGATACGACGGCGGCGCCGCGGTCACGCCGTCGAGCCTCTATCAGATCGGCAGTAATACCAAAGCATTCACGGCGGTGACGATCCTGCAGCTCGAGGCTGAGGGCAAGCTGACGATCCAAGACACCGTCGGCAAGTGGCTGCCGCAATATCCGGCCTGGAAAGATGTCACCATCGAGCGGTTGCTCGATATGACGAGCGGCATTCCGACCTACGACAACGTGCAGGCCATGCTGGTCGCCTATGCGGCAAACCCGACCAGGGATTGGTCGCCGGCCGAACTCATCGCCTACGTCTATCCGACGACGAAAGGCGCCCCGCCGCCGACCACTGGCTGGTCCTACTCGAACACGAACTATCTGTTGGCGCAGTTGATCATCGAAAAGGCCAGCGGCCGCTCCTACGCCGCCGAATTACGGCGGCGTTTCTTTGCCAATCCGGCGCTGCGCTTGGACAAGACCTACTACCGGCCACACCTTTATCCGCCGTCGGTCACGAAGCGCATGGTCTCCGGCTATTTCGCCAGCAAAGACGCCGACAATGCCGGCCTGCAGCCGCTCTATGGCAAGGACGTGCGCGGCATGACCTTGTCCTGGGCTCAAGGCGCGGGTGGCATCGTATCGACGCCCGACGACGTTACCCGCTGGTCGCGGGCGCTTTACGTCGGCAGCCTGCTCAAGCCGCAGCAGCGTCGCGAGCTGATGCACACGGTGTCGCAGAAAACCGGCGCGCCGATCGACGACGTCACGGCCGACGATCCGCACGGGTTCGGTCTCGGCGTCGTCCATGCGTTCGTCGCGTCCATGGGGAAGTTCTGGTTCTATGAGGGCGAGACCCTTGGCTACCGCGCGGTTTACGCGTGGTTTCCGGACTCCGATGTGGTGTTCGCTGCCGGCATCAACAGCCAGCCCGACGCCAAGGAAGATCAGGCCGGCAAGCTGATGGAGTCGGTTTACCGTTCACTGCACGCGGCGGGTAAGCTGTGATGCCCGCAAATCCTTCGTGCCCGGCATGGCTAAGCCTTTAGTCATGCCGCTTCCGCTGGGCTGTTAGGCCCAATTTCGCTTTGTCCGACTTTAGAATGGGACTAGAAATTTATACCGAGGAACTGCGGTCGCGCGACGCCCCGGTTTGTGCTAAATGCATGGGTCGGTGCCGAGTCCGAGTGGGCGACTTCCCGCCGCCGGCCGTGCCAAAAAAGGAATAAAATCAACCCGTCACGGGTGAAAACAAGGTAGGTAACGCATATGGCGGAAAAATTCGTCGCTAAGCTTTCGGAATTCAAGGACGGGGACCGCCGGATCGTCTTCGTCGGCGACAACGAGATTGGCGTGTTCCGGCACGAGGGCGAAATTTACGCCTACAGCAATTTTTGCCTGCATCAGGGCGGCCCGGCTTGCGAGGGCCTGACCATCGCCAAGGTCGAGGAGCGGTTGCGACCCGACAAAACCTCGATGGGCCTGTTCTTCTCGGAAGACGAGCTGCACTTCGTCTGTCCGTGGCACGGCATGGAATACGACATGAAGACCGGCGAGTGCGTCAGCGATCGCAAGATGAAGCTCAAGAAGTACAAGACCGTGCAAAAAGGGGAAGACCTTTATGTCGTCGCCTAAGCGCGCGGCAAAGGCTATCGCCAAGAACGTGACCAAGACGGCAACCAAAGCCGCCCGCCGCCCGGTCGCGGCGCGCCCCGTACCAAAACCGAAGGTCGAGGTTTTGGAGGGCGCCTCCGCCGACGCCAGCCGGCTTGCGGCCGTGCTCGAGCGGGGCATCGTCGACGGCAAACTCGACATGGTTTCGGCCGAGGCGTTGCAAAAGCTGTTCGCCGCGGCCTGCCGGGTCTATACGGCGCGCGTCGAGGCCGGCGAACGGATCATGCCGGTGCCGAGAAATTCGATTTCCGCAACCGACGTGATGGTCACGGCGAGCGGATTGTTGAAAGCCGCCGATCTCGCTGTTTTCGAGCTCGGCATGTGGCAAAGCTGGACGGGCCGCTGAGGTTCGTCTTTTAGGATTTGAAAGGTCAGGAGAAACGCTATGGATCTGGTCGCTGATCGCGGACGCCGCGTAACGATCGAGGAACTCAACACCACGAGGCTGCTGTCACACGCCCGCAAGCAGGCGCATCAACGCAACTTCGACGACATGGTGATCGTCGACGTCGATGCGCACCATTATGAGAACGAAAACCAGAGCGAATGGCTGCCGTTCATGGAAAACGACGTGCTGCGCCAGCTTAGCCTTTCAGCGGGCAGCAAGCGGAACCGTACCGGCATCATGCCGACGAACGTCGGCTATCAGGACATGGGCGGCCGTGTCACTCGCTACCCGATGCGCGGTTCGGAGAAGACCGACGGCGCCACCGGCGCGGAGCGCGACATCCAGCTCGGACATCGCTGGATGGACGCCATGAGCGTCGACTATTCCTGTCTGTTCCCGACCGGCATGCTCAACATTGGCATGCATCCGCAGAAGGAAATGGAGGTCGAGCTGTGCTGGGCCTATAACCGCTGGCTCACCGAAAAGGTTATGCCGGAGTCTGACAACCGCTTTTTCTCGATGCTCTGCCTGCCGTTCGGTGATCCCGAAGCCTGCCTTCGCCAGGTCGAAACCTTCGGCGACCGCAAGCATGTCGGTGGGTTCATGGTCACCACCGTGCGCTCGGACATGGCGGTCTATGACAATCGCTACATGAAGGTGTACCGGGCCATGGAAGAGCGCGGCCTGGTGCTGTCCTTCCATTCCGGACCGAACTGGGGCGAGCCGATCTACCGCAGCTGCAACCGCTTCATGTCGGCGCATGCGCTCGGCTTCTCCTGGTACAACGTGCTCCATTGCACCAACTGGGTGGTCAACGGCATGGGCGAGCGCTTCTCCAAATTGCCGGTGATCTGGATCGAGGCCGGCCTTGCCTGGGTGCCATTCCTCATGCAGCGCCTCGACCACGAATACATGCTGCGGCCGTCGGAAGCGCCGCTACTCAAGAAGAAGCCGTCGGATTACATGCGCGACATGTACTATTCGTCGCAGCCGATGGAGATTCAGGATTACGGCGCCATGGAAACGACGTTCCGCATGATCAATGCGGAGACGCAGTTGCTCTACTCATCGGACTATCCGCACTGGGATTTCGATCTGCCGTCAACGATCTACGACCTGCCGTTCCTGTCGGAGAAGGCCAAGCACAACATCCTCGGCGGTACCGCCGCCCGGCTGTTCAAACTGCCGCCGCGCAACGACAAGCAGAAAGAGAACCTCAAGAAGTTCGGCAATCTCGCGGCGGTCGCTGCCTGACCCAGTCGGTCGAGACGCCTTCGGAAATTGAGATGCCCGGCCTTGCGCCGGGCATCTTGTTTTTCGCGGCAGTGTCGTCATTGCGAGGAGCCCCAACGGGGCGACGAAGCAATCCAGAGTCGGTGTTTGCAGCCTCTGGATTGCTTCGCGGAGCCTGTCATCGGACCGCGCGACTTCGCGCGGGTCCGTTGGCTCGCAATGACGGTTCTATCTGACCGGAATTTGCGCTAGTGAAAAATCGTCGAGCCATAAAC
The DNA here is from genome assembly GCA_049584975.1 of Xanthobacteraceae bacterium. Classification (GTDB taxonomy): domain Bacteria; phylum Pseudomonadota; class Alphaproteobacteria; order Rhizobiales; family Xanthobacteraceae; genus BOG-931. The sequence continues at coordinate 8,812 of JBAUYV010000182.1, read as the reverse complement.
GACGCGCGTCAGCACGCAGCTGAACGCCGCGGCAACGATGCACACGCGTGTTACGCGATAAAAGTCTGTTTGCGGCTTGATGGCCCGAAAGCTTGAATGCAGCGACCGCACCAGCCGGCGGTGCCAGGACTTGCGCACCGTGCGCTCGAAATCGTCGCGGGCGAGCCGCGACATCGGCCCGGCATTGGCCCCGAAGTTCGAATAGCCGTGGGCGATCCTTAGGGCTTCGCCCTCGCACAGCTCCAGCGACGTTTTTTGCGCCAGCAGCACGTCGCCGAGAACGAGCGTCTCGCGCGGGTGGAAACACCAGACCCATCGGCGCCGGCCGTCGGCGTCAAGTTCTTCGATGTTCTGCTGGAAGCAGTGCCAGAGCCGGTAACGCGTCCCGCTCTGGCCGCCGATCACGTCGAAATGGCGATCGCGTCTGTACTGCCGGCGCTGCGTCGGTGTCAGGTTCGCCAGCAGAAGTTCAACGCCGCGCTGTTCCGGCGACATCCGCCGGCGTCTTCCGAGGGCGCCGTTCTGCAGCGCCCCCAGAATGCGGCGTGCGACGGGCATCAGCCGCCCTGCAGATGCGGGATGAACAGCGTCTGCTCGACTTCCTGGTCGAACTTGCCGAGCAGCTTGCCGGGGCTGCCGTCGCCGCTCAGCGCGGCGGCGCGAAAACCGCTGCCGGTCAATTGGCGGAAGCGCTCTTCGGCGAGCGCGACGGCTTGGGTGTCGGTCACGTCGAACTCGTGGCGGGTGTCACCGAAGCGGTCCATCACGATTTGGACGCGCTTGGTGCTTGCCGCCCGGTCGCGGCTTTTCTCAAATGCCTGCGGTGATTGCATGAACGACATCAAGGACTCCCTTGTTTGAGCGATCTGAAGTCGGCTGAACAAAACCGAAGCCGTTTCGGCTACATTGGTAATAGTGAGATATGACGCTGAGGCGGATTGATGGCGGCGCAGGTAAAATTCGGGGGACGCCCGATCACGACCCGGCGAGTTCATTAAAAATCGAGCCGCCTTGGACGTAGCGCGGACGCAAAATGAAAACTGGGGACAGCTTGTTTTTCGTTGCGGTCGCGTTGACCGCAGTCTCGATGAAATTCAAGTTGAACGTTGCGCAGCATCCGAAGCCGGCGAGAGTGTCGATGACTTCGACCTTGCAGCCGGCGAAGCGAAAGAGTTCGCTCGGCCGACGCAGTCCGAGCTCGCGACGATAGCGACATCCACGGCGCGGATGGCAAACGGCAACTTGGGTCGGCGCATTGGCTTTGGCGCGACTCACTGCCAGGCGTGACGGCGGGCAAGGGCGCGCTTTTGGGCAAAAGCGGGCAAAAATCGGCTGCCGCGTGCTAATAATAACAATATTTCCCCGCATCTTCAAAGATTTACCTTGACTTGTGCATTGCACCAAGGTGCTGGCATTTGCCGTCACAAAATGGTAAGGAAAGCGTTACCAGCCAAAAATAATGAGGGACGACCGAGCATGAAGCTCCTGATTTCTGCATGCGTTCTCGTGGGCCTTTCCGCCACCGCCGCCAACGCGATTGATCTCGCCGAACTGGCGCCGTGCCGTCCAGCGGCCGCGATACTCTGCGACCACACCGGCGGAATGACCTGGGATAACCTGCTGCGCTGCGGCGCGACGCTCGCCGCCCATAGCTGGCGCGTCAGCAGCCGCTGCCGCGCAGTGCTGCACAAATACGGGCAGCTGTAGACCCGGGCTATCGCCCAACCCTGCAGGCTTCTCCGCTCTGTCGAATTCGAACCCCGGCCTCCGCGCCGGGGTTTCGTCGTTTCGCGGGCGCCCGCCGCGCCGACGCGATGATGATGCGCCGGCGCGGTGATAGAATGCGCGGCTCGCAAACGATCTCATGAAAACAAGCGGGGAGGGGATGTCATGAGCGACGACCTGCACGAAGTCTACGCCATCCGCTACGGTCATCATAAGCGCCGCTCGCCAACGAATTTCATCGACGGCGATCCGCACGATGTACTGCAGCCGCTCGATTACTTCGTCTGGGCGATCGTCGGGCCGTCCGGCACCATCATCGTCGACACCGGCTTCGACGAGGCCATGGGCCAGAAACGTCAGCGCGAGATAATCAAGCCGGTGCGCGAAGGACTGCTTGCGCTCGGCATCGCGCCCGAGACGGTCAAGAACGTCATCATCAGCCACCTGCATTACGACCATTGCGGCAACTACGATCTGTTTCCGCATGCCTGCTATCACCTGCAGGATCGAGAGATGGCCTACGCCACCGGGCGCTGCATGTGCCATCGGGCGCTGCGGCTGCCGTTCGAGGTCGACGATGTCATCGCCATGGTGCGGAAAGTTTTCACCGGGCGCGCCGCGTTCCATGACGGCGAGGATGAGATCGCGCCCGGCGTAACCGTGCACCACATCGGCGGACATTCGAAGGGGTTGCAAAGCGTGCGCGTGAAGACGCGGCGCGGCTACGTCGTGCTCGCGGCCGACGCCTCGCATCTTTACGCCCACATGGACGGTGGGCGGGTGTATCCCCTCGTCTACAACGTCCATGAGGTGGTCGAAGGCTATCAGACGCTGAGGAAACTCGCGACGTCGCCGCGGCACGTCGTGCCCGGCCACGATCCGCTCGTTGTCGCGTGCTATCCGGCGGCGAAGCCCGGACTTGAAGGCTGGGTGGTGCGGCTCGATGTGGATCCGAAGGATTAGCGACGTTTCGTCCGCGCCGCGCACCGAGGCTTTAGACCTTCGCAGTGCTATGATCGGCACAGGGAGGATGCGGCCTGCCGGCGATCGGGCTGTGCAGGCCGGGGGCGCTGGGTTTGGGCCCCGGAGGGAACGCGATGAAAGTACGACGCCGAGACCTATTCGGTATCGCGGCCGGTGCCGCCGCTGCTGTCTGCCCGCGGCTTGCGTCGGCGATCGACTATCCGGTGCGGCCCGTGCGCATGTTCGAAGGGTTTGGCGTCGGCGGCACGCCCGACCTGATTTCGCGCCTGATCGGTCAGTGGCTGTCCGAGCGCCTGGGCCAACCCTTCATCATCGAGAATCGGACCGGCGCCGCCGGCAACTTGGCGACCGAGGCGGTCCTCAAATCGCCGCCGGACGGCTACACGCTACTCACCTGCCTGTCGGCGAACGCCGTCAACGTCTCGTTGTATCCTAATCTCGACTACAATTTCCTGCGTGACAGCGCGCCCGTTGCCGGATTGATCGAGCTGCCCATGGTGCTGCTGGTCAACCCGTCGTTTCCCGCCAAGACGTTTCCGCAATTCATCGCCTACGCAAAAGCCAATCCGGGCAAGGTCAACCTGGCGTCGCCCGGCATCGGAACGCCCATGCATGTGGCGGCCGAACTCATCAAGCTGATGGCCGACGTCAACATGGTGCACGTGCCTTACCGCGGGCCAGCCGGTGCGTTCACCGATCTGATCGCCGGGCGCGTTCAGGCGTTCATCATCACGGTGCCGGCCGCGATCGGGTTCATCAGAGGCGGTAAGTTGCTTGCCTTAGGCGTAACGAGCGCCAAGCGTGCGGACGTATTGCCCGATGTGCCGGCCATCGGCGAATTTCTGCCCGGTTTCGAGGCGACAGCCTGGGACGGAACCTGTGCGCCAAAAGGGACGCCGTCGGAGGTCATCGACAAGCTCAACGCCACCATCAACGCCGGCCTGGCCGATCCGCAGCTCAAGGCGAAGATCAAAGAACTGGGCGGAGAAACCATGTCGATGACGCCGGCCGAATTTGGCAAATTCCTTGCCGACGAAACCGCGAAGTGGGCCAAGGTGGTCAAGTTTGCGGGCCTCAAGCCGAATTAATCCGGCGCGGCGGCCCGAGATCGAAAGGAAAAATCATGAATCTTCCGCGGCGACAATTTCTGCGACTGGCGACGGGACTAGCGAGCGGCGGCGCCGTGCTTCCAGGCTTGCCGCCAATGGCGTGGGCGGAAGCCTACCCGACGCGGCCGGTGCGCATGGTGGTGCCTTATCCGGCCGGCATTGCGCCCGACATCGTTACCCGCATGGTCGCGCAGTCGCTGTCGCCGCGCCTGGGGCAGCAATTCATTGTTGACGACCGGCCCGGCGGCGCCAGCAATGTCGGCACGGAAATCGTCGCCCACGCTGCGCCGGACGGCTACACGCTGCTCACAGTGACCATGAGCAACGCCATCAACGTGTCGCTCTATGACAATCTTAGCTTCAATCTCCTCCGCGACATTGCGCCGGTGTCGGGCCTCGTGTTTCTGCCTCTCGTGCTGGCGGTGAATCCATCGCTGCCGGCGCAGACGCTTTCCGAGTTCATCGCTTACGCGAAGGCCAATCCTGGCAAGATCAACTATGCGTCGGTCGGCAGCGGCGCTGCGACCAATGTGGCCGGCGAATTGTTCAAGCAGATGGCGGGCGTCAACATCGTGAACGTGCCTTATCGCAGCAATTATCTGCCGGACCTGCTCAGCGGGCAGGTGCAGGCGTCGTTCACGCCTATTCTGCAGTCGATCCAGTACATCCGCGCCGGCAAGCTGCGGGGCCTGGCGGTGACGGGCGCGAAGCGCTCGCCGTCGCTGCCTGACGTCCCCACCGCGGCGGAGTTCGTGCCGGGCTACGAGGCTATTGTTTGGGACGGCATGGGCGCACCAAAAAATACGCCTGCGGATATCATCGACAAGCTGAACAAAGAGATTAATGCCGTTCTGGTCGATCCCGCGACTAAGGCGCGATTCGCCGATCTTGGTTCAGAGCCGATGGTGATGACGCCCGCCGAGTTTGGAAACTTTGTCGCCGCCGAAACGCAAAAGTGGGGCAAGGTGGTGAAGTCCGCAGGCATCAAGCCCGAGTAGGCCCGCACGCCCGAACGTGTGATTGGAGGAATTGAAAATGATGCTTCGCCGCCGACGATTTCTGCAACTGGCAAGCGCCGCCGCGGCGGTTCCCGCAATGCCGCGCATTGCGCGGGCGCAGGCTTATCCCGACCGGCCGGTGCGCATGATCGTGACCGTGCCGGCCGGAGGTTCGCCCGACATTATTGGCCGGCTGATCGCGCAATGGCTGTCGGAAAAGCTGGGTCAGCCGTTCGTCGTGGAAAACAAGCCGGGCGCCAGCACCAATATCGGCACCGAATTGGCGCTGAAGTCGGCACCGGACGGCGACACGCTCCTGCTCGCCATGTCGTCGAATGCGATTAATCCCTCGCTTTTCCATCATCTGAACTTCAACTTCATACGGGACGCCGAGCCGGTGGCGAGCATCGCCACGATACCTCTGGTCTTGGACGTGAATCCCGAGGTGCCGGCGAAAACGGTTTCCGAGTTCATCGCCTATGTGAAAGCCAATCCGGGCAAGATCAATCTGGCTTCGGGCGGCAGTGGCACGCCGCTCTACGTCGCCGGAGCGCTGTTCCGGATGATGGCCCGCCTCGACATGCTGGACGTCATCTATCAGGGCGAGGGCGCCGCGATGCCCGATCTGGTTGGCGGCCGCGTGCAGGCGATGTTCGGCGTCATGCCGGCTTCGCTGGGCTACATCAAATCCGGCAAGCTGCGCGCGCTGGCGGTCACCAGCACCAAGCGTCAGGAGCTTTTGCCGGGCGTTCCCGCCGTGGCCGAATTTCTGCCCGGCTATGAGGCGAACGGCTGGTACGGAATCGTTGCGCCCAAAGGCACACCAGCAAACGTCGTCGACGCGCTCAACAAACAGGTCAACGCCGCACTCGCTGATTCTGCAATGAGGAAACGCTTTACCGATCTCGGCTGCGACGTATTCACGGGCTCGCCCGCCGACTTCGAAAAGTTTATCGTCAGCGAGACTGAGAAATGGGAAAAGGTGATCAAGTTCGCGGGCATCAAAGCCGACTGAGCCGGCTGCAACATAAAAAATAGTATGGGAGGGCATCGTGGAATTTCATCGGCGAAGATTTTTGTATTTCGCAAGGGCGGCGGCCGCGCTGCCAGTGCTACCGCGCGGTGCGCACGCTGAAACCTTTCCATCGCGGCCGATCAGGCTGGTGCTGCCGTTCCCGCCGGGGGGCGTGTTCGACATCGTCGGCCGCCCGTTGGCCGCCAAGTTGCAGGCGGACCTCGGTACGGTCATTGTCGAGAACCAGCCCGGTGCCGGCGGTTCGTTGGCCGCGGCGGCAGTCGCCCATTCGCCGCCCGACGGCTACACAATTTTCCTCGGCAGCTCCTCAATCAACCTCACGGAGCTTATTCTTCGCGAGCACCCTCTGCTCAACCCGGCGAAGGACCTGACGCCGATCTCAATGGTGGCGATCACCGGCTTTGCAATTGCGGTCAACCCTTCCGTGCCGGCGAAATCGCTCATGGAGCTTGTGACTTACATAAAGGAAAATCCGGGCAAGCTGTCGTACGGCTCGGCCGGCGCCGGGACGGAGAACCACCTCAGCGGCGAACTCCTTAAATCGTTGACCGGCATAAAAGACCTGCCGCACGTGCCTTACCGCGGTGCCGGTCCGGCGCTCGCCGATGTGATCGCCGGACAGATACCGATGATCATTCCGGCCATGACCGGCCAGGTGCTCGAATTTCACCGCACCGGCAAACTGCGTCTGCTCGCGATCACCAATCGGACACGGCTGCCGGTCGCGCCCGAGATACCGACCGCCGTCGAAGCCGGAGTCCCGGGCCTCGTCACCGAGCAGGTGCTCGCGCTATTTGCTCCGGGGGGAACACCGGCGCCGGTCGTCGCGCAGATCGCCAAGGCAAACAGCACCGCGATGGCGGATAAGGCCTATCAGCAATCGCTCGTCGATCAGGCGGTCATACCTGTGACCGACTGGACGACGGACAAATTCAACCGTTTCATGGACGAAGAGGTGGCGCGCTGGACGCCGCTGGTCAAATCCATAGGGATCAGGCTCGATTGAGCCGGCTTGCTCAAATTGGCCGCCACACCGCAACAGGAGGAGCCTTCATGAAAATTCCCCGCCGCAAATTCCTGCATCTGGCAGCGGGCGCGACCGCGCTTCCGGCTTTGCCGCGCCTCGCCCGGGCGGAAGCTTATCCGTCACGGCCTGTGCACGTCATCGTCGGCTACGCTGCCGCGGGTCCGACTGACATCGCCGGGCGCCTGATCAGCGAATGGCTTTCGAAGCGTCTCAACCAGCAATTCATTGTCGAGGATCGGCCGGGCGCGGGCAGCAACATCGGCACCGAGTATGTGCTGCATTCTCCTCCGGATGGCTACACGCTGCTGCTGGCCACCCAATCGAATGCGATCAACCAGACACTCTACAAGGATATGACATTCAATTACATGAACGAGAGCGTGCAGATCGCAGGCCTGATGGTCGCACCGTCCGTCATGGAGGTCCATCCATCGTTGCCGGCCAAGACGATCCCCGAGTTCATCGCCTACGCCAAAGCCAATCCAGGCAAGATCAACTTGGCGACGGCCGGCAACGGCAGCCCGCCGCATATGTTTGGCGAATTGTTCAAGGTGATGGCCGGCGTGAACATGCCCACGGTAAACTATCGCGGCGGCGGGCCTGCCCTGGTCGATCTTCTGGCCGGACAAGTGCAGTGCATGTTTGAGGGCATTACCTCGTCGATCCAGTACGTGAAGGCCGGCAAGCTGCGTGCGCTCGGGGTCACGTCTGCAAAGCGCTCGCCTTTGCTGCCGGATGTGCCGGCCATCGGTGAATTCATACCGGGTTACGACGCGGCCGGCTGGTTCGGCATCTCGGCGCCCAAGGGCACGCCAACGGAGGTCATCGACATCCTGAGCAAAGAGGTTGCCGCAGGCCTCGCGGACCCGGGAATGAAGACCCGGCTCGCCGATTTGGGCGCTGAACCGATGCCGATGTCGCCAGCCGACTTCACCAAGCTCATGGCGGATGAAACCGTGAAATGGGGCAAGGTGATCCGCGACGCCAATATCAAGATAGAGTGAACCTGCGCCGCCGTCGTCCGCGACATCACGCCGGTGGCTTTCATCGGCGCCAATTCCTTTGTCTTGGTCGTTACTCCGTCGTTGCCGGTCAAAACCCTTCCCGAGTTCATCGCCTACGCGAAGGCTAATCCCGGCAAGGTCAACATGGCCTCGCAGGGCGTAGGGACGACGCCCTATGTGTGTGGTGAACTGCTCAAGCTGATGACCGGCATCACGTCCACGCACGTGCCCTATCGTACGGCTTTGATGCCCGATCTGCTGGCCGGACAAGTGCATTTCTATTTCAGCCCGCTGCCGCAGCCGATCGAGTACGTCAAAGACAGACGGCTGCGCGGGCTGGCGATCACCAGCGCGACGCGCTCGGAGTTGCTGCCGGACGTACCCACGTTCGGAGAGTTCGTGCCGGGTTATCATGCCGTCGGCAGCGCTCGATCGCCAGCATGAGCGAACAGGCGAAATCAAAAACGGGGCTGTCCTAATTCCCAGGAGTCTGTCCTAATCTACGGAGCCGACTGTCCTAATTTCGGTGGGCGGATTGATCGCTGGCCTGATTTTCTCTCCAAGCCAGTGAGAGGACTAGACCGGCACTGATCACGAAAAGAATACCCGCAAGAATGAATAGACCCAATGTACCAAAGATTCCGGGTTGGAAGGTTGCCACTGCGACGAGAACCACCACGTTGAGAAAAATCGCAATAGCTCGCAACATGGGTTCCGGATTCATCTCAATCCCCTATCCAAAATTATCGTGACCAGGAAATCATGATCTGGGCCGCTTGTGAAAAACTCGGCGCTCTTAAGGTTAAATAACAAAGGCGGTGGCTTTCATCTGCCGCCCGTTGCTCAATCGCAAACCGAGAGGGCGCCACCCTACCGGCCCCTCCCGAGTGCGCGTCTCTCTCGTTGAGCCCCGAGGGGTGTTGCCTCCG
>JBAUYV010000181.1:0-69376 GCA_049584975.1 Xanthobacteraceae bacterium | reverse complement strand
CGCCGGTGTTGCGGCGATCATGCAGCGTGACGCGAAAGCCACTTTTCGCGATCTTCTGCGCCATCGGAACGAATTCGTCGTAGCCGCGCCGGCCGCCAGTGGTCGCCATGACCCACGGGCCGCGATCGCCGATGACCTGCCAATTGATGTTGACGCCGTTGATTTTAGTGAGTGGCATTGGACTCCCTACCCCTTATGCTTGGCAACCTACGCGGCTTCGCGGCGTCGGTTGGAGCGGGCGATGGGAATCGAACCCACGACACTCAGCTTGGGAAGCTGATGTTCTACCACTGAACTACGCCCGCGCTTTGCCATCACCATAGCGAAGGTCAAGAGCGTGCGGCAAGAGCATGCCTACCGTCCGTGAAGCGGCGAGCGAAGAGAAACCATCGCCTCGGTTCTTCTGGTATGGGATAGGTAACGGATTTGCCGAGCTCGGCGCGATCCTGCAACGCGAGCTTTCTCAATGCCGACAGAGAAAATCGAGTTTCTTTCGCCATCCGGCGCCATCAAACCGACGGGGACGTGGAGCCTCGGCGTGCGGGCCGGCGATTTCGTTTATGTGGCGGGCATGCGCGGGATCGATCCGGCCACGAACACGCTGGTGAAGGGCAACGAGGCGCGCGTGCGCCAAGCTTTTTTGAACATGCAGACGATCGTCGAAGCGGCGGGCGGCGGATTGCGCGACGCCGTCCGCCTCACGGTCTATGTGATCGACATTGACCGCTACCGGCCGCTCGTGAACAAAATTCAGGAGGAACTTTGGGGCGGCGGACCATATCCGCCGCGCACCGTCGTGGAGGTCAGCCGGCTCAACCAGGACGACGTGGTCGAAGTCGAGGGAACTTTTTTCTGTCCGGCGAGAAAAGCGTGACGACGACGTGGAACTTTCGGCGTTTACCTTCTGATCTCAAAAACACCCCGGTTCCACCCGATCAAAGTATCCACTGTCTTGTGGAAATCGGGGACATAAGGCTCACTGTCATCAAAACAGGGCCACTTACCAAATATTAATCACAGTTACGTGGAAGTCTGGTCTCGTGGTGGGGCGGTTGCGGAAGGGTTTGTCATGGGCGCGCTTACATTCTCTTGTCCAACGACCGGGCGGGAGATCGACCCTGGAATTGACGGCGCAGAGACGAACCCATCGGGCGAAGGCGGATTACGCTTTGTTGCGCTCAACGTCCGCTGCCCGCACTGCGGCGAGCATCACGAACTCAAGATCGGCGAAGACGCCTTCGTAGCCGTGGCGTAACGCCAACGGCGCCAAATCCGCATCCGTCATGCCCGGCCTTGTGCCGGGCATCCACGTCTTTATCCTTGGCGCTCCAGACGAAAGTCGTGGGTGGCCGGGACAAGCCCGGCCATGACGCGGCGCCTAGATCGGCCGTTCCCCCAATACAGTCACCCGCCGCATCAGCCGGCGTTCATCGGAACTGAAGTCACTGCGCGCGTGCAGCGCACAGCGATTGTCCCACATCAACAAATCGTTCAGGCGCCAGACGTGCTCGTAGACGAACGCCGGGTTCTCCTGGTGCTCGAACAGGACGTTCAGCAATTCATCGCTCTCGGCTTCGGGCAGCCCCTCGATGGCGACGGTCATCAGCCGGTTGACGTAGAGCGCCTTGCGGCCCGTCGTCGGATGCGTGCGCACGGCCGGATGGGCGAAATGCGGCACGCCCTCCTTGATGCGCGTGCCACGCTTCATTGACGCCGCATCGTAGTCGTAGGCGTGCATCGCTTTGCGGCCGTCGATGCGGCGCTTGATGTCGTCGCTCAGCGTCTCGTAAGCCTTGTAGGCGTTGGCAAACAGCGTGTTGCCGCCCGCGCTGGGAATCTCGATGGCGTACAGCATCGAGGCCATGGCGGGCTTTTCCTGATAGCACTGGTCGGAATGGAACTGCATGTCGCCGTCGGGCAGCGCGCCGATCTGCTTGCCGTTCTCGCGAATATTCGAAATCAGCATCACGGAGGGATTCCCGGTGGTGAAGCGCTGAGTATGGCTGATCGCCAGCGGCCCGAAACGCTCGGCAAAGCGGACCTGATCGTCCTCGCTCAGATGCTGATCGCGAAACAGCACGACGAGATTCTGGTGCCAGCAATCCTGAATCTTGGCGAACAGCTCATCGCTGATCGGCTCGCTGAGATCGACGCCGATGATCTCGGCGCCGAGCGCGGGCGACAGCGGCTTGGTCTGCATCGCATCGGCAGAGCGCCGGACGTCCGGCGTGGCGGATTGCGTTGTGGTCTGCATCAGTGGCGCTCCCATCGAGCCGAATAGGTCTTTGCGACTATATCAGGATTGCATGAGATCCCGCAGCTTATCGGTAAACGTCTCGTCCCGCGTCCCATTGGTTGCCGCCCGGGCGGCCCCGACGCCAAGGTAGCGCTCGGCGATGTCGGCCGAGTGGAGAAGTTCTTGGCCGGTTCCGGACACGGTGACGCGGCCCTTCTCGATGACGTAGCCGCGATCGGCGATCGCGAGACTCAACCGTGCGTTTTGCTCCGACAGCAGGATCGCCACGCCTTCGTCGCGCAGCCCGGCGATCAAGTGGAAAATCTGCGACACCAGGACCGGGGCGAGCCCAAGCGAAGGCTCATCGAGGATCAGAAGCTTCGGGCTCGCCATCAGGCCGCGCGCGATCGCCAGCATCTGGTGCTGACCGCCGGAGAAGTTGGCAACGACTTCGTGCAGCCGTTCGAGCAGCACCGGGAAGCGCTGACAGACATCGCGGATACGCTGCCCGGTGTCCTCGCCGGTGCGCTTGCGGCGGACGAAGCCGCCAAGTTCCAGATTTTCCGCAACGGTCAGGCCGGCGAAAGTCTGGCGGCCTTCCGGCACCTGGGCGATTCCCAACAGTACCCGGGCGCGCGTCGATAGCGTTTCGATGCGCCGGCCTTCGAACAGAACTTGCCCGGCGTGCGCCCGCAACAGGCCGGAGATCGTCTTCACCAGCGTCGTCTTGCCGGCACCGTTGGCGCCGACCAGCGTCACGATCTCGCCGGCGCGTACCGACAGATCGATGTCGTGGATGACGGAGAGGCCGCCGTATCCGGCCGCGATGCCGCGCAACTCAAGCATCAGGCCACGCTCCCCGTTTGCGCCTCGCTCTGGCCCACATAGGCCTCGATCACGCGCGCGTTTTGCCCGATCTCCTGCGGCGTGCCGACGGCGACCAGAGTGCCGGCGTCGAGCACCATCACGCGATCGGCGACGCCCATGACCAGCGACATGTTGTGCTCGACCACCATGACGGTGGTGCCCACATCGCGCACGGCGCGGAGCAGCGAGCCTAGCTCCGCCGTTTCGGCGTCGTTCAAACCCGCCGCCGGCTCATCGAGCAGCAGAAGCCGCGGCCGCGCCATCAGGGCACGAATGACTTCGAGCAATTTCTGCGAGCCCATCGGCAGGTCGGTCGCGGCCTCGTTGCGGAAACGGGAAAGGCCGGCGAGTTCCAGAAACGCGTCGGCGCGCGCCGCGAGGGCGCATTCCTCCTGCCGCGCCGCCGGCAGCCACAGCATCTGCTCAGCCGCGTGACGGCGAATACGCCGATGACCCCCGACCAGCACGTTCTCCAGCACCGTCATTCCCGGGAAAACCCGCGCCGTCTGAAAAGTCCTGATCAAGCCGAGGCGGGCGATCTGGCCCGGCGACAGGCGCTTGAGCGAAGTCCCGTAGAAATAAATCTCGCCCGAGGAAGGCGGAAACAGGTTGGTGATCAGATTGAACAGCGTCGTCTTGCCGGCGCCGTTAGGTCCGATCAGCGCCGTCACGCTGCCGTCCAGCACGTCGAGCGTAACATCGGAAATCGCCGTAAGGCCGCCGAAACGCTTGCTGACGTTGACGACTTGCAGCGCCGTGTTCATCGGCCGCCATCCTTCGACATGGCGAGATCGAGCGCCTTGAGCGAACCACGGCGCATCCCAAGCCGCGATACCCAACCGGCCAGCGAACCGTAGATGCCCGCAGGCAGATACTGGAAGGCAAGGACAAGCAACGCGCCTTCGGCAAGCCGCTTATAGAGGGCGAAAGGCTGGAAAATCTCCGGCAGCAGCGTCAGCAGCGCGACACCGAACAAGGATCCCACCAGCGTCCCCTCGCCGCCGATCACCAGCATGGTGATCATTTCCAGCGAACGTGAGGTATTGACCATTTCGGGCGACAGAAAGTGAAAGAAGAATGCGTAGAGGCTGCCGGACAGTGACGCCAGCGCGGCGCTGATCGCAAACGCGGCCACTTTATAGCGCGGCACGTTGATATCGAGCGCGGCGGCGGCGGTCTGATCGGTGCGAATGGCTTTGAGCGCGCGGCCAAAGCCCGATCGCAGCCCGCCGAGGAGCAACAGCACGAGCACGACGATCAACACCGCCACCAGATAATACATCGCCAGCGGACTCGCGAACGAGAACGCCCCGATTGAGAATGACGGAATGCCGACAAGGCCGGACGGGCCGCCGGTCGTGTCCATCATGCCTACGGCCAGCGAATCGATCATCAGGCCGAAGCTCAACGTCGCCAGCGCCAGATAGACGCCGCGCAGCCGCATGGTCGCCATGGAGAGCACAAGAGCACAAAGGAGCGAAAGCACGATTCCTGCCGCAGTGCCTGCAAGCGGAGGCCAGCCATAACGCACGGCCAAAATCGCAGCCGTGTAGCCGCCGATCGCCATGAAGCCGCCCTGCCCCAGGCTCACCTGCCCGGCGTAGCCCATGAGCACGTCGAGCCCGAGCACGCCGATGAAAAGGATGCCGGTAATGACCAGCGTGCCGAGCAAACCGCTGCTTTGCGGAACAAACCACGGCAACGCCATCAGCGCCGCCACCGCGACGGCGCCGAAGATGAGCGAGTCACGCGCCCTGAAACGGACGATGGGAAGGTGGATCTGCTGCTCGTCGCGCACGTCATGACGCCGCGCAACCGTCATGAATAATCCGCTCGGCCACAACAACAACGTGACCAGCAGCAGGACCACTGCCAGCGCGTTGCTGAAAAGCGACGAAATGTAGCCGGCGAACAATTGCTGGGCGACGCCCAGGATCAGTCCACCAACAACGGCGCCAATAAATGATCCCATGCCGCCGATAGCCACGGCAATGAAACCATAGATGGTGAAAAACTGCCCGGAATCGAATTGTAGCGACGCGATCGGAGCCACCACGATGCCGCCGATCGCACCAATCATGGCGGCGAGCGCGAAGCTCAAGAGCGTCATGCGCGGCACGTCGATGCCCATCAACCGCGCCGCCAGCGGATTCTCGGCGCAGGCGCGCAGCTCCTTGCCCAACATAGTGCGCGAGAGCAGAAACCACAGCGCCACGATTACGATCAGGGCAGTGCCGCCGATCCAAAGGCCTTGCGACGGCACGCGCACGCCCAGCACGTCGACCGGGGCTTCTCCGGAGAATGACGCCAGATCGTAAGGGTCGCTGCCCCAAACGACGAGCACGACCCCTTCGATCAGGGTCAACAGCCCGGCCGTGAGCATGAGCATGCTCGAGTTCGGCAGCCGCGACAGCGCCGGCACAAAGGTCGCGGCGCCGAGCGCCGCCCCGAACAAACTCGTTCCCGCGATCGCGGCCACAGCCGCAAGCGGACCGGGCCAGCCCAGCGTTTGCTGCAACGTGTGCATCGACAGCGCGCCGACGATACAGAAGGCGCCCTGCGAGAGATTGATCACGCCGGTGACGCGATAAACCAGCGCAAAGCCCAGTGCGACGATGGCAAAGACACTGCCCTGGAGCAGACCGCCGACAATGATCGGGGCCACTTTGCTTGTTCTCTCCGTCTAACGCGCGAAAACGCGCGAAACTATTGGAGCGGAATTCCAGTCGGCTTGCTCACCAACTCCCACGTCTGATGCGCGGGACTCCATAGCGTCATCACGGCGCCGTTCACGTCAAGCCCGCGTTGCGCGATCTTGGTGAAGTCGTAGATGCCATTGATCCCCGCGTAGCCCTTGAGATTGGCCAGGTAGTCGCGAAGCTGTTGGGCGCTCGCATTGGGGCCGAGATGGCGCAACGCATCGACCACGATCATGGTCGGATCCCAGGCCAACGTCGCGGCGATGTCAGGTTTGACATTGGCGGCCTTGAACGTTTCGAAGAACTGCGCCTGCGCCTTCTCAACGGCCGGATCGAGCGTGATCACGCCCTGATGCTGCACCCATTCGGGCGCGGCGATGTAAAGCTGCTTCGGCAGGAACGAGGCGTACTGCGTCATCTGCGCATAAGTCATGTTGCCGTTGGTGGTGGCGATCGGAATGTCGAGTCCGGCCTGGACGATGCCCTTGAACACCGTGGCGATCGGCGTGCCGGTGCTCCAAGCAATCAGCACCTGCGGGTTGGCGGCTTTCACATGCTCGATCTGCGCGGCGACGCTGACGTCGGTCGTGTTGAAGTGGGCGCGGTCGACCACCGTGATGTCCTTGTTCTCCGGACGGCTCGCGACCTCATCGAGGCCATGCTCTGCGTCCTGGCCGGTAGCGTCGGCGCTGGTCATGAATGCGAGCCGCGTCCACCCCTTGAGGCGGAAATAACGGACCATGGCGTCCGCAAGGTCGAGCGTCGAGACGCTGGACGTGAAGACGTAGCTCCCTTTCGGCGGATGGATGCCGGGCGAGAAACAATATTGCACCGGACCGTCCTGCATCAGCGGCGCCATGGCGTTGCAGACGGCGACCAGCGATGAGCCAAGCACCAGCGCGGGCTTGGCGGCGATCACGCGATTGGTCAGCTGAACGCCGGTCTGCGGATTGGACTGATCGTCATAAAAGACAAAATGAACGTCCTGGCCCTGAATGCCGCCGGATTTATTGATGACGGGCTCAGCAAGCTGCAGCGCCTGCTGTTCTTCCTTGCCGAGGAACGAAGCGCCGCCGGTGATCGGCAATACTGCGTTGATGTCGTAAGCCTGCGCCGGAGAAGCCGTACCCTGCACGGCCAACGCCAACGAGCCGAACAGCGACAGAGCAATGATCAATCCGCGAAAATCGCATTTCATGTGATCCTCCCGATGGCCCAATTGACACGCCACAACCGTGGCGCGCCTCTTGGCCAATGCTCTTTGGCCAATATTCTTTGGCCAATGTTCTTCTGCTTGGCCGGCTGGAGCGGTACGTTAGTCCGTAGCGCGTGCATTGCCAAACCGGCGGCGGCGTTTTGTAGCACGATTGGCTGCGTCATTTCGGCATCGCTGCCTGGAGCGATGCGCAACACCGCAACGGCGCAATGCCGTGGCGGAGCAGATGGCTCTGCTGCTCACCCGCTGCAGTCGCTTGGCGGACCGGCCCCCGCAAATCGATCGGCCATCCACTGAACGGCGGCTGAGGCACTATTGCGCCCGGCGAACCCGTGGTTCACCGTCGGCATGAATAACCATTGGACCTTGCTTCCGGCAGCGCACAGCCGCTTCATATATTCTTGCGTAACTTGCGGCCGGACGAGCTCGTCGGCGCCGCCTTGCGCCAGGAATACCGGGATATGTGGCGGCAAGGTCCCCGGCGTATTTTTGGTCATCAGCGCCCGCCAGGGCTCGGTCCGATAGAAATCCTTCTCGGCCAGGAATGACTGCCCCAGCAAACGCGTTGGGCCGCGCCGCCGCAGAATGTCGTAGATCGACTCGATGCACTCGCCGGCGAGTCGATCAACAACCGGTATGGCATCGGGATCGACCACGCGATCGATCGGCGCGTTAAAAACGCGTGACCACGACCACAGCGTCATGGCGGTGAGATTGCGGCCGCCGTTGGTGTCGATGTCGATGGCGAGGAGTGCCGCAAGTTCGGTCGCCGGGGCGGCAGCGGCGACGCCTACGAGATCAAGCTCCGGCGCGTAGCTCTTTGCCATGATGCCGGTGAACAATGACGCCTGCCCGCCTTGCGAATGTCCCCACACGGCAAAACGCGCCGGTGCCCCCGTCAACTCTCGCGCCGCACGCACGGAGTCGAGCACCGCGCGCGCTTCGCTCTCGCCCACCAGATACGGATGGGTTTCCGGAGTGCCGAGCCCGGGATAATCCGTCGCGGCCACGATGTAGCCGCGCTGCACCATTTCGCGCACGCCCTGAATTTGCTGAATGAGAAACATCGCCAAGGATGGGGCGCAGCGCGGCACCACACCCGTGGTCGGATGCGCCCAGGCGACGATGGGCCGGCCTTCAGGGGGCATTGGACCGGGCGGGATGATGACGGCGCCGGAAACCGGGATCGATTCGTCATGCAGGCCCGTTGAGCGATACAGCACGCGCACCACGGATGCGCCGAACGGCGCCTGCAGCCCTAAAGGCTCTTGGCGGATGAGCGTGCCGGGCCGGCCGGCGATTTCCTGCGGCGAGGCACGATAGAACGACGATTGCGCCAGCGCGCCGGTGCTGCCGAAGCAAATTCCGATGATGCAAACAGCCGCCAGCGCGCGAATGAGCCGATAAAGACCGCGCGCTGCGTCCGCGATTGGGCCGGCCATGTCAGGATCCTCCGTTGTTAAAGCGCCCCAGCGTTTTGCAAACCAGTACGAATCTCCTCGGCCGAGGATGCACCCTTGCGCAGGAACACCGCCGGCTTCGACAGCGGCGCCGGCATGCGGCGGAACGATCCAGCGGTGCCGGTGTCGGCGCCGGTCCACAAATCGGTCCATTCGCTGCCGAGCGGGAAATAGACTTCAACCGTATCCATGCCGGGATCGAGCACCGGCGCGACCATGAGATCGGGGCCGAGCAAGAACTGATAGCGGAGCGACAGCGTGTTGGGATCGTCCGGGTAATGCAGGAACGGATGCCGCACCACCGGATAACCGCGCGCCGCGGCGTCGGCGACCAGACGTTTGCGGTAGGTCGCGAGACCTTTGTAGACTTTGGCAAATCGGGTCAGGTGCGCCAGGTTGGCCGGAGAGCTATCAATTTGCGCTCCGATCGTCGGGTCGAGCCCTTCGTGGGTGCGGAAGACGGCGGTGAAGGCGTTCAGTTCCATCCAGCGCTGGAAAAGCTCGTCGCTGCGCCTGATCACTGGAATCTTGCGCCCGCCCGCATGGACGCTTAGCGTGACATAACCGCCGGTGTCGCTGTGCAACAGGCTGAAGCCGGAAACGCCGCCTGAAAGAAGACCGACGACCGCGGTCTTGATGCCGTCGTATTGGTCCCAGGTTTCCGTCTGATCCCCGAGCCAGAACAACGTTGAAAATTTCGGGCTCTGCGTGAAGCCGGAGCGGTTGAAGAACACGATGTCGTCACCGCGGCCTGCTTCTTCGATGGCCTCACGGTGCACCTTGGCCCATTCCCCGGAGAAACGATTGTGCCAGACGTCAGGCGCCGCATCTCCCGCAAGCTTGCCGTCGAACGGCAGTGCTTCGCCGAAATCCGCCATCCATCCGGAAGCGCCGGCCTTGCCGATGAGCTCGTTCTTGATGACGCCCTTGATCCAGGTCCGCGTCTGCGGATTGGCCAGGTCGATCAGCGCCGCAAAGAAGTCGGTATTCTTGATCAAGTACGGCGTGCCATCCGCTTTCTTGACCAGATAGCCGTTCGCGTCAGCCTCCTTGAACAGAGAATTGTGGCCCTCCGTGGTGGTGAGGAACGGGTTGATGTAGATCATCATGCGCGCGCCACTGCTTTCCAGATCGCTGACCAGTTGGCGCCATTGCGGATAGTAATTTTCGTCAAGCTGCCAGTTCCACCACAACTGCGTCCCCGCAGAGGTGATGCGAGCGCCGACCCAATCCTGTAGCCATAAGCCCGCGAGCGGCGCACCGGCTTGGCGTATCAGGTCGAGCTTCCGCCGGACGCTTTGCGTGCCGCCCATGAGGCCGGCAATGACGCCGCTGTGCACCCAATCGGGCAGCACACGCATGCGGCCGGCATATTCCGTGTAGGTCTCGATCAGCTCGAGCGGCGTTTCGCCGTAAGGAATGCGCCCGGTCATCGTGCCGGACCACACCTTGATCTCGAACGTCTCGGCCCGGCGCATGTCGAACACGCTGTATTGCGTGTTCTCCAGGAACAGCGAACGTAAGCGGCTCGAGATGAAATGCGGCGCCGGCGCTTCGGTGACGTAAGGATTGCGGCCGCCACCTTTAGCCAGAACGTCGATGGTCCGCGTCAATATCGGCCTTCCGCGGCCGACGCCGTGCTCCTGCACCAGGATCGGCAGGATGTTGCCCTTCTGATTGAAATAAGTGAGCTGCTCGCCGAAGCCGAAAAAACCTTCGTCAGCCGTAGAGGCCGAACGCAGGCGAATGCGGTTGACGGCTGGATCGCCCGCGCACGCGATCTGAAAACGCAGGTGCGCCGGCGCAACCGCCTCGAAGGTGAGCTTATAATCGAGCGGGCGGCCTTCGCCGTGCAGTCGGCCCGATACAGTCAGGCTGTCAGACGCCGAAACGATGGCATCGATGCTCGGCCGCCCGTAGGCCGCCGCGACCTTATCGCGGATCGTGTACGACCCCTCGGGCGTGCCGAAAGCGTGAATATCGGCGGTAGCCTTTTCGGCGATGATGAAATTGCCGTCCACCGCGCTTTCCCACAAAGCGCGATTGGGATTGCGCCGGTGCGTGACGCGCAGCCCCTTGCGGACACGCTGCACGATGAAGTCACCGACGGGATGCTGATCTTCGGCCGGGACTGATGATTGTGCGACAGCGCGCCGATCGAGCTTCGCCGCAATAGCGGCGGAGGCGGCCAGGGTGAAAAAGATCGCGTCTCCTCACGCCCATTTTACAGTGGCTCCGCTTGAGCCGACGAGCGGCCGGGGCCTGTTATTCCGCCGCGAGCCTATGGCTCGATTGAGAATGAATTGCGACGATACACCTGGAAAGAGCTTCGCCTTCGGGGTCGAGCAGTGCCGCCGTACGCGCGTTGGCAATCGCCTCCGCGGCCTGGCGCGCAGGCATGCTGCCGGCAAGCGCCGGAAGCATCAGCTCGGTCTCGATCAACCGGTAATTGGCGGCGCCGCGCTTGTGGGTGTCGCCATAGCCTTTGATGAGGCGGGCGCATTCGGCGATTTCGATCGCAAGTTCAGCCGACAGCGGCGCGGCGTCGGCGATGAGACGGAGCCACGTGGTGATCGCGCGCTGCTCCTCCTGGAAACGGTAGGTCTTGGGCCGCCATGGGCGCAGCTTTGCCAGCGTGACGAACCGCAGATAGCCGAAGATCGAAGCCGTGTTGAGCTCCATGCCCCAATGCACGCGGGCCAGCCCAGCGTGCCGTTCGGCCAACGCCAGAATGGGCCGCGCCAGCCACGGCGGCAGGATTGAGCAGAACTCGTCGACACCCGGCTTGAGAAACTCGGTGACGCTGAACGGCTGCTCCCGCTTGGCGCCCATTTGGGCAACGACGCGCTCCATGCGCGCCGGATCGATCTTGGCTTGCGCCACCCGGATCACGTCCTCGTAGGACATGCGCACCGCGAGATGGCGCGCCGTCTCCGCCAGCAACTGTCCGTCAGCGCCGGCCTTCGCATCCGCATCGCGGATCGGCCCCAGACGATCGAGATAGAGCCGCGCGTACGCAACGTCCTGATAGGCGGCGAGGCGGCGCACGCCTTCGGTCATGAAGGCTCGCGCCGGCGCCGGCATGCGCGCTACCTCGCTCTCGAGCTCAGCGAGCGAAGTAACGGCCGCGCGATAGCGCTTGCCGGGAACGGATTCCGCACCCGCCCCGCTTTGCGCCGCCGCGAACCCGGCGCGGAAACCACGCAAGTTGGCATCGACCGCCTTGCCGTCGGCGCGGATCGCCGCCTCGAACGCTTCGGCCGGTATTGGCAGCCTGCCGGCACCCGCAATGACGCCGAGCATCACGGCACTGATCATCGCACCGGACTCGCGTGCGATCGCCTCAAGGTCGAGGAGCAGCGCTTTCTGCGAATTTTTTTGCACCGCTTGAATGAGCCGCTGCTGATCGTAGCGGCCGTCGCCCATCGCCATCTTCTCCACCACCAGATAGGAGCGGCTGGTGGAGGCGATCGTCATGGTGCGGTCGGGCGTGACAAAGCCGGCGGCGATGGCGCGGCCAGCCTCCATCAGCTCGCTGGCCACGACGAGGTCGACATCGCCGACGCCCGGCGCCAACGCCAAGATCGGCCGCCCCCTCGCTGACCCTCCCCCGCCTGCGGTGGGGGCAACGAAAGCCTTGGGGACAAACTCGATGTGGTAGGTGGTCGCCCCGGTGCGCTGCGCCACGCCGGGAATCGACGTCGATTGCACTGGAAAATTCTGGCTGGCGGCCGCGGCAACAATCCAGTCGGTGAGTACACCGCCACCCTCGCCGCCCAGCGCGGCGATGAGGAGTGTGAGGGGACGTGCACCCCCTTGCGGTCCGCCGCTGCGAACTCCCTCTCCCCGCAGGGGAGAGGGTTGGGGTAAGGGGGTTCGAGACTCGCCGACTTGCGCCTCGCCGATAGGCCCGAGCCCCCTCACCCCGCCCTCTCCCCGCTGGGGAGAGGGAGAAGGAGCGCCGCGCAGCCGTCCAATTACGGCATCACGCATCCGAAACAGCTTGCGATCCCACCACGTCGGATTGGCGATGACATCGACGCGGTAGAACGACGGGCAGAGCACGGCGGCGTGCGCGACCTCGCCGCACAGCCCGCAGCCGACGCAGCTTTCGATCACGGCCGCTACCGGATCGCTGCGCAGCGGATCCGGGTTGGGCTTGACCGTCAGCGACGGACATCCGGACAGCCGGATGCAGGAATGATCGCCGGTGCAGATTTCATCGTCGACGCCAAAGCGCGTCGTCACCACGCGGTCGCCGCGCTTGAGCTTCTCGGCATTTTCCACGCGCAGCCGGCGCTGGCGCGCCAGCATACATTCGCCGTCGGCGATGATGACCTTGAGCCCATGCTGGGCGGTGCGCATCGCCTCCTTCAGGGTCGCCGCCATCTTGGCAACGCTATACGTGCGCACCGTGCGCAGCCATTTGACACCCAGCGAGCGCAGCGTCTTTTCGATGCTGATGCCGGTGGGTGTGCCGCTGCGGTTGGCCTTGCTCGACGGCAGATATTGCTGGCCGGTGGCCGATGCGTAGCCGTTCTGCATCACGATGAGAACGCCGTCGCCGTTGTTGAACACGTTGGAGGCAACGCCGGTGATGACGCCGTTGTGCCAGAACCCACCGTCGCCCATCACGGAGATGGTCCGCTTTTCCATGTTCGGGCCGACCGCCGCGGCGCTGGCGAGCGACATGCCGTACCCGAGAATCGAATTGCCCATGGAAAACGGTGCGAACGTCGCGAATGAATGGCAGCCAATATCGGCGCTGATGTGGGTCGGGCCGATCTCCCGTTGTGCAAGTTTGATGGCGGTGAACACCGGGCGTTCCGGACAGCCGGTGCAGAAATTCGGCGGGCGCGGAGGAATATCGCCGACGGCAGCCATCATCGCCGGCTTATGGGCGAGCATTTGTTCCGCATTTGCGGCCACCGCATCGGCGTCAACTCCGGGTGGGCGCGTCTCCTTCAGGAACGCCGCGATGCCGCGCAAAAATACTTCCGACGTGTAATCACCGCTGCGCGGCAGGCATCCCTTCCCGAGGACGCGCGTCGAAATGTCGGCGCCGCGCAGGATGACATTGATTTGCTGCTCGACGTAGTCGGGCGAACCTTCCTCTACCACCAGCACGGCGCGTTTGCCGACGCAGAACTCCTTCACTTCCTGCGGCACCAGCGGATAAGCGACGTTGAGCACATAGATCGGAATGCGCGAGGCGCCGTACAGATCGGCGAGATCGAGCCGCGCCAACGCCCGCAGGAGTCCATTGGTGAGGCCGCCGAGAACGATGATGCCGATCTCGCCGATGTCCCCCGGGATGAATTCGTTGAGTTTTTGGTCGCGGGTGAACTTTTGCGCCGCCGGCAGCCGCTCCTCAAGCTTGAGCCGCTCTTGCGTGAAGATTACCGGCGGGTGGGCGAGCTTGCCGTATTCGAAACGCGGCGGTCCCTCGAGCCGATGCCGGCCGCTATAGGCGCCGCTCCTGTTATCCTTGGCGACGAACTCGCCGGTGAGGTGGCAGGCGCGCACGCGCAGATCGATCATCACCGGCGCGTGGCTCGCCTCGGAAAGTTCGAAGCCCTGCTCGACCATGCGCACGATGGTCGGCAGGTCGGGCCGCGGATCAAGCAGCCAGATCGAGGACTTCATCGCATACGCGTAGGAGCGCTCCTGAATGACGCTAGCGCCCTCACCGTAATCCTCGCCGAGCACGATGAGCGCGCCGCCGATAACGCCGGGCGAGGCGAGATTCGACAATGCGTCCGCGGCCACGTTGGTGCCGACGATCGATTTCCAGGTCACCGCGCCGCGCAGCGGATAGTTGATGGACGCGCCCAGCATGGCGGCGGCCGCGGCCTCATTGGTGCAGGTTTCGACGTGAACGCCGAGATCGGCCAACAGATCCTCGGCATCCACCATCACGTCGAGCAGGTGGGACACCGGCGCGCCCTGGTAGCCGCCCACATAGCTCACGCCCGACTGCAGCAGCGCCTTGGTGACGGCGAGAATTCCCTCGCCGCGAAACACCTCGCCGGCGCCGAGTCGCAGCGCATCCACTTCTTTTTTGAACGACCGTTCCATCAGGCTTTCCGTGGGCAATCCCGGCAGCACCATATAGCGGCTTTTCCTTAAGCCGTCATTCCGGGTCAGGCCCGGCATCGTCTCTGCTTGGTCTGTGGCACTACTGCGGCTAGGCTGCAGCCCGCCGGCACCAGGGACCATGCCGGAACGGCACGGAAACCCATTGCACGGAGACCCATGAGCGGGCAGGCGCAGATCGTCATCGACAAGGTGAACCACACCTACCGGCCGTCACGCGGCCGGCCGGTGCCGGCCCTGGCCGATGTTTCGCTGGAAGTGCGCCCACGCGAATTCGTCGCGCTGCTCGGCCCTTCCGGCTGCGGAAAATCCACGCTGCTCTATCTGGTGGGCGGATTCTTGCCGACCGAAACCGGCCGCATCGAGGTCGAAGGCAAGCCGGTCACTGCGCCCGGCCCCGATCGCGGCATCGTATTCCAGCACTTTGCGCTGTTTCCCTGGAAGACGGTGCGCGGCAACATCCTGTACGGGCTCGAACGGCAGGGGTTGCCGCGCGCCGAGCG
The DNA here is from genome assembly GCA_049584975.1 of Xanthobacteraceae bacterium. Taxonomy (GTDB): domain Bacteria; phylum Pseudomonadota; class Alphaproteobacteria; order Rhizobiales; family Xanthobacteraceae; genus BOG-931. The sequence continues at coordinate 54,299 of JBAUYV010000181.1, read as the reverse complement.
CGAAAAGCGCGCCCAATCCTTCATCGATCTCGTCAACCTCAACGGCTTCGAGGACAGCTATCCGTCGCAGCTCTCGGGCGGCATGAAGCAGCGCACCGCCATCGCCCGCACGCTCGCCTTCGACCCCAACATTCTGCTGATGGACGAACCATTCGGCGCGCTCGATGCGCAAACGCGCGCGCTGATGCAGACCGAGCTGCTCGGCATCTGGCAGCGCACGCCCAAGACCGTTATCTTCGTCACCCACGACGTCCAGGAGGCGGTCTACCTCGCCGAACGCGTGGCGGTGATGTCGGCGCGGCCGGGCCGTATCAAGGCCATCGTCGACATCAAATTCGGCCAGCGCGACCCGAGCATTTTTCGCAGCAAGGAGTTCGTGGAAAAAGTCGACGAACTCTGGAATCTGGTGCGCGTCGAGGCGCTCAAGGCCCAGGAGACAAAGGCGTCGTGACGCCGGGAAAAACGCCATGAAGGCGCTCATTCGTTATTCGCCGCTGTTGCTGCTGGCGCTGGCATGGGAAGCGCTCGCGCGCTTCAACATCGTCGATTCGCTCGCCTTGCCTCCGCTCAGCAAGGTGGCGGTGGCATGGGTCGATCTGGTCCGCGACGGGGAACTGATCACCAACGGCGAAGCTTCGCTTTATCGCGCCTTCGCGGGGCTGCTGCTGGCCGTCCTGTTTGGCGGCGTGTTGGGCATGGCGATGGCGCGGTGGCGCATGCTCGACATCTTCGTCAATCCGCTGGTCGAGTTGTTCTATCCGCTGCCAAAATCCGCGCTCATTCCCATAACGGTGCTCTGGCTCGGCTTTGGCGACGGCTCAAAGATTCTGCTGATCTTCCTCGCCTGTATGATCCCGGTGACCATCGGCGCCTATAACGGCGCACGCGGCAGCGAGCAGGTCCTGGTCTGGTCGGCGCGCAGCATGGGGGCGAGCCGGCTGCGCATGATGTGGGACGTGGTGATGCCGAGCGCATTGCCGGAATTGCTCAACGGCATCCGCACGGCGCTGGCGCTGGCGTTCATTCTGCTGGTGAGCTCCGAGCTGATCGTCTCGCAACAGGGCTTCGGCTATCTGATCGGCTATTTGGGTTCTACCGGCGCTTACGAAGGCATGTACGCCGTCGTGCTCACCGTCGCCTTCCTTGGCTTCGCCGCCGACCGGATTTATCAGATGCTCATGCAGTGGTTGCTGCGATGGCGCGAGTAGAAGACCAGGCAGGGCTCGCGGCGGCCGAAGCCGACATTGCGCACGCCGCGTCGCGGCGGCTCGACCTGGCGTTCCGCGGCGGCGCCGGCGCTTTTTCCGTCGTGCTGCTCCTGCTCTTCTGGCAAGGTTTCGCCCATAGCGGCAGGGTGACGCCGTTCATGCTGCCATCGTTCACCGTCGTCCTCGAGTACATCAAGAACGATGCGATCGGCGGCGATCTTTGGATCAATCTCGGGCTCACGCTCTATCGGGCAATGGTGGGGTTTTTCATTGCGGCTGTCGGCGGCATCGTGCTCGGAGCGCTCATGTCGCGCAGCAAGCTCGTGCACTGGTTCTTCGATCCGATCATCTCGGTCGGCTTTCCCATGCCAAAGATCGCGTTTCTGCCGGTCATCATACTGTGGCTGGGCGTCTATGATTTCGCCAAGATCTCCATCGTGGTGTTCGACGCCACCTTTCCGGTGGTGACCGCGACGCTCGCCGGCATTGCCGCCGTGGAAAAAGAGTTGCTCTGGTCCGCGCGCAACATGGGGGCAAACGAGCGCGAGATGATGTGGCAGGTCGTGCTGCCGGCGGCATCGCCGCAAATCCTCACCGGCCTGCAAGTCGCGCTGCCGATCGCGCTCATTGTCGAAATCATCGCCGAGATGGTGATGGGCGGCTACGGGCTCGGCGGCGCCATGATGGGCGCCTCGCGCTTCGCCAATTCGCCCGGCGTTTTCGCCGGCATCGTCGAGATCGCGGTCGTCGGCTTCTTCCTGATCAAGGCCATGGCGATGATGCGCCGCCGGCTGCTGGTATGGCACCAGGAAACGGCTGAACGGACCTCGGCTTAGTTGCAAACCTACAGATCGGGTGCGGCAAGCGATCCGCTTGCGCCGGCCCACCGTTTGCGGCCACAATCGCGGTGCTCCGCCAAGTCTCAAATTCGCCAAGTCTCAAATTTCCTGAAGAAGACCCCCGGAGCATCTGGGAGGAACCAATGCGCATGAGAATCGGACTTACCGTTTTAGGCTTGCTGCTGCTCGGCGCCAGCGTTGCCCGCGCGGACCCCGTGCAGATTCGCGTCGCCTGGGTGGCACCTATCTCAAATTGGATCTCGATATGGCTCGATAAAAAGGACCTCGCCAAACATTTCGGTCAGTCCTACGTGTTCGCGCCCGTGCATTTCGCCGGCACGCCGCCCATGGTGACGGCTATTGCCAACAACGAGGTGGAAATCGGCGATCTTGCCTATTCGACGCTGCCGATCGCCATCAAGAACGCCGGCATGGACGACATCCGCATTATATCCGACGACTTTCAGGATGGGGTCGACGGTTATTGGACGGTCCGCTACGACGTGTTGAAGGACGGCCCAATCAAGAAAGTCGAGGACCTCAAGGGCAGGGTCCTTGCCACCAACGCCGAGGGCAGCGCCGTCGACATCGCCATGAAGGCGATGCTGCACAAGCACGGCCTTGAGAACAAACGCGACTACACCATCATCGAAGCACCCTTCCCGGCCATGAAGGCGATGCTGGCGGAACATAAGGTGGATTTAATTGCGGCGGTCCTGCCATTTGCGCTCGATCCTGAATTACAGAAACTGTCGAACACGCTGTTCACCGCCAAGGACGCGATCGGCGTATCGCAGTTCATCAGCTTCCAGGCGCGCAAACCCTTCATCGACGCGCATCGCGCCGCGTTGGTCGATTGGTTTGAGGACACGCTGCGCATTCTGCACTGGTATCAGGACCCGAAGAACCACGAAGAGACCGCGCAGATCGCCGGCCGTCTCGTCAAGGCGCCGCCTGAGCGTTTCGGCTGGGTCTTCACCAAGACCGACGTGTACCGCAATCCCGACATGCTGCCGGACCTGGACGCGCTGCAGAAAAACGTCGACATGACCAAGGAGCTTGGCTACGCGCAGGCGAGCTTCGACGTGAAAAAATACTCGGACCTCAGCATGGTCGAGGAGGCGGCGAAGCGCCTGAAATAAATCGGGCGCATCGACGGCAAATGCGCCGCAAGAAGCTTAATCCATGTCGGCAACCGCGGCGTGGATGCGCAACAGCTCGGGAATGGTACGCGGATCGCGGCGACCGAAACCGCATTCCGTCCCGATGGAGAAATTCGCCGCGTACCTTTTCGCCGTGGCGAGCCGTTTCTTTGTGCCCTCGACTCCGTCGGTATGGTGGACGAGACCGAGGCATAGCTCGGTTTCCGGTCGCAGCTCCAGGCGCCGCAGCGGCTCGAAATAGGCGTCGTCGCTGCGATTGCGCGGTACCGGCATATGGATGAGTTGAACCGGCCGCGCGATCTGCCGCGAAACCCGGTTGGCGAACTCGACCATGTCGCTCATATCGGTGGGCTCGACTACGTGGCGATGGTTCGAGTCGCCATAACAGAGATGGTAGAGCAGATCGATGTCAGGCGGCACGTGGTTGCCGAGGTCGACCACGATATTGGCGAAGGCCTCCTGCATCTGCGTCTTGCTGCGGCCGTAACTGCTGGGCTCGTTGCGCTCGAGCCGGGCAAACACGGCGGACGCCACATCGAACTGAATCGCCAGCTCGTTGTGCGGAATAGCGGCGGCGATCTTGTCGATCTCACGCTTGACTGCATCGTTGTAGACCGGGTCGATCGACGCATGCAGCGCATCGACCAGGAACAGCCAGATGACCGAGTGCGCCGGCACGAGGTCGACCTGGAACTTAGTGCTGGCCGGAATCTTTCCGGCTTCCTTGAGCCGTTTGAAGTCCGCATAGGATCGCTTGGCAATGTCTGCGTAAAACAGGTTGTCGAAACGTACGTCTGCGGGCTGAAGCCCGGGCTTGAGACTGTAACGCTCGCGGCCCGTGCCGCTCGCGTGCACGCGGAAGAACTCCCCCGATTTCACGAAGGCCGGATGCTCCGAGAACACCGGTTCAAGCCAGGTGATCCAGTCGCCGCGCGCGCCAGTCTCGCCGTCAGGCAATCGCTTGATGCGCGGGCCGAGCGCCGCACCGACTGTTTCAAACACTTCCGAGGCGTCGGCCATCGGCACGCTGCCGACCAGATAAATGTTGCGCGCCATGGCGGCTACGAGCCCGCGCAAACGTCGGCGTGAATTTTCAGGAGCGCACGCAGCGCCGCGCCGCGGCCATGCGCGCCTTGGCGCCCTCGACTCCATCTTTGGCGTGCACGACGCCGAGAAAAAGCTCCGTACCGTCCTTGAGCTTAAGATCGCCAAGCGGCCGATGAAACGCGTCGTCGCTGCGTTCGATCGGCACCGGCATGTGGATATAGGCGATCGGGCGCGCGATGGATTTTGCCAGCGCATTGGCGAACTCGACCATTTTCGCCGCATCCTTGGGTTCGACGAAATGCCTGGCGCCGAAATCGCCGTAGCAAAGATGCAGCCCAAGCTCGACATCGCCGGGAACCGCCGCACACAAGCGCTGCATGCGGGCGACGATGTTTTCGTGCGGCTCGTCGCCGGGCACGGCGTCGGTCGGCTGGCCGTCCCACATGACCATCTCGTTGCACACATCCCACTGGATAAAGAGATCGCCATGCGGGATATGGCGGCAGAGCGCGGCGACCTCGGCGATCATCGCCCGCTCGTAGGCCGCCTCCACCGCCGGCAGCACGGCAGGCACCACGACCGAACTCACCACCGCAAACGGCGTCGGCAGGCACACCTGAAAACGAATGCCTTTGGGCAATTCGCCGCGCTCGCGCGCCGCGACAAAATCCAGATAGGACGCGCGCGCCTCACGCGCATAGCCGAGTTCGCCGAAACGCACGTCTAAGGGTTTGACGCCCTCCGCCAGCGTCAGCAGCGGGAATCGATTGGTCGGGCGCACCGCGCCGGAGGGGTCGGGCCGCAAATACGCGCTCGCTCGCAGCAGCGGATATTGCCAGCTGATCCACAGCCGCCGGCCGCCGACTTCGCCGTCGGGCACGCGGCGCAGATATGGTCCCAGCACCTTTCCGACGGAGCGAAACACCTCCTCGACGTTATCGAGGCCGATGCTGCCGACAAGATGAACGTTCATGGCCTCTCTCCCGGCGCTCATGAGGCTCCACTCCCCACATTCGAATTATCGATATTTGTCACAGCGAAGTTATTGTCGTTCGGTATCTTCGTCCATCGGCAACCGGCCGTCGAGGGAGCGCATTTCGCCAGCATCGGCTGTGGCAATCGGGACAATTGCAAACTTCGGGCCGGGCGACGTAACATGAAACCGATCTCAACTGATTCACAAATAATCTGACGGCAACATCGCCGTTATCAAGCTAAAGAGACAGAGGGAGAAGGCGATGCACGCCATCCGATTTGCATGGACGGGACTGCTTGCGCTGGGCCTTGCGGGCACAGCCCACGCGGACCCGCTGAAAATCCGCGGCGCATGGGTGGCGCCGGTCGCTAATTGGGCCTCCATCTGGCTGGAAAAGAAGGACCTCGCCAAACATTTCGGCCAATCCTACGTGTTCGAGTCCGTGCACTATGCGGGCACGCCGCCGATGATCACGGCGATTGCGAACAACGAACTGGAGATCGCCGATCTCGCCTATTCCACTTTGCCGATCGCGATCGAGAATGCGGGCATGGACGATATTCGCGTGGTCGCCGACGAATTCCAGGATGGTGCGGCCGACCACCGCGACGATGATTACGAAGTTCTTGCCGACGGCCCGATCAAGAAAGTGGAGGACCTCAAGGGCAAGGTGGTTGCGACCAACGCCGCGGGCAGCGGGGTGGACGTCGCGATGCGCGCCATGTTGCGCAAGCACGGCCTTGAAGCCAACCGCGACTATACGATCGTCGAGGCACCGTTCCCCGCCATGCGCGCGATGTTGGCCGAGAAAAAAGTCGATCTGATCCCGGCAGTGCTGCCTTTTGCGCTCGATCCCGAATTGCGAAAAATCGCGCGGCCGCTGTTCACCGTCCACGACGCGATGGGTGTCGCCCAGTTCATCGTTTGGACCGCACGCAAGCCGTTCATCGACGCGCATCGTGCCGCGCTGGTGGACTTTATGGAAGACTCGATGCGCATCGAGCACTGGTACCTCGACCCGAATAATCATGCCGCGGTCGCCGAGATCGCCGGTCGGCTCACCAAGCTGCCGCCTGAGCGCTTCGGCTGGCTGTTCACCAAACAGGACTATTACCGTAATCCGGCGATGCTGCCGAATCTCGACGCCCTGCAAAAAAACGTCGACATGACCAAGGAGCTCGGCTTCGTCAAAGCAAGCTTCGACGTCAAGGCGCACTCCGACCTCAGCCTGGTCGAGGAAGCGGCGAAGCGGCTGCAGTGATGCTCTTGCGCGTCATCACCTGCGCAGGCGGGTGATCCAGTAATCGAGACAGTCCAGTTTCACGCGGCCTCGTCCGTGTCTACTGGATGCCCGCCGTCGCGGGCATGACACCTAATGCATCGACTTGCCGCCGTCGACGTTGATGGTCTGGCCGGTCATGAAGTCGCTCGCCGGGGATGACAGAAACATCACGGCGCCGACGAGATCGGCGGGAAGCTGCACGCGCTCGATGGCGCGGCCGGCGATGCGCGTGGCGAGATAATTGCCCGACGAGGTCGCGACCTGCGTCTCGCTCTGCGTCATGCCTGGCGTGATGGCGTTCACCGTGATGCCGAATTCGCCGACCTCGCGGGCGAGCGCGCGGGTAAAGCCGATAACGCCCGCCTTCGAGGTGGTGTAATGCAGGCGGTTCGGTGCGCCCTCCCACACCCGCGACGAGGAGATATTGACGATCTTGCCGCGCTTTTGCGCCTTCATGGCCGGGAAGGCGGCGCGGCAGCACAGAAACATGCCGCGCAGGTTCACCGCCATCACCCGGTCCCATTCCTCGACGGGAATTTCCAACCAGGAGCGGCGCGGCAGCGCGCTCATCAACGAGGCGTTGTTGATGAGCACATCGATCGCGCCATAACGGTGGAGCACGGCTTGCGTCATGGCCTTGGCCGCATCTTCACTGGCGATATCGACGCCGAGCCCGATCGCCTCCAGGCCTGCCTTGGTGAGCGACTCGGCGACGCTCTTGGCGGCGTCCACATCGATGTCGGCGGCGGCAACGCGGGCGCCCGCCTTGGCGAACTCCTCGACATAGACCTTACCGATGCCCTTGCCGCCACCGGTGACGAGGACACTGCGTCCGGTAAAGTCAAATCGCTCATTCACGGCCATCGTATTTGCCTCTATGGTTTTTCCGCAGAGATCGCACTTGGTGAAGAATGAACCCGATCGACCTTGAAGTCATCTACCAGTCGACGCTGCAGATCGCGCGTGAGCTCACACTCAACATGCTGCGCACCGGCTATTCCACCATCATCAAGGAAAGCCAGGACTTCACCTTCGCGATCTTCGATGCGCAGGGGCGCATGGTGGCGCAGGGCATTCCGCAGCCGCTGCATATCGGCCCGCTGGCCGCGCAGGTGAACGAAATCCGTCGCCGCTTTCCGGATGCGGAGCCGGGCGACGCCTTCATCGTCAATCATCCCTATCAGGCCTGCCAGAACCACTCGACCGACATTTGCATCATCACGCCGATGTTCGTTGACGATCGCCTCGTCGGCTATATCGGCAACACGGCGCACAAGCCCGACCTTGGCGGCAAGGTGCCGGGCACCAATGCGGGCGACGCCACAGATCTTTTTCAGGAAGGCTTGCTGCTGCCGCCGATGAGAATTCTGCGGCGCGGCGAGCTGATCGCCGACTTGGAAACCGTCATCAGCGCCAACACGCGCACGCCCGAGGTCACCTGGGGCGATATCAGCGCCCAGATCAACACAAATACCTACGGGCTCACCCGGTTTGCCGAACTGTTCAAGAAATACGGCACCGACAAAGTGCTCGCCTGCTGGCAGGAGTGGATGGACATCTGCGAGCGCGAGCTGCGCAAGGAGATCGCCAAGGTGCCGGAGGGGCGTTACGGCCCCGAGACCGACTATCTGGACGATGACGGCATCGATCTTGAAAAGTCCTATCGCGTTTCCGCGACGCTGGAAGTGAAGGGCGACGTCTTGCACTTCATCCTCGACAGCGACGCGCAGGCGCGCGGGCCGATCAATCTGCGGCCGTGCGTGTCGCGCAACTTCATTCAATGCCTGGTCAAGATGGTTTTCATTCCCCGCCTGCCGGTGAACGACGGACTGTCGCGGCCGGTACAAGTGTCGTATCCGCCGGAAGGCTCACTGCTCAATCCGCGCTTTCCGGCGCCGGTCAACATGTACGTGCGGCCGAGCCAGGTCACGACCTCGGTCGCGATCCGTGCGCTGGCGCGCGCCGTTCCGGGCCGGGTACCGGCGCCCGGCAGCGCTGCAGGCGGCTCGATCTCCAGCGCCGGACGCCATCCGCAATCGGGCCGCTGGTATTCCCAATACGAGATTCTGAGCGGCGGCACTGGTGCGCGGCCTCACGCCGACGGCGTCAGCGCCATGGACGAGCTTGTGGTCAATGTCATGAACACGCCGGTCGAGGCGGTCGAGACCGAATTTCCGGTGCGGGTTGAACGCTACGAGCTGGCGCAGGATTCCGGCGGCCCCGGCACCTTTCGCGGCGGCCTCGGCGTGCGCCGCCAGTGGCGCGTTCTGGGCGAGGAATCGGTCATCAATCTGCGCACCGACCGCTTCAAATTTTCCTCGCCTGGAATCTTTGGCGCCAAACCCGCCCATCCATCCGCAGCTTCGCTGAAGTCGGACGGCGCGCCGCCGCGGCCGCTGACCTCCAAAGTCGCGGGCCTGCGGCTCAAGAAAGGTGACGTGCTGTCGATGGAATTTGCCGGTGGCGGCGGTTGGGGCGATCCGCGCGAGCGCGCGCCCGAGCGGGTGCGCGAAGATGTGGTTCGCGGCTATGTGTCGCGCGAGGCGGCCCGCAACGATTACGCCGTCGCGCTCAATGACGACTTCAGCGTCGACGCCGAGACGACGGCGCGGCTCCGCGCCCCAAAGGCGGCTTCATGAAATTGCGGGTCGGAATCGACGTCGGCGGGACATTCACCGATGTCACCGCGTTCGATGAAGATGCGGGTGCGCTCGTGGCCGTGCGCAAATACTTGTCCGATCCGGCGCGACCCGCTGCAGTCATGGAGACCATCACGCGCGATCTCGCGGCCGACTTTGGCGCGGATTCCGTATCGCTGATCTTGCATGGCTCGACCGCGGCGCTCAACACCATGCTGGAAGGCAAGGGCGTGCGCGTCGGCCTCATCACCACGCGCGGCTTCCGCGACGTCTATGAAATCGGACGGCAGTGGCGCGGCGACGAGGTTTTCAACATTTTCGCGCCGGCTCCGAAGATGCTGCTCACCCGCGATCGCATCCAGGAAGTGCGCGAACGGCTCGATCCCCTCGGCAATGTCATCGAAAAAATCGACGAAGATGATGTTGCGGAAGCCACGCGCCGTCTGGTCGCGCAAGGCACAGAAGCCATCGCGGTGTGCTTTCTGTTCGCTTACGCCAATCCGGCGCACGAAAGGATCGCGGCGAAGATCATCCGCTCCATCGCGCCCGGCATCTATGTTTCGCTCTCCCATGAGGTCGATCCGGAATGGCGCGAGTACGAGCGTACCGCCTCGACTGTCGCCAACGCCTATATCGGGCCGCCGGTTTCACGCTACCTACGCGAACTGGAAGAGCTTTCGCTGCGGCGTTTTCCGCGCGCGCGCGCGCTGATGATGAAATCCGAGGGCGGCGCCGCGAGCGCGCGCATGCTCGAACGCGCGCCGATCGGAACGGTACTGTCCGGGCCCGTCGCGGGCGTCATCGGCAGCCGTTATCTCGGCGACATCAAGAGCATTGAAAATGTCATCACCTTCGACACCGGCGGCACGTCTTCGGACATGGCGGTGCTACCGGGGCGGCCGTTATTCAAGTCGGAATTTTCGGTGGCGCGGCATCCGCTACGTACCCACACGGTGGACATCGAGACCATCGGCGCCGGCGGCGGCAGCATCGCGTCGGTCGAACTCGGCGGCCTCAAAGTCGGGCCGCAGAGCGCCGGCGCCGCTCCCGGACCTGCCTGTTACGATCGCGGCGGCAGCGAGCCGACGCTGACCGATGCGCTGGTGGTGCTCGGCCATCTCAACCCGGCCGCGCTCCTTGAAGGCGCCATGCCGATCTCGCGCGACAAGGCGCACGAGGCCATCGCGACGCGCGTGGCGCAGCCGCTTGGGCTCTCGCTCATCGAAGCCGCCTGGGGCGTTCTCACCGTGCTCGCCACCAACGTCACCATGGCGATGCGCACGATCACCATCGAGCGCGGCTACGATCCGCGCGAGTTCACCCTCGTCGCCTTCGGCGGCATGGGACCGACCATCGCCGGCCGCTTCATCGGCGAGCTTGGCATCGGCCGCATCCTCATTCCGCGCGACCCCGGCACGTTCAGCGCCTTCGGCATGCTGGTCACCGACGTGCATCAGTCGCGCAGCCTGACGCGCATCACGCGGCTCGATGCGGCAAAACCGGCCGAGCTGGAAAAGTTATTTGCCGACATGGAGCAAGCCGGTCTGGCCGAGCTCCTGCAGGAGAAATTCGCACGCGAACAGCTGACGACTTTGCGCACCGCTGGCATGCGGTACCGCGGCCAGTCCTATGAGGTGAGCGTCTCGGTCTCGAAATTCGAGACCGACGAGGATATCGCCGCTTTGGCCAAACGCTTCCACGAAGCTCACCGCCGCCGCTACGGACATATGGCCGCATCGGAGGCAGTCGAAATCGTCAACTTTCACGTCACTGCGGTTGGACAAATTCCCAAACCGCAATTTCATGAGATCGCGAAACCCGCAGGATCGGGATCGCTGCTGCCGCATGAGAGACGCACGGCCTATTTCAATGCCACCGATGCGATTGAGGTGCCGGTCTTTCGGCGCCCAGAATTGCCGCCGGGAGCGGCCATCGACGGGCCTGCCGTTGTCGAGGAAAAGACCTCAACGGTCGTGGTCTATCCTGGCGAGAGCGCTGTGGTCGATGCGTATCTCAATATCGAGATCTGCCAAGGGCCCTAGCGCGTCATGCGCGGGCTTGACCCGCGCATCCCGATTTCGGAAACGTAGCGTCTTTCCGATCGGGATGGCCGGGTCAAGCCCGGCCATGACGACATCGTATGCTCATCCCACCAGCACGTTGCCGAACTGCCAAGGATCCTCACGATCCATCGCCTCCGGAAAGAGCCGGCCGCGATCCTTGATTGGCGTCCAGTCGGTGTAGCGGCCGATCACCGGCCCCAGATAGGGCCGCTGGATCGATAGGCAGCGGCGGAAGTCCATCTCGTCGGCTTCGACAATGCCGCGGTTTGGATTTTCCAGCATCCAGACGATGCCGGCGAGCACAGCCGAGGTCACCTGCAGGCCGGTTGCGTTCTGATACGGCGCAAGCTTTCGGGTCTCTTCGATCGAAAGCTGCGAGCCGTACCAGTAAGCGTTCTTGGCATGGCCGTAGAGCAGCACGCCGAGTTCGTCGATGCCGTCCACAATGTCATCTTCGGAAAGGATGTGCCAAGTCTCCTGCGGCCGCCACTCCGCGCCCGCGAGTTCATGCAGCGACAGCACGGCGTCGTCGCACGGGTGGTAGGCGTAATGGCAGGTTGGCCGATAGACGACCTTGCCGTTCTCACGCAGCGTGAAGTAGTCCGCGATCGAGATCGACTCGTTGTGGGTGATCATCCAGGCGTGCTGGGCCTGCGCGGTCGGCGTCCATGAGCGGACCTGCGTGCCGGCGCCAGGCCGCGTCAGGTAAATTGCGGCATCGCAGCCGAAATCGTGGTGGTGCGCGCCCGGCGGCAGCGCCTTCTCGTGCGTGCCCCAGCCGAGCTCGGACGGCTGCGAGCCTTCGGAGATGAAGCCCTCGACCGACCAGGTGTTGACGAACTTGCCGCGCGGCTTCGGCGTCGAGGCGCGCTGCGTATCGCGCTCGGCGATATGGATGCCCTTGACGCCGGCGCGCTGCATCAGGCGCGACCACTCGTCGCGCGATTGCGGCTCGGCGAAGTCGAGCTGCAGCTCGGAGGCGACATCGAGCAGCGCCTGCTTGACCATCCACGACACCATGCCCGGATTGGCGCCGCAGCAACTCACAGCGGTCACGCCGCCGGGCCTCCGGCGGCGCAGCGCCAGCACGCCTTCGCGCAGCGCATAGTTCGAGCGCTCCGAGATCGAGCGGGTGGCATCGGTGTAGAGGCCGGGCCAGGGCTCGACCACGGTGTCGATGTAGAAAGCATCGAGGTCCTTGGCAAACTCCATCAAGTCGACCGACGACGTGTCGACCGACAGGTTCACCACCATGCCGCGGCCAGGCCCGCAGGTGAGGAGGGGCTTGAGAATCTCGCGATAGTTCTCGCGCGTGATCGCCTGATGCACGAACCTGATCTGGCGCTGGTCGAGGAGGCCACGGTCGCTGTCGTCCGGCGCGATGACGACGAATTTCTCGCGGTCGAACGCGATGTGCCGTTCGATCAGCGGCAAGGCGCCTTTGCCGATCGAACCGAAGCCGATCATCACGATGGGGCCGTCGAAGCGGGCAAGCAACGTCATGTCATTCATTCTCGTGACTCCAAACTGGAGTAGATTATCGATTGACGTCAAGCGGCGCGCCGCACAGGCGTGTGCGGCGCGCCACTGCGGGCGGCGATCAGCGTGTTCAGGTCGGGCTTCGGCTCGACCTTGCCGGTCGCACCGATCAGGCCGCACGCGCCGGCGAGCGAACCCGGTCGCAATTCGAGCGCCAGCAACCGGTCGCGCTCGAAGCTGCCGGGCATCCAGATCGCGCCGGTCGGCGCCGCCGTGAACCCGAAGCGGCCGTAATATGCGGCATCGCCAACCAGGACGATCGCCGGATAGCCGCCAAGGCGGGCGCGCGTCAGGGCACGGCACACCAGTGCCGAGCCGATGCCGCGATTCCGGTGGTCCGGATGCACGGCAAGCGGTCCGAGCAGCAGCGCGGGGCGGCCAGGCCCCGCAGTCACGTGCCAGAACCGGATCGTGCCGACGATCTGGCCGCGTTCGATCGCGACGAGCGACAGGCCTTTCACCGCCAGACGACCTTCGCGCAGCCGCTCCGAAGCCTTGGCGAAACGCACCGCCCCATAGGCCTCGTCGAGCAGGTTTTCACGCGCCACGACATCGGTTGCGCGTTCTTCACGGATGTTGATCATAGTCCTACTCCTTTCTCCCTTGCTCCCCGCGCGCAACAACACCGCGCGCGGGGGCAACGGGGGCCCGCCGTTTTTTTAGATGTGATAGGTCCGCAACGGCGCGAAGCCGTTGAAGGCTACCGATGCGTAGGTCGCCGTATAGGCGCCGGTCCCTTCGATCAGCACCTTGTCGCCGATCTCAAGGCTGATCGGCAGATCGTAAGGCCGCTTCTCATAGAGCACGTCGGCCGAGTCGCAGGTCGGGCCGGCGAGCACACAGGGTCCGATCTCCTCGCCGTCATGGGGCGTGCGGATCGGATAGCGGATCGACTCATCCATCGTTTCGGCGAGACCGCCGAACTTGCCGATGTCGAGATAGACCCAGCGCACGTGGTCGTGCTCGCTCTTGTTGGAGACGAGCACCACCTCAGCCTCGATCACGCCGGCATTGCCGACCATGCCGCGGCCCGGTTCGATGATCGTCTCCGGAATGCGGTTGCCGAAGTGCTTGCGCAGCGCCCGAAAGATGGAGCGGCCATAGGCCTCCACCGCCGGCACATCGCGCAGGTACTTGGTCGGGAACCCGCCGCCCAGATTGACCATCGAGAGGTTGATGCCGCGCTCGGCGCAGGCGCGGAAAATCGCCGCCGCCGACTTCAGCGCTTCGTCCCAGGCCGCGGTACGCCGCTGCTGGGAGCCGACATGGAACGACACGCCGTGGGCTCCGAGCCCCAGCCGTTGCGCATGATCGAGCACGTCGACGGCCATCTCCGGATCGCAGCCGAATTTCCGCGACAGCGGCCATTCGGCGCCGACGCAGCCGAACAGGAAGCGGCAGAAGACCTTGGCGCCGGGCGCGGCGCGGGCGATCTTCTCCACTTCGGCTTTGCAGTCGACCGCGAACAGGCGGACGCCGAGCGCGTAGGCGCGGGCGATGTCCCGTTCCTTCTTGATCGTGTTGCCGAAGGAGATGCGGTCGGGCGTGGCGCCGGCCGCGAGCACCAACTCGATCTCGGCGACCGAGGCGGTGTCGAAGCAGGAGCCGAGCGCGACCAAGAGCGTCAGCAGTTCGGGCGCCGGGTTGGCCTTCACCGCGTAGAACACGCGGCTGTCCGGCAACGCCTTGGCAAAGGCCTGATAGTTCTCGCGCACGACGTCGAGGTCGACGACCAGGCAGGGGCCATCGTCGCGACCTTCGTCGCGGCGGCAGCGCAGGAATTCGCGGATGCGCTCAGTCATTGAAGGCGCTCCTTCTATCCAGGTTCAAGGGGCCTTGCGGCCCAGCGTTGAAGTTCGGCCGGCGCGCTTGCGCGCGAACGACCGGCGTCAGCGGCTTAAGGAGGCCTCGCGCGGCTCCGTGCGTTGGGGACACGGTGCGGGCGCGCGGCGCTTTCGCCGAGATGCTGCCTTGGATTGGAGCGGGAATCCCGTTCCGCACGGCCGGCAAGACAAGATGGACAAGCCTCTTCGGTGCTGACCTTTGGACGGCCAACGAGAACCAAAAAAGCCCGCTCCGTCGTTGCTTTAAGCCGCGTCCCCCGTTGAGCGCGGGGTGCGCCGGTTTCGCCTCCGGCTGTCGATCACGCTGGCTGAGGTTGCAAGTCCAACCTCAGGCGACTGTCCGGCCTCTTGTCCGGATGCCTACCGATCGACACACGGCCACAGGCACGTGCGAATTTGGGCGAGCGGCAAATAGGCGTATCGATCCGGCATTGCAAGAAAAATCGACGAGTGAGGTAAAAAAATTTTGCGCGGCATCGTTATCAGCTCGCGGAGGCAGCGTCGCGGGCGGGCCGGATGACGCAGACGGGCCACTGTGGGATAGTAGCGCGCGCCTCGCCTGAACCCGTCTCCACCTCAAGGATGAATTCGATGACTGCGTTGCCGATCACCTTCGCCTGTGGCCTTTACGATCGCATGCTGGCCCTGCAAACCGGCGATATTAAAGCCGAGGGTATCGATCTGAATTTTCTCGTCATGGACAATCCGCGCGAGATATTCGACCGCATGTCCAACCGGCTCGAATTCGACGCCTGCGAGATGTCGAGCTCCGAGTTCATCAGCCGATTCGCGGCGAAAAAGCTGCCGTTTGTGGCGCTGCCGGTGTTCGCCTCCCGGGTCTTTCGCCACAGCTTCATCACCGTCAACCGCAAGCACATCAAGTCAGCGGCAGATTTTGCCGGCAAGCGCGTGGGCGTGCCGCTCTACACCCAGACGGCCGCGATCTTCATCCGCGGGCTGATGCAACACGACCTGGGCATCGATCTCAACAAAATCGAATGGATCGAGGGCGCTATTAATGAGCCGGGCGGCTATGGCAATCCCTCGGTCATGCCGATGCTCAAGCCGGTCAACAAGAAGCCGAACACCAGCGGCAAATCGCTGAGCGACCTGCTCGAGGCCGGCGAAATCCACGCCATCATCGGCTCCAACATGCCGCGGGCCTTCGGCCGGAATCCCGACGTGGTGCGGCTGATTCCCGACTACCGGGCGAAGGAGCAGGACTATTACCGCCGTACCAAGATCTTCCCCATCATGCATCTCGTCGTCATTCGCAACGACGTCTACGAGAAGAATCCCTTCGTGGCGACGAGCCTCTACAACGCGTTATCCGCGGCGAAAGACGTGGCGCGGGAAAAAATGCGCTATTCGGGAACGCTGCGCTACATGCTGCCGTGGTTGCCTGACGACGTGCGGGAGATCGACGAACTGTTCGGTGGCGATTGCTGGCCCTACGGGGTCGAGCCAAACCGGCCGACGCTGGAAGCGCTGGTGACCTACATGGTCGAGCAGGGACTGATCCCCGACGCTATTCCGATCGAGAAGCTCTTTGTGCCGACTTACGGCTGAGGCCGTGCGCCCAGACCGATAGTCCAATTCGTCTAGGCTTCGGGCGGCAGCTCGCCGGCCTTGCGCAGGCGAGTCGTCCAATACTCCCAGGCCCGCGCCATCGGCCGCGACTGCAGTTGCCGTGGCTCCGCCAGCTCGCGCTCGGATTTGTTGAGCGCGCCGATCTTGCCAATCATCATCGACCGCAACTGGATTTCGGCGTTGGCGTGCGAATAGATCGTACGGAACACAAGCTCACGCAGCGTGCGGCCGGCCAGCGTCGCGCCGTGACGCGCCATCAGCACCATCCAGTTCGGACCGAGCGCTTTCGCCAGCGAGCGCCCTTCCTCCGGCTTAGTGACCATGAGATCGGTATTGCCGAACTCGTCCCGGCTGTCCCACAGCGGGACCGACTGGCCCATCACCGGTCCCATGTGGAAGACCGGCTCCAGCGCGACGCCGGTGACGCAAAACGGCAGCACCGATGGCGAATGGTGGTGGCAGACCGCGTTGACGTCCGGCCGCGCCTGATAGATGCAGCCGTGGATGACGCGCTCGCCATACATGTCGCCCTTGGGCGGCGTCACCGGCTCCGAATCGAGCGTGAACTCCAACAGGTCGGCCGGCTCGATCAATTCCAGGCTGCGCGAGCGCGCCAAGAGGTAGCGCCCCGGATCGTTCGGATGGCGCACGCTGACGTGGCCGAAGCCGTCGAGCACGCCTTCGTGCGCGATGATGCGGTTGGCCAGCGCCAGCTCATAGCGCGCCGCGGCGAGCGCGTCCGCCATTCAGACGGCCTTCAGGTGCGCTTCGCGTCGCTTGAACAAATCATCGTCCGCGTAGCCCATGGCCTCGGGCTTGCCGCGGCCGAGCATCACCTGGAAGTAGACCGGCTCAAGCGAATCGTTCTGATAGCCGTGGATCACACCCGCGGGACACGAAATGCATTCCCACGGCCCGAGCCGCGTGGTCAGCCGCTTGCCGCTTTCGTCCTCGACGAACACGTCAAGATAGCCCTGCAGCACGAAGAAACACTCTTCGACCTCGTGGGTGTGCGCGGCGTTGCCCTGGCCGGGGTTCACGAACATGATCGACAGCGTGAAGTTGCCGGCCGGGATCACGGTCGGATCGCCGTGCTTGCCGGAGCCGCCGGCGCCGATGAAACGGTGCTGCGCGCGCTTGAAGCCTTCGATTTTGGCGTCCTCGAATGCGGCCCAATCCGGCTTCTTCTCCTGGAACCGGCCGACGTATTTTTTCATGATGTCTTCGATCGGAACGCCCTCAAGCTCCTTGGGGCGCGGATGGCGGGCGACGGACATGGCTTTGCTCCTGTCGATTGCTGCTCGGTTTGAATCTATTCCTGTAGCCGACGCGCGTCCATCGTTCACCGCTTCCGCGCATCCTGCACCAGCTCCCAAATATAGGCCGGTGAGAGCGGCAGCGCGCGCGGCTCCACGCGGAACGTTTGCAGCGCATTCGCCACCGCGTTCGCCATGCAGCCGCCGGCCGCAACAATACCGCCCTCGCCCGCTCCCTTAGCGCCGAGCGGATTGATCGGCGATGGATGGTCGTCGGTGACGAAGCAGCGCAGGTTCGGGAAATCCGAGGCCGTGGGCAGCAGGTAATCGGCGAGCGAGCCGGTGAGGAACTGGCCCTGCGCGTCATACTTCAGATCCTCCAGCACCGCGCCACCAAGTCCTTGCACCAGCGAGCCGATCACCTGTCCCCGAACCGTGAGCGGGTTGATGGCACGGCCGACGTCCTGCACCACGACGTAATCAAGAATCTCGATATGGCCGAGCCGCGCATCGACCGTGATGTGCGCGGCATGCGTTCCGTAGCTGTAGGTGTGTTTGTGGTTGAGGAAGGCGCCCTCGGCAGTGAGTCCAGCGAATTCCTTGAGCGGCAGCGAGGCGCGGCCGCCGATAACCTTGTCGATGTCGAGCGTAACGCTCGACTCCGCACAGCCCAGACGCTTGCCCGCCGCTGCGCGCAGCAGGCCTAAGAATTTCTGCGTGGCGTCGAGCACCGCCGAGCCGCCCATCACCACCGAGCGCGAGTGATAGGCGCCGTAGCCGTCGCTCACGAGCCCGGTAGAGCCATGATAAACGTGACGGATTCGCTCGATCGGCACTTCCAGAGCGTCGGCGGCGATTTGCGCGTAGATCGTCTCGACGCCTTGCCCAACCGACGAGGTGCCCATGTAAACCATGATGGTGCCGTCGTCGTTGACTTCGAGGCGCGCACTCTCTTTCGGGCCGGCAGCCCCACCCTCGATGAAGCACGACACTCCGATGCCGTGATACTTGCCGTCGATCAGCTTGCCGCCGAGCTTCGAGACCTCGGCGTAGTTGAACTCCTTCAGGCACCGATCGAGCGTTTCTTCGTAGTCGCCCGAGTCTGTCTGGTCATGGGCATTGGTCGGCTGCGCGGTAGCGAGTGTGTAGGGATGCTCGGTCTTGCCGATTAGGTTACGGCGGCGCAATTCGATGCGGTCGATGCCGAGATCGGCAGCGACCATGTCGAGCAGTCGCTCCATATAGAAGCTGCCCTCGAAGCGGCCCGGCCCGCGGTAAGTACCGACTGGCGTCTTATTGGTCATCCAGAGGTGCGAGTCGACTTTATGGTGTGGGACGCGATAGGGCCCGGTCAGGAACTGCGGCGCGTTGCGCGCTCCGACCGCGCCGTTGGTGCGCATGTAGGCGCCCATATCGGTATGTATCTCGCCGCGTAGCGCAATGATCGTGCCGTCGCGACGACAGGCGATCTCAAGATCGGCCTCGGTCTCGCGGGCGTGGTTCATCGCCATCAGGTTCTCACGGCGATCCTCGATCCACTTCACCGGGCGGTTGACGCGCTTCGCGGCAAACGGAATGAGAAAATCTTCCGGATAGAACTCGCCGCGCGCGCCATAGCCGCCGCCGACGTCGTTCTCGATCATCTCGATGTCGGATTCCGGCAACCCGATCTGCTTCGCCAGGATGCGGCGGTTGATGAACGGCACCTTCGCAGCGCCCGACACGGTGAGCTTGTTGTTGGCTGCGTCCCATTGGGCCATCACGCCGCGCGGCTCCATGGTGAGGCCGTAGTGACGGCCGGTGCGTAGGCGTTCGCGGCGCGTATAGGGCGCATCCTTGAACGCCGTGTCGGCATCGCCCTTGCGCGCTTCGAACGTAAGCGGCTTGTTGGTGCCGGTGGCATCGAACAGTACGCTTTGATTTTTTGAAGCCGCTTGCCATGTGGCGACCGCAAGCAACTCCTCGATCTCGACGGCGATCTGCTCCAGCGCGTCCTCGCCAATCGCGACGCTCGACGCCAGCACCACGGCCATCGGCTCCCCGACATAACGTATCTTGTCATAGGCGAGGACCGGCTGCTCGTAGGGCAGGAATTCCGGCAGCGGCTGCAAACGCATCGGCACAATCGGCACGCCGGAGGGATAATCTTTCGATGTCATGTCCTTCGCGGTGATGACGGCGTGGACGCCTTCGACCTTCAGCGCGCCGGAGACATCGATGGAGCGCAAGCGGCCGTGCGCTACGGAACTGCGCAGGATCACCGCATAGAGCAGACCGGGCACCTGGAGATCGTCGACGTAGGTGCCGCGACCGCGCAGAAAGCGAAGGTCCTCGCGGCGCTCGATCGACGCACCGATGAATGTATTTTTCATGGTTGTGTCACAGCGCGCCTCGCGTTGCGCCTGTCATGAAGCAGTTTTCTTGTAGGCGGCGCGCGCGTCGAGCACCGCCTCGACGATGGAGATGTAGCCGGTGCAGCGGCAGAGATTGCCGGAAAGAACCTCGCGCACCCGATCGGCGTCGCAGTCGGGCTCCGCGCTCAACAGCGCGTGTGCGGTCGTGATCATGCCGGGCGTGCAGAAGCCGCACTGCAGCGCGTGGTGTTTGCGGAACGAAGCCTGCAGCGGGGTCAAACCTTCGTCGAGCGACAGGCCCTCGACGGTGACAACCTTGGCTCCCTCCGCCTGCACCGCGAGCATCAGGCAGGAGCGCACCGCGGCGCCATCGACCAATACCGTGCAAGCGCCGCAGACGCCGTGCTCGCAGCCCACGTGAGTGCCGGTCAAGCGCAGATGATGGCGCAAGCAGTCGGCGAGCGTCAGCCGCGGCTCGACCTCAACCTCGACAGGCTTGCCATTGACTTGAAATCGTACCGGCATCGATTCTTTGAATCCTACGCCGCCGCATCTTTGAGCGCGCGTTCGACCATGACGCCGACGAGTGCTTTGCGGTAAGCGCCGCTGGAATGGATGTCGTCGGTTGGATCGACCGCGGCAGATGCGGCTGCCTCCGCGTTGGCGATCACGGCGTCGTCGATCGTCCGGCCATCTATGACCGCTTCCACACTGGGCAGCCGCAGCGGACGATCGGCAACGCCAATAACACCCACATGGGCATTGCGCGCCTTGCCGCCGTCATCGTCATAGAACACGGCAGCAGCCGCCATGGCGAAATCGCCGCGGCGGCGCGCGAATTCCTGAAAGCCGAAGCGGCGTTTTGCCGGCCACATGGGCAAGCGAATTTCGGTGATGATTTCGTCGGGCTCGAGCGCAGTCATCAGCGGGCCGCGAAAGAAATCGCCCGCCGCGATGGTGCGCGCGCCGGCTTTGCCCATGACCGCGAGCTGCGCCTCGCACGTCACCACGATGCCGGGCATTTCGGCCGCGGGATCGGCGTGGGCGATGCTGCCCCCGACAGTGCCGCGGTTGCGGATCTGATAATGCGCCACGTGCTCAACCGCAGCCACCAGCAGCGGGTGCGCGGTTTTCAGCCGCACATCTTCGAGAATGTCGCGCCAGCGCACCATGGCGCCGAGCGCAACGCCGTCCTGCGTGATCCTGATCTGCCGCAATTCCGCAAGTTTGCGCAGATCGACGAGCAGCGAAGGCGAGGCGACGCGGAACGCCAGCATCGGCACGAGACTCTGGCCGCCGGCAAGCGGTTTTGCCTCGCCGTCGTGGGAGGCCAGCAGCGCAACCGCTTCGGAAATGCTGGTCGGGCAGGCGTATTCGAAGGGCGGCAACTTCATTTCGGCACGTTAACGCGACGCTGCGTCCTGTATCAACTGCCACACACGCGGGGGCGATAGCGGCAATTCGCGCGGCTGCACGCCAAGCGAGCCCAAAGCCGCCGCTACCGCATTGGCGACGGCGCCGCCGACCGGAATAATTCCACCCTCTCCCGCACCTTTGGCGCCGAGCGGATTCAAAGGCGATGGTTTTTCTTCAAGGGCGACGGCGCGGATCTGCGGAAAGTCGCTCGCGGTCGGCAAGAGGTAGTCGGCGAAGGAGCCGGTCAGCAGTTGACCGTTCTCGTCATAAATGAAGTGCTCAAGAAACGTACCGCCCAATCCCTGCACGACGGCGCCGACGCACTGCCCGTGCAGCGTCAGCGGGTTGACGATCCGGCCGACGTCCTCCACGGCCACATAGTCGATCAGCTCCACATGTCCGGTCTTGGGATCGACCGCCACGTAGGCGGCATGCGCGCCATAAGAGTACGTGCGCTTGTTGCTCGCGAATGTGCCGTCGGTCGCAAGCCCGGCAAATTCCTTGAGTTCGATCGCGGCGCTGCCGGCGCCGGGACCGATCGCCTTGCCAAGCTCGATGGTGATCTCGCCCGGCTGGCAGCCCAGGCGTCGCGCTGCGGCCTCGCGAATAAGCGTGCGCAGCTTGCCCGCGGCGTCCACGATCGCGCTGCCGCCCATCACGATGGAGCGCGAGGAAAACGAGCCATAGCCCTCCGTGACGTAATCGGTCGAGCCGTGCAGCACCTGGTTGATGCGCTCCATGGGCATTTCCAGCGCATCGGCGGCGATCTGCGCAAACACCGTCTCGACCCCCTGTCCGACCGACGAAGAGCCGACGAACAGCGAGATCGACCCGTCGGCTTCGATGACGAGCCGCACATTTTCGCGCGGCCCGGTGCCGCCGCCTTCGAGGTAGCAGCCGACCGCGATGCCGTGATAGCGCCCGTCCACGAGTTTGCCGTTGAGCTTGGCGCGCTCGGCCCATTTGAATTCATCGAGACAACGCGCAAGGGTCTTCTGATAATCGCCGCTGTCGCATTCGGTCTCGATGTCGAGCACCAGCACGGTCGGCAGGCTGTAGGGCATTTCCTGTTCGCGGATCAGATTGCGCCGGCGGAATTCGACGCGATCAACGCCGAGATCGGCCGCTACCATGTCGAACAGCCGCTCGCGGCAGAAATCCGATTCGAAGCGGCCCGGGCCGCGATAGGTGCCTACCGGCGTTTTGTTGGTCACCACCAGGGTCACGTCGACGCGCACATGCGGGATGCGATAGGGCCCGGACATGACCTGCGAAATATTGCGCGCGGCGGTGGCGCCGTTGGTCCGCACATACGCGCCGATATCGGTGAAGGCGTGGCAGCGCAGCGCCAGGACCGTGCCGTCGCGCTCGCAGGCGACTTCCAGATCGCATTCCATGTCGCGCGCGTGATTGAGCGAGGTCAGATTCTCGCGCCGATCTTCGGTCCACTTGATCGGACGGCGCAGCAGCCGCGCCGCGAACGGAATGAGAAAATCCTCGGGATAAAACTCGCCGCGCGCGCCGAAACCGCCGCCCACGTCGTATTCGACCATGCGCACTGATTTCTCAGGCAGGTCCATCATCTGCGCCAGGGCGCGCCGGTTGGTGAAGGGCACCTTGCAGACGCCTTTCACCGTGATGCGCTTACTCTCGTCGTCCCATTCGGCCATGAGCCCGCGCGGCTCCATGGGCACGGCGGCGTGGCGCTGCACGCTAAAATGTTCGCGCCGCGTGTAGGGCGCGGACTTGAACGCCGCGTCGACATCGCCGCGCACCGCCGTGATGGTGTCGGGTAGATTGGTGCCGACAGTCTCGAACAGGATGACATCTTCCCTACGGGCTTTGTCGCGATCGGCCACGGCCGGAAGCGGCTCGATATCGACCGCGATGGCATCGAGCGCGTCCTCGGCAAGCGCCGCGCTCTCGGCGATCACCACAGCGATCGGTTCGCCCACATAACGGACCTTGCCATTGGCAATGACCGGCTGCTCGAAGCGCCGGATCGCGGGCGTGGGATCGTGGCGCAAAGGGATGGTCGGCACGTTTCCAATATCGGCGGCGGTAATTACCGCATGCACGCCCGGCCGCGCCCGGGCTGCCGCCGCGTCGATGGCGCGAATGTGACCATGCGCGACCGAACTGCGCAGGATCACCGCGTGCAGCATGCGCTCGCTGGCGAGATCGTCGACGTATTGCCCGCGCCCGGTGAGAAAGCGGAGATCCTCCAGCCGCTCGATCGGGCTGCCGACAAACAAGTTGCTCGCGCGTGGCGTGGCGACACTCATATGACGATCGTTGCATCCAGGTTGATGAGCGCGCGCGCAACGCTGAGCGCCGCGAGCGCGGAGGTTTTCGGATTGGTAGGCGAAGGCTTTCCTTGCAGCTGAATGGCGAAGCGGCCGGCGGCACCTTCGGCCTCGATCTCGTGTACGTTGCCGGGCGCCTCGGGGTCCGCGACCAGCTCGACCTCCGTGGCCTCAAAACCCAGGCCCGCAAGCGCGACGGCGGCCGCCACATTGGCGTTTTGCGGATAGAGCAAGGCGGCTTCGCCGGCGGTGCCGCGATAGAGCACGGTGCGGGCCGAGAGCTTATCGAGGTCGGCGACCTTCTCGGCCGGGGAGCCACGCCACGCCGCCGGCGGCTTGCGCGATCGGTAGCGTACGGCATCGAGTCCGCCGACCCGCATGGCGGCGATCGCATCGATGCCGCCGATGGCGCCGGCGGGCAGCAGGATACGGCTGCCGCCTTCCAGCGCCGCCTCGCGGAGAGCGTCCAGCAATTTCGGCTCCGCAAGCGCGCCAATGGAAATCACCAGCAGATCAGCGCGGCGCAGCAAAACATCGGGGCCATATTCAGCCACGGCCTTCTGGCCGGCGACTTCGGCGACGACCTCGGGGCCGCGGGCCAGCAAGGCATCGAGCGACTCTACGATCTGGACTCCCGGCAGCGCCGCGCGGGCCTTATCGGCGCGTCCCGGCCGGCACAACGCGCCGGCGATTTCAGCGCCGTTTTCGCTGCCGCGCAGGGCGGACAATACGTCCTGTGCGATGCCGCCGTAGCCGATCAGTCCAACCAACGTCACGCCGAATTCCTTTTGCCGGCCGTTTCGATCCAGCCAAACAGCTTGGCGGGCGTCATCGGGTATTCGCCGATGGTGATGCCGAACGGCGACAGCGCGTCCTCGACGGCCGCGACGATGGCGCCGGCGGCCGGCACACAGCCGGATTCGCCCACGCCTTTGACGCCGAGCGGATTGAGCGGCGATGGAGATTGCAGAAAGTGCAGTTCGATGTTCGGCACTTCCGTGGAACTGGGCAGCAGATAATCGGCGAACGTGGTGGTCAGCGGCTGCGCGCCCTCATCGTAGCCCATCCATTCGTAGAGCGCATTGCCGATGGCGTGAGCGGTGCCGCCCACAAGCTGGCCGGCGACGATCATGGGATTGATCAGCTTGCCGCTGTCGTTGACCACCACGTAGTGCAGGATGCGTACACGGCCGGTCTCGACGTCGACCTCGACTTCGACCGCGTGGCAGCCCATGCCGTAGGTGAGCGCGTTCGGCAGAAAGCTCTTCATGCTTTCCAGGCCCGGCTCGAATTTTCCCGGCATCGGATAGCCGGGCACACCGGAAACCGCTTCGGCGACTTCGCGTAGCGAAAGCCCGCTGCCCGGCGCGCCGACCACGTCGACGCGACCGTCGCGCAGTTCGAGATCTTCCACGCCGGTCTCAAGCAGATGCGCCGCCACGCTGAGGACCTTTTCCCGCACCGCGACGGCGGCGAGATGAACCGACGAGCCGGCCGTGACGGTCTGCCGGCTGGCGAAGCCGCCCTGACCGTAAGGAATGACGGCGGTGTCGCCGGCCACCACGGTCACGCTGTCGGTGGGCACAGCGAATTGCTCGGCGCAGATTTGCGCCAGCGCGGTGCAAATGCCCTGCCCCATGGGCATGGCGCCCGTATAGACCGAGATGCGACCCGAGCGGCCGACGCGCACAATGCCGGACTCGAAAGGCCCGCGTCCGGTGCCTTTGACGCCGTTGCCGACGCCGATCCCCAGATAGCGGCCTTGCTCGAGCGCACTGCGCCGGCGCGCGGCAAAGCCCGCATAATCGATGGCGTTGAGCGCCATATCGAGGCAGCGGGGAAAATCGCCGCTGTCGTAGGCGATCGCCGATCCGGCGCGCGTCTTTAGCGGCGTGACGTACGGCATCTTCTCTGCCGGCACGAGATTGCGCCGCCGCACTTCGCTGCGATCGAGTTTCAGCTCGCGCGCGATCTGATCGAGCACGCGCTCCATGGCGAAGGCGGCTTCCGGGTAACCGGCGCCGCGCACCGGCATGGTGGCGACCTTGTTGGTCTCGACCACTTTCACCCGCAGCTCGTAGGCCGGCACGATGTAGGGGCCGGGCACGCCGGTCGAGGCGTTGTAGGGCAGATTGAGGCCTTGCGGCGTGTAGGCGCCTTGATCGTGAATGAGTTCGCCGCGTACCCCGAGCACGCGTCCTTCGCCATCGAATCCGACTTCCAGATCCCAATACTGATCGCGCTCCTGGACGGCCGCGCAAAAATGCTCGCGACGGTCTTCGATCCATTTGATGGGGCGGTGCAGTTTCAGACAGGCCGCCGTGACCGCGACTTCTTCCGGATAGAGCACAAACTTGGCGCCGAAGCCGCCGCCGACGTCCGGCGCCACGACGCGAATGCGGTTCTCGTCAAGGCGGAGCAAACGCATTAGGAAGGCGCGCACCTCGTGGGCAAGCTGGGTCGACGACCACAGCGTGAGCCGGTCTTCATTCGTGTCATAGACCGCGACGGCGCCGCGGCCCTCCATCGAATGCGCGCCGCCACGGTGCTGCTTGAGGCTGACGCGCGCCGTATGGGGAGCGCGCGCAAACGCCGCCGCGATGTCGCCGTACCCCTGGCGGAATTCGATGAGCAGGTTGCTGGTCTTCCTGCGGTGCGCCAGCGGCGCTCCCGGGCGTAGCGCCGCGCGGCAATCGGAAACCGCCGGCAACGGCTCATAATCGATTTCGACGAGAGCCGCGGCGTCTTCGGCGATGGCGCGCGACTGCGCCACCACGATCGCCACAGCCTCGCCGACGAAAACCACTTCGTCCTTGGCGAGAACGAACGGCGCCACATCCGGCGGCAACTGATCGGTGCGGAACTGCAGCGGCAGGCGTTCGGCCGTCAGCAGCGGCGCCAGATCCGTAAAGGTGAACACCGCATGGACGCCGGGCATGCGGCGCGCCGCCGTAGCATCGATGCCGCGAATGCCGGCATGGGCGTGCGGACTGCGGACGAACGCCGCCTCCAGCATCCCGGCAAATTTCAGATCGTCGACGAAGCGGCCATTCCCGCGGATCAGCGGCCCGTCTTCGAGACGCAGCACCGAACGGCCGACCACCGTATTTGGGGAATCATTCATCGATATGCACGCCGGAAGCCTTGACGACTTCACGCCACTTCGGCCGCTCGGAAGCGATGAACGCCGCAAACGCATCCGGTGGCATCGGGTCGGGCTGGCCGCCGACCTGGGTGAGCGCCTTCACCACATCGGGCTCCTCGAAAGCGTGTTTCAGTTCGGCGGCGAGCTTATCGACGATGGGCCGCGGCGTGCCGGCCGGTGCAAACAGGCCTTGCCATCCCTCGACCGAAAACCCGTTCAGGGTTTCGCCGATCGTCGGCAGGTCCGGAGCGCTGGCGAGCCGATGGGCGCTGGTCACCGCAAGAGCGCGAATGGCGCCGGCCTGCGCCTGCGGCCACAAGGTGGTCATGCTGTCGATGGCGACCTCGACATTGCCGCTCATCATCGACGTGATCTCATCGGTGGTACTGCGGAACGGCACGTGGGTCATGTGCGTTCCGGTTGCCAGCTCGAACATGACGACCGAAAGATGCGATGACGTGCCGATCCCCGATGAGCCGTAATTGAGCTTGCCGTCGTTCGCCTTGAGGTAGGCGATGAACTCGTCAACGGTCTGCACCGGGAGGCTTTTGCTGACAACCAGGAGGTTCGGCAGATGCACGAGGAGCGAAATCGGCTGAAAGTCGCGCTCGGGGTCGTAGGGTAGCTTTGCGTAGATGAAGCCATTGAGCACATTGCCGCTGAGCGTTCCGAGCAACAGCGTATAGCCGTCGGGCGGCGCCTTCGCCACATAGGCGGAGCCGATGCTGCCGCCGGCGCCGGAACGGTTCTCCACCACGACGGGCGAACCAAAGTCGGCCTGCATATGCTGCTGCACGATGCGCGCCAGCAGATCCGCCGAGCCGCCGGCCTGGAACGGCACCACAATCGTAATCGGGCGTTGCGGCCAGGCTTGCTGCGCCTGCGCGGCGGCGCAGGCCAGTAGAAAGCTGAGAACAACCGTCACGGAAAATTTCATGATCCCTTCCATTTTGCCCCGGTAGTCAGCAGAAAGCGTCAACGCGCGTCAGCCGTCATTCTTTCTTCGTCCGCGGCTTCGAACGCGGTCCCATTGGCTCCGGTTGAAACGGCCCGTCGCGCACTTCCAGATAGGCTTTGAGGCCACCGTTACGTTGCGCCTCGAACAGGCGCTCACGGTCTTCGCTGTGGGAGGAATGCGCAAGCGCGCTCAAGGCGCCTTCGAGCAGCAGCGCGGAATGCACGCCCGCAGCCTGGATGCCCTGCATGGCGATGGCTTTGTTGAGCCGGATCGACGGCTCGGGGACGAGCGCGATGCGTTTGGCGAGCGCGCGAGCGCGCGGCATGAGTTCGTCGTGCGGCACCACCTCGTTGACCATGCCGATGCGCAGCGCCTCCTGCGCGTCGAAATGATCGCCGGTGAGGGCCCAGCGGTTGGCCGCCTTCCAGCCGCACAGCGCCGTGAACAGATAGCTGGTGTTGGAGATTTGCCGCACTTCGGGCTGGGCGAAGACGGCCCGGTCGGAGGCGATCGTGATGTCGGCCGCCAGCTGATACCAAAAACCGCCGCCCATGGCCCAGCCGTTGACCGCCGCGATCACCGGTTTGCCGAGACTCCACATGTGCTCCCAATAGCCGGTGCGGGCGCCATCCATCCGCTGCCAGTGCTCGATGTATTCGGCGTGGCTCTTGCCCTGCGGATCGAGCGGGCGCACTCCCGAGGCCGACGTTGCCGCCTGATCGTAGCCGGCGGAAAACGCCGCGCCGTTGCCGGTGAGAATAATGGCGCGAACGCTGCGGTCGGCGTCGGCCTCATCGAACGCGCGGTGAATCTCCGCTTCGAGATTGCGCGACAGTGCATTCATGCGCTCCGGCCGGTTGAGCGTGATGGTCGCGACCTTGTCGTCGGCGCTGTAGAGCAAATCCTGGTAGCTCATAGTCCGTCCCCTTGGTGGGTCTGTCCATTGCACACGATTGCTGATAGCTTTCCAAGCACGTCGCCGAGGCCCGATTAGGCGCCCGCGCTCATAGGTGGAGGAAGCAGATGCTCACCAAAACGCCGCGCAATGGCAAGAACGGAAAGGGTGCCTCGCGCGTCGCTGAACTGCCGAAGATCACCACAACGTCCGATACGCGCGAAATCCTGGCACACGCAGCCAAGGAGGCCCGGCAGGACAACTATTTCATCGTCGACGTCGACGCCCACGTTACAGAGACGGCGTTCTGGCCCGACGTCATCGATCGCATGGAAAGCGACGTCTACAAGCAGATGGCGCGCGCCTTCAAGGACCGCGGCAATGCGCCCGGATTGCTCAATACGTCACCCGGCATGCTGTACCAGGACGTGTTCGGCCGCATTCCGCATCAGCAGCGACTAGCCGAAGCGGTGCCAGGCGGACGCACGCATGCGCAGGTGACGCTGGTGCAGCGCGCCATGGATTCACTCGGCATCGACTACATGGTGGTGTTTCCCACCCCGATGCTGGTGCTCGGCATGCATCCGCAGCCCGAGGTCGAGGTGGTCGTCGGCAACGCATTCAACAAATGGCTGACCGAGGAGGTCCTGCCGCAAGAACCGCGTATGAAGGCCATGCTCTACCTGCCGTTCAACCATCCGGAAGCCTGCGCGAAGGCGGTCGAGATGTACGCCGACAATCCAAGCGTCATCGGCTTTTCGGTGACCTCGACGCGCTTCCGCGCCGTCCATCACGACAGCTACATGCCGCTCTACTCCGCCATCCAGGCGACCGGAAAGCCGCTGGCGTTCCACTCCGGCTTCCACTGGGGCGATCAGTCGATGCAGCAGTGCAACCGCTTCATCTCCATGCACGCCATCTCATTCGTCTATTACAACATCATTCACATGACGAACTGGATCATCAACGGCCTGCCGGAGCGCTTCCCCAAGCTCAAGGTCATTTGGATCGAAAGCGGCCTAGCGTGGATTCCATTCCTGATGCAGCGGCTCGACTCCGAATACATGATGCGTTCGTCGGAGGCGCCACTGCTCAAGCGCAAGCCAAGCGACTACATGCGCGACATGTATTATTCGAGCCAGCCGCTGGAACGCTCCAACATCGAGCTCACCGAAGCGACCTTCAAGGCCATGAACGCCGACACCCAACTGCTGTTTGCGTCCGACTGGCCCCATTGGGACTTCGACCTGCCGAACTCGATCACCACGCTGCCGTTCCTCAACGAGCAGGCCAAACGCAATATCCTCGGCCTGAACGCGGCGCGGCTGTTCAATCTTGAAGTGCCCAAGACCAAGATGACGGGCGCCAAGAACGGGGCCAAGAGCAAAAAGGCGCCGGCGACGCGCGAGCCGGTCACGGCCTGAGCCGGATGGCGAAAGCGCCGCAACGCAAGACGATCAAGCGCGCCGGCAAGCCGAGCCGCAAGCCGGCGCACAAGGGCGCTGCGCGCAGCGCCAGGTCCCTTAGCGGTAAGACGACGGACTTCTGCACGGCGGTGCGCGCTGCGCTCAAGCGCGGCGAACCCGATGCGATTTCGGACAAGACGCTGCAACAGGTGCTCAGCGCCGCCGTGAAGGTCTATGCGGCGAAAGTGGAGCGGCGCGGTCACGACGTGGCGCCGTATCCGCAGCACGCGGTGACCGCAACCGAGACGGTGGTTACGGCTTGCGGCATGATCCGCGCCGCCGATCTCAACATGTTCGACGTGGCGATCTGGTTTCATCGCCCGCCGGGAATTGAATGAAAACGCTGGAGGGCGTGATGGACGAAGTCGCAGTAGGCAAGCTGAGCGATATCGCCGACGGCGATTATCGGATTTTCTCGGTGGATCGGCTCGAGGTCGGCATCTTCCGCAACGGCAGCAAGGTGCTCGCCTACGAGAACGTGTGTCCGCACGCCGGCGGGCCGGTCTGCCAGGGCAAGATCTTCAACAAGGTCGAGGAAGTCATCACGCCGGACAAGAAGAGCGCCGGCCTGCGCTTCGGCAAGGCGCGCCACATCGTGTGCCCCTGGCACGGCTACGAGTACGATCTCGCAACCGGCTGCCATCCCGGCGACCCATCCGTGCGCCTGACGCCGGTCAAAGTCGCGGTGCGCGGCGGCCAGATTTACGTCAGCGTGCCCGAGTGACGTAGGGGCTGCCCTCGTGGCCGCCCGTTAGGGGCACCCACATTGAGTGCCCCTACGGCTCTGACAGCATTTCGGCCGCGAGCTTTTCCGCCACCATGATGGTCGGAATGTTGGTGTTGCCGCGCGGGAGCGTCGGCATGATCGAGGCATCGATCACGCGCAGGCCTTCGATACCGCGCACCCGTCCGGCTGGATCGGTCACCACCGCGGGATCGTTGGCTGCGCCCATGCGGCAGGTGCGGACCGGATGAAAGGTGCCGGCGACATTCCGCCGGATGTGCTCGGCGAGCGCGTCTTCGTCTTCGACCAGGGCCGCAAGATCGACGCGCCGGTCGGCAAGCGTCGAGAAAATCGGACCGGCGAGCGGCGGCACCAGATCGATGAGCGCCGCAATCGCCGTGCTTTTGATCCTGTTCGCTGCCGTGATGCGATTGAGCCGCCGCAACCGATCGGAGAACTTAACCGGGAAGGTCAGTCTCGTCATGGCGCGCACCGGCTCGTGCGCCAGAATTTCGACGCAGCGCCGGAAACCCTGCATGAAGCGGTGCAGGTCGAGGTCGTGGCCGGTGAAATTGAACTCGACGAGCGGGTGCGCCATCGGATCGGCCGAGACGAGCGACACGCGCCCGCGCGCCATCGGTTTCAGCAGCGACGGCGCCAGATTGGCGACCTGCGAGCCGAGCGCGCTCCACGACGTCTTGCACTGCACGTTGATGTACATGTCGAACGGCGGCGCACCGGGCAGGTTCGAGGAATAGCGGAAGCAGGTCATCGGATGCGGCCGGATTCTTCTCGCTTGCCGCGCGCCGGGCTTCTGCAACAGGCCGATGAAGACGATGGCGTGGTTGGAGAGGTTTTTTCCCACGCCCGGCAGATCGGCGCGCACCTCGATGCCGTGTTGGCGCAGTTCCTTTGCGGCACCGATCCCGGCGCGCATCAAAAACGCCGGCGAGTGAATTCCGCCCAGGGAGACGATGATGTCGCGCGCACGAAACTCTTTTTGCTCGCCGCCGATCCTGACCGTGACGCCGGCGGCGCGGCCGCCATCAAACAGCAACCCGGTCGCGAACGCCCCGGATACGATCGTCAAATTGGCGCGGCGGCGCGTGGGCGCATCGAGATAACAGATCGCCGCCGACGCGCGTTTTCGCGGCCAGTTGCTCATGGGCACCGCGCCATAACCCTCGCGGAAATCCGCATTCATGTCGGCGATGAACGGTATCTGGTGTTCCTGCGCGAACTGATGGACAGCTTTCGCCAGCGGCGCCCAATCCCCGGCTTTGGTGCGCCGGATCGGCACCGGACCGTCCTTGCCGTGCAACGCGCCATCGAAATCAAGCTCGTTCTCGAGCTTGCGAAAGTAAGGCAGTACGCCGTCCCAGCTCCAGCCGGCGGCGCCGAGCTTGAGCCATTCGGCATAATCGTCGGGCGTGCCGCGATACGCGACCATGCCCATCACGCTCGAACCGCCGTCAATGACGCGCCCCTGAGAGAATCCGACCAGCGGCGAATCATCCTTTCGCCGCCAATGCACTTTCAGGTCAGGCCAGAAATAGGCGTCGTTGTAATAGGACCGCGGGTAGGTATCGAGAATATCGCCGGGCTCGGCGCCCGGCGGAGCGTCGCGCCCGGCCTCGAGCAAGAGGACGCGCGTATTGGACCGCGCCGATAACCGGTTGGCCAACACGCAGCCCGCCGCACCGCCGCCGACGATGATGACATCGAAGCTGGTCGCCATTTTCCGGAGCGGAAGGTTATCGCGTTATGCGCCGAAAAGCTGCTGCACCAATCGACGCGCCAGCACGCCGGCGACGCGGCGGCGATAGTGGCCCGGTGTGAAGGTCGTTTTCATTGCCATGATCTGATCGCGCACCAGCGCGTCCAGCCCCTTGAATACGCGGTCGTCAAGCGGGCCGCCGCAGAGCGCCTCGGTACCGGCAAGACGCACCGGCCGCGGATTGGTGCCGGTGAAAGCGACGCGCAGGTCGGCGAGCGTGTCGCCCTCGCGGCGCAGCGCCACGGCGACGCCGGCAACCGGATATTCGATCGAACGGCGAATGCGGATTTTGTCGTAGGCGGAGCGCAGGCCGGGCGTGTTCTTTGCCCGGACGGCGCTGACGAATTCGCCCGGACGCAGCGATAAGAAATACTTGCCGTCGCCTCTGGTTTTGGTCACCGGCTCATCCGGCCGCGCATAGCCGATGTAGAGCTCGGCGAGCGGCATGGTCCGCCGCCCCGCCGGACCCGCGATATCGATTTCGGCATCGAGCGTCAGCAGCGCCGGCGCCATATCGCCGCTGAACGTCGCAAAGCACACACCGCGGCTTTTCGGCGCCACATGGCAAATGGTACCGGTCGTCTTCAGGCAGTGGTCGTTGGCCGAGCGCCACCATTCGCTCTGATTGTAGAAGATGCAGCGCGTATCGAGACAAAGATTGCCGCCGACCGTTCCCATGTTGCGATGGGTCGGGCCGGCGACGTGTACGGCCGCCTGCGCCACTACCTGATAGTGCCGTACCACGTCGGGATGCACGGCCAGTTCGGCGAGCGTGACCGAAGCGCCGATTTCGAGAGCGCGCCCGTCAACCTTGATGGCGCGCAATTCGTCGACGCCGTTGACATCGATGAGCAGGGGAGGCGCGACGATGCCGCGGCGGATGTTCACCACAAGGTCGGTGCCGCCGCCGAGCAATCGGCTTTCGGGATTCGACGTGCGCGCCGCGATCAATTCGTCGAGCGTGCGCGGGTGGACGAGTGCGAATTCCGGCAACGCGTCCATCAGCTGCCGCCGTTGCGCTTGCGCCCAACTTCACGCGCGCGCTTTTCCAAAAGCGCGAAGACGCGGTCGGGCGTCACCGGCAGATCGTTGAAGCGCAGCCCCGTGGCGTCGGCGATCGCATTGGTGAGCGCCGGCAGGAATGCGGCGAGCGAGCCTTCGCCGGCTTCCTTGGCGCCGAACGGCCCGTGGGGATCCATGCTCTCGACAATGCCGACTTCGATCGGCGGCGAATCCTGGATCGTCGGCACACGGTAATCGAGCATGTTGGCGGTGAGCATGAGGCCGTCGTGAAAGCCCGTCTCCTCGCTCATGGCCTGGCCCATACCCATCCAGACCGAGCCCTGCACCTGGCCCTCGACAGTCAGACGATTAAGCGCGCGGCCGCAATCGTGCGCCACCCAGACCTTGTCGACGGTGACCACGCCGGTTTCCTCGTCGACGCTGACTTCCACCACCTGCGCCGAATACGAGTAGCCCATGGTGCCGCCGATGGCGGAGCCGCGATATTTCTTGCCGCCGTGCGATTCCGGAATCGTCGAATAGTTGCCGGTGACCGTGATGGTGCCGGTATCCTTCAGCGCCTCGGTCACGACTTCGTTGAATGTCAGGCCCTTGTCCTGCGCGCCGGCACGATAAAGTTCACCGAGGCATTCGATCTCGCCGGGCTTGGCTTCGAGCTTGCGCGCGGCTGCGGCGACGAGCACGGCTTTGAGATTATTCGCCGCATCGATCGCCGCGTTGCCGACCATGAAGGTGACGCGTGACGAATAGGAGCCGTTGTCCTTCGGCACAACTTCGCTGTCGCCGGTGACGACGCGCACGCGGGAGAGATCGAGCCCGAGCACTTCCGCAACCGACTGGGCGAGAATCGTGGTCGAGCCCTGGCCGATATCGGCGGCGCCCGACAGCACGACGATCGAACCGTCAAAATCGACTTTGATTTTTACGGTGGCGTGCGGCTCGCCGGTCCAGTTCACCGGCTTGGAGGCGCCGCTGATGTAATGGGAGCAGGCAAAGCCCAGACCTTTCTTGATGCTGCTTCCGTTGGAAGTTTGCGACTCGCCGCGACGCTTGTTCCAGCCGCTCGCTTTTTCGACCCAATCCACGCATTCGGGCAGGCCGTAGCTGTTGATCATCAGGTCGTTGTCGGTAAAGGTCGGCGCTTTCAGATAATTGGCGCGGCGAACCGCAATCGGATCGATGCCCATTTCGTTCGCCGTCTGGTCGAGCAGGCTCTCGAAGGCAAAGCGGATATCCACTGTGCCGTGGCCGCGGAACGCGCCGCAGGGCGGCGTGTTGGTCAGCACGCGTTTGCCCACATACTTCACGTTGTGCAGATCGTAGATCGCGTACAGCATCGAGCCCGCATAAAGGATCGTCACCACCCCGTAGCCCGAATGGGCGCCGCCGCGCTGGATGCATTCGCATTCGACGCCGGTGATGCGGCCGTCCCGCCGCAGGCCGATCTTGAGCTTGATGTCAGTTTCAGGCCGGCCGCGATGGGTGATGAAGGTCTCCTCGCGATTGACCATGATGCGCACGCAGCCGCCAACCTTGCGGGCCAGCAATGCGGCGATCAGCTCGACATTCAGGGTCTCGGTGCGGCAACCGAAGCCGCCGCCCACATGCGGTTTGACCACGCGGATGCGCGACATATCCATGTCGAGGATTTGCGCCAGCATCAGGTGCACGTAATAGGGCACCTGCGTCGAGGCGTGCACGGTCATGCGATCGCGCACCACATCGTAGTCGGCGAGCGCGGCGTGCATCTCCATCTGATTCTGGCACACCTCCGCGCAGTTATAGGTGCCTTCGCGCACCAGATCGGCCTGCGCGAAGGCCGCTTCCACGTCGCCCAACTCGAAGTAGACGTCGCGCTCGATGTTATTCGGCCGATGCTTGTGAAGCTCGACAGCGTCCTGCGCCATCGCTTCGCGGGCGGTGTGATAGGCGGGCAGTTCCCGCACTTTCAGCTTAATGCGCCGCAGCGCTTCCTTGGCGGTAGCGTCGTCAACGGCCGCGACTGCCGCCACCGGTTCGCCCCGGTAGCGCACGCGCTCGCGCGCCAACGGATATTCGGTGCGCGCGATCGGCAGCACGCCAAAGCCTTTGTCGCAATCGGCGCCGGTCACGATCGCCTTCACGCCCGGCAGCTTTGCGGCTTCTGAAATATCGACCTCGAGAATTTCGGCGTGTGAATAGGGGCTGCGGAAAATACGGCCCGCCAGCGTTCCCGGCACGATGAGATCGGCCGTGTATTTGGCACGCCCGGAGACTTTCTCCGGACCGTCGATCATCGGCACGTAATCGCCGATATTATGCGCGGGAACAATTTCGTTCACGGCGAGGCTCCGGCGGCGCAAAGCTCGGATGCGTATTTCACCGCTTCGACGATTTTGACGTATCCGGTGCAGCGGCAAATGTTGCTGCCGAGCGCTTCGCGAATCTCGTCCTCGGTCGGATGCGGACAGCGCCGCAACAATCCGGCCGACGCCATGATGAACCCCGGCGTGCAGTAACCGCATTGCGCGCCGAGCTTTTCGTGAAACCCGCGCTGCACCGCAGACAAGCGGCCATCGATCGCGAGCGATTCGACGGTGTCGACGCGGCGACCCGCGACGGTGGCCGCCAGCGTCAGGCACGACAATCGCGCAGAATCGTCGACCAGCACCGTGCAGGCCCCGCACTCTCCGCCGTCACAGCCTGTTTTCGTTCCGGTCAGTCCGACAACTTCCCGCAAATAATCCAGCAACAGCAAGTTGTCGGGCACCGCGTCGGTGCGGGCGCGGCCATTGAGCGTGAGCGAAAGCAAGCGCGCCATGCGTCGATCAAAGGCTTTTCTATTTATGTATTTTCAATATCAGCATCCGCCATCCGCTTCAAATTGGGCCCCGCCGGTTCCTTCCTGTTCATCTCCATCGCGATCTGAACGAAAGCTTTACGCGCGGCGGCCGGTGGGGAGACAGAATACCGGTTGCGCTCACGCCTGCCTGAAACGCGCAATGACGTCGGCCGGGATGGGCTGCGCCTTGATCTGAGCCGGATTGGCTGGATCGTGGCCGGCCCACACGCGGGTCTCGCGGCCCTCCACTGCGAGTTCGCCGCGCACCATGAGCTTGTGGTCGACATCGAAGCTCGAGCGGCGGAACTCGCTCACCTGCGAGGACAATTCAACCACGTCGCCAAACCGCGCCGGGGCCATGAAGCTGGCGCCGGCGTCGACCAGGGGCAGGCCGAGTATGCCGAAGGTACCCGCGAGGTCGGGCGGCCGCACCCCCAGGGCTGCCTCGAAAAGAGTCCACGTGCCCCAATCGAAGTATTCAAAGAAGCGGCTGTTGAAGACGATCCCTGCCGGGTCGCAATGAGACCATTCGATCGTCAATTGCCGCCGGCTGACCAGATTGGCCACGGCTTTTTTCTCCAGCGCCTGTGTGATTCACCGCTCGGTAACGATGAAGCGCCGGCGGGAGCGATGTCAAACCGGCCCGTGACTCAGGGCAAAGCACCCTGCCTAACGACACGTCAGGAGTTTTTGCGACCTGCTATTTACCGCCTAAAACTTAGGCAACCCGCGAAGTCTTCGGATTCAAATTGGGCGAGATTGGGCAAGGGCTCGCTCCATGCAGGAAATGTGACAGACAGGTCAATACCTTAGGTTCCTCTATAGCTTGGCACACTCCTTGCCATTTACCTTAATTAGCGGGATGGCGCCGGGGCCGTCGCGCGTCAAACAGAGGACATCGCGATGCTCAACCCTAATGGCGCGGCCGCTTGGCGGTCGCGAGGCCGCCGCTGGCTTGCGGCCGCGGCCGGTCTGGCTATCGGCCTTATGGTGGCAGTACCCGCCAAGGCCCAAGAGACGATCAAAGTCGGCATTCTGCATTCGCTCTCGGGCACCATGGCCATCAGCGAGACCACGCTGAAAGACGTGATGCTCATGCTCATCGACCAGCAGAACAAGAAGGGCGGCTTGCTCGGCAAGAAGCTCGAGCCCGTTGTGGTCGATCCGGCTTCGAACTGGCCGCTGTTCGCCGAAAAGGCTCGCGAACTGATCAGCAAGGATCATGTCGCCGTCGTCTTCGGCTGCTGGACGTCGGTGTCCCGCAAGTCCGTGCTGCCGGTGTTCAAGGAGCTCAACAACCTCCTGTTCTACCCGGTGCAGTACGAAGGCGAAGAGAGCGAGCGCAACGTGATCTATACAGGCGCGGCGCCCAACCAGCAGGCCATCCCGGCGGTCGACTATCTGATGGGCCCGGACGGCGGCAACGTGAAGCGCTGGGTGCTGGAAGGCACCGACTACGTCTATCCGCGCACCACCAACAAGATCCTCGAAGCCTACCTCAAGCTCAAAGGGGTGAAGGACGAGGACATCATGATCAACTACACGCCGTTCGGCTTCTCCGACTGGCAGACCGAAGTCTCCAAGATCAAGGCGTTCGGTTCGGCCGGCAAGAAGACGGCGGTGGTGTCAACCATCAACGGCGATGCCAACGTACCGTTCTATAAGGAGCTCGGCAATCAGGGCCTCAAGGCAACCGACATCCCGGTGGTCGCGTTCTCGGTCGGCGAAGAAGAACTGGCCGGCCTCGACACCAAGCCGCTGGTCGGTCACCTCGCCGCCTGGAACTACTTTGAGTCGATCAAGACTCCGGCGAACGAAGCCTTCATCAAGGAATGGCACGAGTTCATCAAGAACCCGAAGCGGACCACGAACGATCCGATGGAAGCCCACTACATCGGCTTCAACATGTGGGTGAAGGCCGTCCAAAAAGTCGGCACGACCGATCCGGACAAAGTGATCGAGGCGTTGCCCGGCACGCAGGCGCCGAATCTCACCGGCGGTATCTCGACTCTGTTGCCGAACCATCACATCACCAAGCCGGTCTACATCGGCGAGATCAGGGGCGACGGCCAGTTCAACGTGGTGTGGAAGACCAAGGGCCTCATTCCGGGTGCGGCATGGTCGCCCTACCTTCCCGGATCGAAGGACCTCGTCGCGGATTGGGTCAAGCTCAAGTGCGGCAACTACAATACGGTGACGAACAAGTGCGGCGGATCGTAATCGCGATACAAACGCTGTAACATGCAATGGCGGAAGGCGGCACTACCGCCTTCCGCATCAAGCCCGGGGAAAGCCAGCGATGCGTTTTTACCGAGCTTGCCTCGTCGCTCTTGTATTGGCCGTTAGCACCGCGCTCGGCATCTCGGCCGCACACGCCGTAAGCCTCGACGAGGCGCTCGCGCATTTTACTGCAGACGATTTCGATCAAACCGAAATCGGCGTAGGCGAGGTCGCGGGCAGCGGCAGCCCGCGCGCCGAACTCATGCTCCGCGACTTGGAGGACGGCCGGCTGATGTTCAGCGCCGAGCGCAAGGCGGTCTACATTCAGGATGAAGCCGGTAAGCTGACCTCCGCCGCGACCGGAGACCCGATCGCTGGCGATCCGCCGGCCGATCTCGATAACGTCCACGTCAACAACCGGCTGCGCGGAACCATCGACGCGGCCTTGGGCGCGCTCACGCTGTTTTCGAGCGACGCCAATACGCGATATGCGGCGGCGCAAGCCGTGTTCAAGTCGCGCGCGGTGAGCGTACTGCCCGCGGTCGAAAAGGCGCTCGCCAGCGAAACCAACAGCAGCGTCAAACTCGCGCTCGAGCAGGCGCAGGCCTCGATCGTGCTCAACATGCCCGATGCCACCGACGCGCAAAAACTTGCGGCGATCTCCGTCATCCGCAAGCGCGGCGATCAGGATTCCCTCGGACTTCTCTCCGACATCCCCGGGCGCGAACCGCCCGCGGTCGCCCAAGCCGCCACCGAAGCTATCGCCGCAATCAAAACGCGGCTGGCGGAGTGGGATGCAGTGCAGAACGCCTGGTATGGGCTTTCACTGGGCTCGGTCCTGCTGCTTGCTGCCATCGGTCTCGCCATCACCTTCGGGGTGATGGGCGTGATCAACATGGCGCACGGCGAAATGGTGATGCTCGGCGCCTACGTCACCTACGTGGTGCAGGAGACGATCCGCACCAACGACCCGGCGCTGTTCGACTACTCGCTAGCGATCGCCATCCCGCTCGCCTTCCTGTTTTCCGGCTTTGTGGGCATCCTGATCGAACGCACGATCATCCGCTTTCTCTATGGGCGCCCCTTAGAGACGTTGCTCGCGACCTGGGGACTCTCCTTGGTGTTGCAGCAGTCCGTACGCACCGCTTTCGGCCCGACCAACAAGGAGGTCGGCAATCCGTCGTTCATGAGCGGGGCGTTCGACCTCGGCGGTATCACCATTACGTATAACCGGCTGTGGATCATCTGCTTCGCGCTGGCGGTGTTTGTCGCGCTCATCGGACTATTGCGTTTCACCCGATTGGGACTTGAAATGCGAGCGGTCACGCAGAACCGCGCGATGGCAGCCTCCATGGGCATCCGCACTGCCCGAATCGACGCCCTGACTTTCGGATTGGGCTCCGGCATCGCCGGCATCGCCGGCGTGGCGCTGTCCCAGATCGACAACGTCAGCCCCAATCTCGGCCAGGGCTACATCATCGACAGCTTCATGGTCGTGGTGTTCGGCGGCGTCGGCAATTTGTGGGGCACCCTTGTGGGCTCCTTTGTACTCGGCATTGCCAACAAATTCCTTGAGCCCTATGCGGGCGCCGTGCTCGGCAAGATCGCCATTCTGGTCCTCATCATTCTGTTCATTCAAAAACGCCCGCGGGGCTTGTTTGCCCTCAAGGGACGGGCAGTCGAGGCATGATCGGCGCCGGTTCGCATATGCTGATCCGCTCGCTCGATCGCGGCGCCATCGTCTTTCTGATCATCGTCGGCGGCATCGGCATCGCGGTCCCTATCCTCAATCTGCTGGTGCCTCCCACCTCAGCGTTCCACGTGTCGACCTATTTCGTCTCGCTGTTCGGCAAATACGCCTGCTATGCGATCCTGGCGCTCTCAATCGACCTTATCTGGGGTTACTGCGGCATTCTCTCGCTCGGTCATGGCGCCTTCTTTGCGCTGGGCGGATACGCCATGGGCATGTATCTGATGCGCCAGATCGGCACGCGTGGCGTCTACGCCAACCCAATCCTTCCCGACTTCATGGTATTCCTGAATTGGAAGGAGCTGCCGATCTATTGGTATGGCTTCCAGCACTTTGCCTACGCGGGGCTCATGGTGATGCTGGTTCCCGGCGCACTGGCCTTCGTGTTCGGCTGGTTTGCGTTTCGAAGCCGGGTGACCGGCGTCTATCTGTCGATCATCACCCAGGCGCTCACCTATGCGCTGAAGCTCGGATTTTTCCGCAACAATTTCGGCTTCGGCGGCAACAACGGACTCACCGATTTCAAGGACATCCTGGGCTTCAACGTGCGCTCGGAGGCCACGCGAGATTCTCTGTTCGCGATTTCCTGCCTCGCGCTGATCATCGGCTTTCTTGTCTGCCGCAGCATCGTTGCGTCGAAATTCGGCAAGATACTAATTGCCATCCGCGACGCCGAGTCGCGGACGCGGTTTCTCGGTTACCGCGTCGAATCCTACAAGCTGTTCGTATTCACCCTGTCAGCCTGCATGGCCGGCATCGCCGGCGCGTTGTACGTGCCGCAAGTCGGCATCATCAATCCCAGCGAATTCGAGCC
Source organism: Xanthobacteraceae bacterium (assembly GCA_049584975.1). GTDB lineage: Bacteria > Pseudomonadota > Alphaproteobacteria > Rhizobiales > Xanthobacteraceae > BOG-931. The sequence continues at coordinate 13,184 of JBAUYV010000181.1, read as the reverse complement.
CGGCAATTCGATCGAGGCGGTGATCTGGGTCGCCGTCGGCGGCCGCGGCACGCTGATCGGCGCGGCGCTCGGCGCGGTTCTGGTCAACTACGCCAAGACCTACTTCACCTCCGGAATCCTGGCGCCCTATTGGCTGTTCATGCTCGGCGGCCTGTTCATCGCCGTGACCCTGCTGCTGCCGCGCGGCGTCATCGGCACCCTGCACCATTGGACGGCGATCCGGCGCGACCGCGCATCCGCCGCCGCCGAGGAGGGCGTCACCGAGCCGCTCCCGGCGGAATAAGGATCAGCCGATGGCAGCCCTCACCAGTGCGCTCCTTTATCTCGACGGCGTCACCGTATCGTTCGACGGCTTCAAGGCGCTCAACAACCTCTCCTTCATGATCGAGCCCGGCGAGATGCGCGCCATTATCGGTCCCAATGGGGCCGGCAAGACCACGATGATGGACGTGGTAACCGGCAAGACGCGGCCGGATCGCGGCCATGTGGTGTTCAGCGGCGGCGCCTATGATCTGACGCGGCTCGACGAGACCGAGATCGCCGAACTGGGCATTGGCCGCAAGTTTCAAAAACCGACGGTGTTCGACAGCCACACCGTGTTCGACAATGTCGAACTGGCGCTCAAGGCTGACCGGCGCGCACGCGCGACCCTGCTGTGGCGCGAGACCGCGAGCGAAGATGAGCGCATCGACGAAATTCTGAAAATCGCCCGTCTCTCGGCGGTGCGGGACCGTCTTGCCGGCAGCCTGTCGCACGGGCAGAAGCAGTGGCTCGAAATCGGCATGCTGTTGGCCCAGGACCCGAAGCTGCTGCTTGTCGATGAACCGGTTGCGGGTATGACCGATACGGAGACTCGACAGACGGCCGAGCTGCTCAAAGAGATCAACCGCGAGCACACCGTCATTGTGGTCGAGCACGACATGACGTTCGTACGCGACCTTGGCGTGAAAGTAACGTGCCTGCACGAGGGATCGGTGCTCGCCGAAGGCACGATCGATCAGGTTTCGACCAACGAACGCGTGGTGGAAGTTTATTTGGGACGATAACGCATGATGCCGGATCAGATCATGCGTCAAGGAAACAGCTGATGCTCGACGTCAACGCCATCGATCTGCACTACGGCGCCGCGCAGGCGCTGCGCGCCGTATCGCTCAAGGCGGAGCCCGGTAAGGTGACTTGCGTGCTCGGCCGCAACGGCGTCGGCAAGACGAGCCTGCTTGACGCGCTGGCCGGCCAGCATCCAGTGAGCAAAGGCACCATCACCTGGGAAGGCAAGAACATCACCGCGCTGCGGCCGCCGGATCGCGCTCGGCACGGTATCTCCTATGTTCCGCAAGGGCGCGAAATCTTTCCGCTGCTCACGGTGGAAGAGAATCTGAAGACCGGCTTTGCACCGCTGCCGAGCGACCAACGCACGCTCCCCGATGACGTGTTCTCGCTCTTTCCGGTGCTCAAGGACATGCTGCGCCGTCGCGGCGGCGACCTCTCGGGCGGCCAGCAGCAGCAACTCGCTATCGGACGCGCGCTGGTGATGCGGCCGCGGCTCCTTCTCCTCGACGAACCGACCGAAGGAATCCAGCCCTCGATCATCAAGGATATCGGGCGCGCCATTTCATACCTGCGCGACCTCGGCAAAATCGCCATCGTGCTAGTCGAGCAGTATCTCGACTTTGCCCGCGAACTCGGCGACCATTTCGCCGTTATGGATCGCGGCGCCGTGATTTATTCTTGCAGCCGCGACGATCTCGACGAAGGCGCGCTGCGGCGCGCGATGGCGATTTGATGATCGACGCGACAATCGTGGACGCGCCGCGGCGCGATGCCACCTTCGCGGCCAATCGCGCGGTGGGGCGTATCGCGCTTTCGGTCGTCGCCGCATCGGGCCAAAGCCGGCGCGCGCGCGTGCATGAAGCAGGCTCGCTGCGCGTGCGTTTCCCCAACGCTGCGGACGCAGCGCAGCTCGACGCCGTCGTGGTCAACACCGCGGGCGGCATGACGGGCGGCGACCGCTTCGACATCGAGGTCGACGTCGGCGCGGGTGCGCGGCTCTGCCTGACCAGCGCCGCGGCCGAGAAGATTTATCGCTCGCTCGGGCCGGATACACAGGTCAGCGTGAAGCTTGCCGCTGGTCCCGGCGCGGCGCTCGCCTGGCTGCCGCAGGAGACGATTCTGTTCGATCGCGCGCGGCTGCGCCGCACGATCGATCTCGATCTCGCCCGTGGCGCCAGCGTGCTGTTGGCCGAAGCCATCGTGTTTGGCCGCTCGGCCATGGGTGAAACGGTAACTTGCGGGCATTTGTTCGACCGCTGGCGTGTGCGCGTCGGCGGCGAACTGGTCTTTGCCGAGACAACCAGGCTCGACGGCGAGATCGCCCAGCGCCTGAGCGAAACCGCGACCGCGGCGGAAGGCGCGGCGGTCGCCAGCGTGCTCAAGCTTCCCGGCGACGAAGCGGCCGCTGCCGCGATCCGCGCCATGCAGCAGAGTTTTATGGGCGACGTCGGCGTCTCGGCCTGGAATGGTCTCGCGCTCGCGCGCCTGGTTGCGCGCGACGGCGCGGCCTTGCGTCACGATCTCATCGCCGTACTGACAACATGGGGCGCCGGAGTGCTGCCGCGCCTTTGGCTGAACTAGCGCATGACCCCGAAAAACGCGGACCGGTTTTCGGATAAGATCATGAGCCCATCGATAACGTGACGCCATGCAGCTCACTCCGCGGGAAAAAGACAAGCTGTTGATCGCCATGGCGGCGATCGTGGCCCGCCGCCGGCTCGAACGCGGCGTCAAACTCAACCATCCGGAAGCGATCGCGCTTATTTCCGACTTTATTCTCGAAGGCGCGCGCGATGGACGCACGGTCGCCGAGCTGATGGAGCAAGGCGCCCACGTGCTCAAGCGCGCGCAGGTCATGGACGGCATTGCCGAAATGATCCCAGAGATCCAGGTCGAGGCGACGTTTCCGGACGGCACCAAGCTCGTCACCGTCCACGAGCCGATCAGATGAGCGGCGACGGCCTGCTGCTCGCGGTCGCCGCGGTCGAATTTGCCGCCAAGCGGCACGTGAACCAGCGGCGCAAGGGCGCGCAGGCCGAGCCCTATTTCAACCACCTCGCCGAGGTCGCGGGACTTATTGCGGTCGCGACGGACGGAACAGACCCGGCGCTCGTCGCCGCCGGCTACTTGCACGACACCCTGGAAGACACGCCCACCGAATACGAGGAGCTGCTGTCGCTGTTCGGCGAGGACGTAGCGGCGCTGGTGAGCGCGGTGACCGATGACAAGAGCCTGCCCAAGGCTGAGCGCAAGCGGCTGCAGATCGTGCACGCGGCGAAGGCAAGCGAACGCGCGCGGGTGCTGAAAATCGCCGACAAGATCAGCAATCTGCGCTCGCTCGCCGCAAGTCCGCCGGCCGATTGGGACAGCGGCCGCGCGCTCGAATACGTCGACTGGGCCGAAAAGGTGGTCGCCGGCTGCCGCGGACTGAATTCCGGCTTGGAGGCTCAGTTCGATGCTGCGGCCGCGGAAGCGCGGCGGGCGATTTCATCGCGAGCCTGAGGAGCAGGAACCCATGATTCCCGGCGAATACTTTATTCAGAGCGGCGACATCGAGCTGAACCAAGGCCGCAAGGCCGTGACGCTCACGGTCGCCAACAGCGGCGACCGGCCGATCCAGGTCGGCTCCCACTATCATTTCTACGAGACCAATCCGGCGCTGAAATTCGACCGCAAGAAAGCGCGCGGCATGCGGCTCGATATTGCGGCCGGCACGGCGGTGCGTTTCGAGCCGGGGCAAACCCGCGAGGTGACGCTGGTGGCGCTCGCCGGCAAGCGCACCGTCTACGGATTTCGTCAGGAAGTCATGGGGAGGTTGCAAAAATCATGACGGGCGGAGTTGATCAGCTCCGCCCGCCAAGTTCTCAGCGTTGCTACGTCCGCCGGGAAACCAGGATCAAATCCACCGCCGGTGCAACGCTGGTAGCGGCGTCAGCCCCTAGGTCAATCCGATCTCGGCGATCTCTCGCATTCGGCAGAACCGAACGCAATCGATCTGAAAACGATGATATCCCTCTCGTTGCGAGTCGCAAGCTAAAGCGTAGGTGAATGTCGCAAATGCGTTGCGTATGGGGATAATTCTGGGGACTTAACAAACAAAACGCGGAGAACGTCATGCCGTCGAAGATAAGCCGCTCCGTCTACGCCGACATGTTCGGCCCGACCAAAGGCGACCGCGTTCGGCTCGCCGACACCGACCTGATCGTCGAAGTCGAGAAGGACTTCACGGTTTACGGCGAAGAGGTGAAGTTCGGCGGCGGCAAGGTGATCCGCGACGGCATGGGTCAATCGCAGATCACCAATCGGGCGGGCGCGGTCGACACCGTCATCACCAACGCGCTGATCCTCGACCATTGGGGCATCGTCAAAGCCGACGTCGGCATCAAGGACGGCAAGATTGCGGCCATCGGCAAGGCCGGCAATCCCGACATTCAGCCCAATGTCACCATCGTCATCGGACCGGGCACCGAAGTCATCGCCGGCGAAGGCAAAATCCTCACCGCCGGCGGCTTCGACACGCACATCCACTTCATCTGCCCGCAGCAGATCGATGAGGCGCTGATGTCGGGGGTCACCTCCATGCTGGGCGGCGGCACCGGGCCGGCGCACGGCACGTTCGCCACCACCTGCACGCCCGGCCCGTTTCACCTTGCCCGCATGATCCAGGCCGCCGACGATTTCCCGGTCAATCTCGGCTTCGCCGGCAAGGGCAACGCGTCGCGGCCGGCGGCGCTCGAAGAAATGATCAAGGCCGGCGCCTGCGCACTCAAGCTGCACGAGGATTGGGGCACGACGCCCGCTGCCATCGACTGCTGCCTGTCGGTCGCCGACGATTACGACATCCAGGTAATGATCCACACCGACACGCTCAACGAGTCGGGCTTCGTCGAGGACACCATCAAGGCGTTCAAGGGCCGCACCATTCACGCCTTCCACACCGAAGGCGCCGGCGGCGGCCACGCGCCCGACATCATCAAGGTGGCGGGGCTGAAGAACGTGCTGCCGTCCTCGACCAATCCGACGCGGCCCTACACGCGCAACACTATCGACGAGCACCTAGACATGCTGATGGTGTGCCACCATCTCGATCCGTCGATCGCCGAGGATCTGGCTTTCGCCGAAAGCCGCATCCGCAAGGAGACGATCGCCGCCGAGGACATTTTGCACGACATCGGCGCGCTCTCGATGATGTCGTCGGACAGTCAAGCCATGGGCCGGCTCGGCGAAGTGATCATCCGCACCTGGCAGACCGCCGACAAGATGAAGAAGCAGCGCGGGCGGCTGAAGCAGGAAAAGGGCGACAACGACAATGCGCGGGTGAAACGCTACGTCGCCAAATACACCATCAATCCGGCGATCGCGCACGGCGTATCGAAGCTCATCGGCTCGGTGGAGAAGGGCAAGCTCGCCGATCTTGTGCTCTGGTCGCCGGCGTTCTTCGGCGTGAAACCGGAATGCATCATCAAGGGCGGCTCGATCGTCGCCGCGCCCATGGGCGATCCCAATGCATCGATCCCGACGCCGCAGCCGGTCCATTACCGGCCGATGTTCGGCGCTTTCGGCCGCGCCCGCACGGCGTCTTCGGTAGTGTTCGCCTCGAAGGCCGCGGTCAGCGCCGGCCTGGGCAAAAAACTCGGCATCCAGAAGCAGCTTTTTGCAGTGCAAAATACCCGCGGCAAGATTTCCAAAAAGAGCATGATTCACAACGATGCCACGCCCGAAATCGAAGTGGATCCCGAGACCTACGAGGTGCACGCCGACGGGGAACTGCTCACCTGCGCGCCGGCGGAAGTCCTGCCCATGGCGCAGCGCTATTTCCTGTTTTGATTGTGCCGTTTCGCGGATGCGGGAAACGGGGCATTTGCATAAAAATCGCGTAGCCGGCAAAAATCGCCGATGACGGAAAAATGACGGCCGCGGTGGCGCTTGACGCTTGGCGCGTCAGCCACCAAGCTTACGGCATGGCGGCGGACTATTCGACGTCGGGAGTCGTGGTCGGGGGCTGCCGCATCCGGTTGATGCGCGGCGGCGCGGGCCGTCCACTGGTCATTTTGCACGGTGCGACCGGCGCAAGCTGGCTGCCGTTCATGCAAAACCTCGCACAACACTTCGAGGTCATTGCGCCGGAACATCCGGGCTTTGGCGAATCCGATACGCCGGACTGGCTCGATACGGTTCACGACCTCGCCTACTTCTATCTCGACCTGTTGGAGCAACTGAACCTCGAGAACGTGAACCTCGTCGGACTTTCGTTCGGCGGCTGGATCGCGGCCGAGCTTGCGGTGCGTTCGACCGAACGCCTTGCCTCGCTGACGCTCGCGGGCGCGGCCGGCCTCTACGTTCCCGGCGTCGAGCAGATGGACCCGTTCCTGTGCACCGACGAGCAGCGCCTGCGCGATTTCTTTTATGACCAGAACAAGGCGCAGGACGTCATCGCCCGCGCCTTGCGGCCCGAACTGGAAGACGTGGCGCTCAAGAACCGCACTACGGTCGCCAAGCTCACTTGGCAGCCGCGTAGCCACGATCCGCATCTGCACAAATGGCTGCATCGCATCGACGTGCCGACGCTGCTGGTCTGGGGCGACCATGACCGCATGTTCCCGAAGGAACATGCACTGGCCTATCAGCGTTCGATTCCGGGCGCGAAAGTCGTGATTGTTCCCGACTGCGGCCATGTTCCGCAGATAGAGCAGCCCGAGTCGTTCGTCGCCGCGGTCGAGACTTTTATCGGCCCGGCGCAGCAGCGCAAAACCGCGTGAGGATTGCAGAGTGATGAGTGCGAACCATGGAGCGCAGTCAGCATGAAATTCTTCAACTTTCATCTGATGCCGTACGCGCATGCCGACCTCAAGTCGATCGCCGATAACGGCTCGGCCTGGGTGACGTATTCGAACAGCCATTATGATCCGGAAAAAGGCGCGGAGCTTTATCACGACTATCTGGATCAGATGGAATTCGCCGATCAGCTCGGCTTCGACGGCGTCTGCCTCAACGAGCACCATCAGACCGCTTACGGCCTGATGCCGATTCCCGGCGTGATCGCCGGCGCGCTGGCGCTCACCGTCAAGCGCGCCAAGATCGCCATACTGGGTCGCGCGCTGCCGCTCACCAACAATCCGCTGACCATCGCCGAAGAATACGCGATGCTCGACAACATCACCAAAGGCCGCATGATCGCCGGTTTCGTGCGCGGCATCGGCGCCGAGTATCACGCCTCGGGCGTCAATCCGGCGGAATCGCAGGAGCGCTTTGCCGAGGCGCACGATCTGATCGTGCGCGCCTGGACCGAGCCCGGACCGTTCGCCTACGCGGGCAAGCATTATCAGTTCCGCTACGTCAATACGTGGCCGCGGCCATATCAGAAGCCGCATCCGCCGATCTGGATTCCGTCGCAAGGTTCGAGTTCGACGATCCGCTGGGCGGCGCGCATGCGCTACACCTATTGCCAGACGCTGTCGCCGATCGCCGCGGTGGCGCGCTTCTTTCAGCTTTACCGCGACGAAGCCGACAAGGCCGGCTACGAGGCCTCGCCCGACCAGCTCGCCTGGTCGAACACCATCTATGTGGGCGAGACCGACAAGAAGGCGGCGCGCGAGGCGAAGCCGCATCTCGAAGCGCTGGTCAATTATTTCCTCAAGATGCCGACCGAGATGCTGCTGCCGCCAGGCTACACCGACACCGCCTCCATGAAACGCGTGCGCAGCGTCAAGGTCACCGGCAAGACTCAGTCGCTGGAAGAGCTGATGGCGGCCGGCGTGGTGATCGTCGGCGGGCCGGAGACGGTGCGCGAGAAGCTCGCCGAATATCAGGACCTTGCCGGCTTCAACACCTCGCTGACCAAGACCCAGTTCGGCACGCTGCCCAACGAGATGGCGCGCGCCAACATGACGGCGATCGCCGAGGAAATCATCCCGCACTTTCGCGAACGCGCGCCGCAAGGCGCATCGAGGCAGGCGGCGGAGTGATGGGTATTTCCTCCCCCGTGAAAACGGGGGAGGGGGACCGCGCTGCGCCAGCAGCGCGGTGGAGGGGGCGCGGACATCCAGGGTGCGCAATCGCTTCCGGAAATCAATGATCGACAAGCCTCCCTGCGCTTCTGATTTCTTCGACTCAGACGCCCCCTCCACCACCCTTCGGGTGGTCCCCCTCCCCCGCTTCGCGGGGGCGGATGAATGAGCGACATCACCTTCAAAGACCTCATGGGCGCGCTGGCGGTGGTCATCGCGGTGATCGCCTACGCGATCTACGCTTGGCAGACCCTGCGCGGCGAGACGCGGCCGCATCCGCTCTCGTGGCTGATCTTCGGCATCCTCACCGGCACCGGCTATCTGGTGCAGCTCGATCAAGCGGCCGGCCCGGGCAGCTGGGTGATGGCGATCACCACGGTTGTTTGTTTGCTGCTGTGCGTGATGAGTTTCTGGAAGGGCGAAAGAACCTTTCCTTGGTACGAATGGGCCTTCCTGGTCGTGGCGGCGGTCATCTTCGGGTTTTATCTCTGGTCGCGCGAACCGGCGCTGCTCGCCGCGACATTGAATGAAACGTCCCGGCAGATCGTCGCCCGGCACGGCCCGGCAATCTCGGCCGTACTGGCTTCTGCCGTCAACGTGCTCGGCTTCGGGCCCACGCTCACCAAAGCCTGGGCGCGGCCGCATTCCGACAGCGTCACGACATTTCTTCTCAATGGCCTCAAGTTCATTCCATCGTTCTTCGCCATGGACAGCATCTCGGTCGCCACCTGTGTGTTTCCGGCGACGCTCGTGGTCGCCAACGCGGCCGTGGCGCTGATCATTTTCACGCGGCGAATGAAGAGCGTGTCAACAGCGTAGAGGCGTTGCGCGAGAGCATGATCCGGAAAAAGCCTGCCCTCGGACTTGATCCGAGGGTGGATACCGGTTTTCCGAAAAGATCATGCTCCAGCAAAGAATCTAGGCGGCGACAACGCGATGGGTCTGCTTGGCGGCATCGTTGAGATATTTGGCGCAGTGCCGCGACAACGCGACCGCGATCGCCAGCAACACACAGCCCACGATCCGCCCACCCAGATTGCCGGCGATGAGCAGCGCGACGGCAACAAAGCTCAAGCCGAGACCGAGCACCGAGCGCGCCCAGATGCCGCGCCAATGGGCGGCCGGCAGCCGCTTGGTGTTCACCACTGCCTGTTGCCGGCGCGCGATCCGGCCCGCCAACCGGATGGCGAACACGATGGCGCCGATCGCAACGACAAGCGCGACGACGAGCATCAGCACAAGCCAACCGCCGCTTGGGGCCGCCTTCGACCCGGCGGCGCTCAGCGTAAACACCGCACCGTCGAACAGCGTATGCAGCACGATGGGAATGAGCCACGCCGCCGCGAATAGACGGAAACGGCGCCAGAGGACGGTGCGATGGGCGCCGAGCGCGCCGCCGAACCGAGCGCGCGCAATGTAAGCTCCCGCAATGGCTCCGAGCGCGCCGTGAAAAGGCACGCTCAGCAGGCCGCGCATGATCGCCACGAATTCCCATGCCGATGCGGCGCTCACGAGATAGACCACATTTTCCACCGCCGCGAAGCCGAGCCCGACCGCGGCGCCGTACACCACGCCATCCATCGGTTCGTCGAAATCGCGCGCCCGCAACGCCACGGCGGCGATGATCGAGACCTTGACGATCTCCTCCGGCAGGCCCGCGAACAGCAGCGCTTTTTCGAACGGCGCAAATGTTGGATCGCCGGTGATCGGGACTTGCACCTGCAGCCATACTTCCAGAAAACCCACCGGTATGGCGCACAATGCGCCCAGCCCGGCCGCGATCCACACCACGCGTGGCGGCTCCGGGCGGCTGTCGGCGACGACAACCAGCCAAAGCAACAGCAACGCAGGTGCCACCGCGGAAGCCACAATGGCGCCGGGCAGAAGGTCGGGCGAAAGCATGACGCCGGAGAGTAAGGCGCGCGCGGGTTCGCACAAGCCTCTTCCAGCAAGAACGAGCGCGTCAGCCGAATCCCCACTCGACCAGCGTGCTCAGTTCGGTGCGGCGGATCGTCCATTCGATGTGCGTCGCCGGCGGGAGGCGTTGGCTGCCGCCTGCGATCACTTCCTGCTCGGCCTTCAACCGCTCGGCCCGCGGCACCGCCTTGAGGCGGCACGCCAGGCAGTTGGTCGGCTGACCGCGACAGCGCCGGTGCCGCTGGCAGACGCGCAGCTTGCACTGGCGCCAGAACTCGAGCGCGTCGCAGTAGAGTTGCTGGGTCACGATGTGCGCGGCGTCGATCTCCTTCTTGCCCTGTTCGAACGTGCGGCGCTTGAGGTATTTTTTGTCGTCGGGCGTTTTGTTGCGCGATGATGGCATGGTGGGTCTCCGTGTTGTTTGTTTATCCCGCCCCGCGATAGCGGGGGAGGGGGACCGCGCGAAGCGCGGTGGGAGGGGCGCGGGCCGCGACGAATCTCCTTCAACGAAAGTGACGCGTTGAGTCAGACGCCCCCTCCACCACGCGTCGCGTGGTCCCCCTCCCGCGCTATCGCGGGGGGGTAAAGCGATAACCGGTAAAGTAGGCCACCCAGAGCCGATGGTGAACCCGGCACGATGTTCAATCGCAATTAGTTTGGGTGTGAGAACTGTCCATATCGTTGGATGTCCGCTTATAGAGTACACCAGACATGTGAGCTTAAATTTGTGCAGCGATTGACCCGGAGCGTCACTTCGCAACCTTCAAATTGATGCATTGCGAAAGGTTCAAGAGCGTCGGGGAATCCGGAATTCACCCCTTCATCAGACGATCAGGGCAGGAAATCCTTTTGCACGCGCAAAGTAACCGCCCAGTCGCTCTGGTTGCTGGCCGTACAGTTGCCGGCGGTCGAGCCGCAAGTCGAAGGCGCTCCCAAACCGAGGGCAGTCGGAATAGCCTCCGTGGTGTTCGGGTGAGCAGTGTTCAGGTTCATGTAGAGGACTTCCATGCCAAGGTAGAAGCTCGTGGTCACGTCCCACTGCAAGCGCGAACCGGCAGTCCAGTACGACCAGTTGTTGTTGCAACCAGTACCGGCGACCGCCCCCGCTCCGATGCCTGCACCTGAAGTTGCACCTTCCAACGAGCAGAGGATGGAGTTGGCAGCACTGCCGTAAGTCTCGGCTATGTAAGAGCCCGAGATCGATTGGTGCCATTGCGGCGTCCAGAAGTGCTCATAGGCCGCAACGACACTCCAGGCCGTGGTCAAGAGGCAGTTCGTCCCGGTGGTGCCAGCAGCGCCACCGTAAACGCAGTCGGAGTTGATGCCATAGCCTTCCGAAGCGCCATGGGAGAACAAGAAGTTTCCGGTCGTGACATGCGAGTCGTAATTGCCGGCACCTTGCGTGTAGTTGACCTCACCCTCGATGTAGTCCCCAGGGATCGGTACATTGAGGTGCAAGCCGGCGCCGACCGCCCAGCCCCACTGGTCGGAGGGATGGCCATTCGATTCCGGTCCAAGAGCTGCGGCGCCGTAGTAAGGCGCGTTGACCTGGTGAACCGCACCCATCACCTGAGCATTACCCCAGGCTTGGTCGACGCGCAGATTGGCAACGATGTCCGGAACCTGCGAGCCGCCGTAGCCTTGGCCTGAGGTCGCTCCGCCGAGGAGCGTGCCTTCGATGAGCGCACCATTGGCGGCCGTATTCCCCTGACCGATGATCTGGGTCATGCGGCGCGCTTCGGCCGACAGAGTGGCCGAGAAGCCACCACCGAGATTCGCGGTGTAGGCCCACGCCCACCAGCCAGAGAAAGTCGTTTCCTCTGTGGCCATATAGCCGGCGCGGTAGTTCAGGGCTACCGCATTGTAGAAGTCGTAGAACGAGCGGCTAAGACCGGCGGTGAAGCCGGCCCACTGCACAAAGGCCCGGTTCGCATTGAACGTGTTCGAACCTTCAGAACCCGTCGTGCCCACATCGTTCGTCACGAGGCCGACCGAGATGTATCCGCGGGCAACGCCGTACGCCGTCTGCTCACGGACATCGCCCGTGATGTATCCGCGGGCCCGAACCGCCAAGTTGTTGGTGGCGCGGTCGTTTATGCTGGCGTTGAACGGACCCCAGGTAATGCTGCCGTTGGAGTGGTCGGTAGCTTCGGCGCGAACAAAGCCGCCGATGCTCAGGCACATGTCTGTGCCGGGCATATAATAGAAGCCCGCCCCATAGAGGCTGCAGACCTTCACGTATTGGACCGGTTGGGCCTTTACGGGAAGATCGGCTGCCTGCCCTGAGGTTGCCGCAAACAGACCGGCTGCGGACCCAAGGAGGAGGCTTTTCATCATCTTCATTTTGAACCTCCAGTGTGTTTGTCGTGATAGGTTTTGTGCCCGCCAAGGTGAAAAAGCGCATTCCCCCTGTCGGAACCAAGGGACACAGACACAACAGACGCTACTGGAAGACGACTCTCCGGCTTGGGCAGCCCAGCGGGCCAACTCAGAAGGCGAGCAAAGCGGCGCCCCCCGGGCCGAGGCTCGCGCTACCTCAAATCGGCGGGCCGCAGCCAGGGACTTGAATTCCCCGCGCCCCGTCCATGACCGATCGGAGAGCTACCGCCTGACACATAATCTCAAGCGGAGAGGCACTGAGGGCGTCCTCGACTCCCGCAGATAAAACCGAAATGTTTTAGGAGACTCGGTTCCTGCACATTGACGCGGCGGACCATGTCGAAAGAAAACGCGGCACGCAACACGGTTGCGCGAAAACACCGATTCACAATGATCGCGATGCTATGGAAGACACAACGAACGTGACGCAATGGGAACTGGAAACGGTAGCGGAGTTGCTCTGATATTCTACCTTCCCGCGTGTTCCGCCTATTGCGCATCCAACACGGTCGAGAGAAAACGACGCAGCGGCGCCGGTTATCCTCTAAATTCACCGCAACACATGAGCCCGTGCGCTGAGGGACCTGCGATAACGGTCACGGCAGACAATCGGAGCGAGCAAACGCGACTATCGGCACGGATGCCTCCTACCACTTGGTAATCGATGAAAAAGGCCGCTGTTTTTTGGCGGGGCAAAGCGACGCTCCTGTGCAGGTTTCTCGGACGCCGGCATGACGTGACTCTCCACGCGCTGAAGCGGCCTGCGTCCGAGAAGCGCCAAGGCACGAAGTCGCGGAGGTGAGATCGCAGGTGGTGCCGCGGGCGCTATGG
>JBAUYV010000180.1:0-10772 GCA_049584975.1 Xanthobacteraceae bacterium | reverse complement strand
CCTTTGCGGTTCTTCGTTTTATAGTTCGCGAACTTCAACGTGCTTTGTGCTTTATTCTTAGCCGCCGCCGCACTTTAAATGCTGTCAGACGTAATGAGGGGGAGGAAGGCAAACCTGAGGGCAGAGGCGTATGGCTGACCACGCCTATTAATCGACCTAGTAAATACAAACAACTGCTCGAAGCGCCGAGAGTTCTTTCGATTGCCAATTTAAAAGGCGGTGTGGGTAAGACAACGCTGACGGCGAACGTTGGCGCATTCCTTGCCGAGGAATGGGGTAAGAGTGTTCTTTTGATTGACTTAGACTTTCAGGGAAGCCTCTCGTCTATGGCGCTTCCAAGTGAGGAATGGGTTCCAAGAGACTCACAGAGCTCTTTGGCAACAAAGCTCATAAGCAACGACATCGCATCTGATCTCGTAGAGAATGTTGCACATGAAATACAGCTAGACGGTGAACGTAAAGGAGGGCGCCTCAAGCTAATTTCCACATATTACGATCTAGCACAGGCCGATAATCGCCTGCTCATAGAATGGCTGGTAAAGTGCACACCCTACCAAATCCCGAAAAGCCTAATGGCTGCAGCACAAGCTTTCTTCACCGGGGTAATCTTCAGGAGGAACGACGTCCGATACACGCTTGCGGAGATTCTGCATTCGGAATCCATGCGTGAGGCATTCGATCTGATCATCATTGATTGCCCGCCCAGGCTGACCACCGGTGCAATTCAAGCTTTTTGTGCTAGCACTCACATCCTTATCCCGACAATATTTGATCGGCCCTCCGCTCAAGCGGTGGTATCTTTATGTAATGAAGTTGAAACCTTGAAAGAAAACGGGGTTTGCCCTTACCTAAACTACATCGGGGTCGTAGGCACGATGTGGCAGGCAAATCTGAACACGCAGAGAGACGCGAGGCAGTTCATTCAAGATTCACTAAAAACTGAGAACATTGACACCGGGATATTGCCGGAAAGGACGTTTGTTCCCGAGACACAAGAGATGGTGAAGTATGCAAAGGAAGGAATTGCGTACATTGTAATGCCCGAGAATCGCGCTAAGGTGCGTCAATCTATCCAGAACCTCGCAGAATATGTTGCAACCCGAATGGGCATTGCACCTCCACCTAACTTTCAACAACCTTAGTCCCCGAGGAGCAAGTCGATGAGGTCGCAGGATTTCGCGTATACCCTGCAAGGATTAGCTGAGCTTCTTAATCTTGTTGGTGCTCAAGATGCCGGAGATCAGCTTGGAAAGCTCGCGGAGGTGTTCGGGGCGGCGCCGACCAACGCAAAGGTTTCCGATGCCGTTATAATTCTAAAGACGTTACAGCTATCGCAGGCCGCTGGAAGCCCGAGCCTAAGCGATGTGGAGCGTATAATTTCGTCTCTCAGGAAGCTGCTGGAAAAGACCGCCAAACCCGAGGTGTTGAGGGACGTTGATGCCGTGGTAGACCTCTTGCGTAATCGGCCGATTGGCCTGACTGCGTTTACCTCGTCTGCTATCGGGGCGCTCAATGCGCAATCACAAACAAAGGACAAAACACCTCCCACTCGAGATGACCTTGTGTTGGAATACCGTCAAGAGCTAGAGCGCGATCTTAGGGATCATGACAAATTCAGCGCTGTCTACAATGATCTTATCTCAAATGCAGAAATGGGCAACGCCGAGCTCGTATCTTTAGCGAGACAATTTACAGAAGCGTCGGTCCGAACTAGAGACCAGGCGTTGAAGAAGATTTGGCAAAGACACCAGGACCAAATGGGAGTTATGCGCAAATCGAAAGCCACTGGCGGCCGCACGGCCGCATAGATACCCGATCGGCAGATGATTGCGCCAAACCCTACGCTCTCGTATGTTCCTTATTTCCGGTGTGCGGGCGGGACCATATTGGGACAACGGAGTGACTGAGTCGTTGAGTTTGCTGCCGTAGCTCAGTGGTAGAGCACTCCCTTGGTAAGGGAGAGGTCGTCAGTTCAATCCTGACCGGCAGCACCATCCCACGCATCGCGTCCTTGTTTGTTTGAACGCGGCTCGCTCTTCAGAAGCAAAATTCGTGTCTGGCTGCGCTGCAGCTATTCCTTAGTGAAAGCGAAGCGCTTGTCATCTTCGCGGCGAGCGTGCGCCTCCACGGGCCTGCTCTCATAATGTGGGACGACGACGAGGCGCGTGACCTCGCCGCGCAAGTAGGCTTGCAGGAACTTCTGATAATCTCTGAAAGACACGCATCCAAAGGACTGACCGCTGGGGCCAAGCATGTAAGTGTGTGCAAGGATGCCCTCGCGGCCATACATCTTGCCGTCGCTGACCGGATTGAGGCGGATCGCCTGCACGCCGTGGAAACGTTCGCCTCGCAGCGTCAGATCGTAGAGGTTCGGCGGCGTCGCGCCTTTGCCTCTTTCGCTGACGTAGCGCGGATCGTCGATTCGGCTGCCCAATCCCGAATGCGCTTCCAGCCTTTCGCCGTTGGGCATGTAGACCGTGTGCGATTCGATGTCATAGACGGCGGTGTGGCTGTCGGGAGTGGGATGCACGTCCGGATTATTGTACGCGAACCGCGGCGTCAGACGTTTCAGAAAGTCGGTGATGGAGGCGGTGGCGGGCGCCGGACTCGGAGCAGGGGCGGGAGCCGGAGCGGGAGCGGCTGGCACTTGCATCGGAACGGCCGGAGCTTGCAGCGCCGGTGCGGGCATAGAGGCGCGGGCGATTTCCCGCTGCGGAGCAGCCGGCGGACGCGGCGGCGGCAGGGGGATCTCCATTGCTCGTTCGGCGACCCGCTTTGGCGGAGCCTGGCGCACAATTGGGGGCGGCGAACTCGGAAGCGCCACCGGCGCCAGAGCAGCCGCGGGAGCGAGTTCGGCTACAGCGATTTCGGGTGCCTCATAGAGAGAGTGCGGCACGCCCACCAGGCTTGCGGTCTCGGTCAACGTGCGGTGCGGCCTGGGTAGCTCCGCTGCTTCCAGCGCAACCACGCCGGCGGGCCGCAGATGTGCGTTCGCAGACAGCGAAGAGGAAAGCATCCAGGCCGCGGCCATGGTGGCCGCGCCGCCCACGACCGCTATCGCCGCAACGGCGCCAAGGCCGAGGGCGACGCCGCCCAGAAGCTTCCGGCGATAGTCGCCGAGAGCGAATGCGCGAACGTTGAATGCTGTGACGTTCGGGAGCGCCGCGGCCCGATACGGCATGTGATGACGCGCCACTCGAAATGGAGTGCTTAGAGTGCGGCGGCGGCCGGCCGGTCCCAGTGCGGCGCCCGGCCCCCTCTTGAATGCTCGACGCCTACGGAAATTGTCTTGCCCATCCTGATCCCCGCTACACGACCCGTGAAGGCGGGAACAATGCAACAATTAATGTTAAGCGGATGTTAATCAGCCAGCGCTGGACGCACACCTGCGCTGTATGGCGCAGGTGCGGGATGGCGTGGAACCGGCTGACGCCGGCGCAAGCAGAGAGCGCAGAGGCCTACTTTAATTGATCCGCCACTTTGTCGATGCCGGCCTGCGAGCACACGTCGTCCTTGCCGGGAGTGCCGGAAACGCCGACGGCGCCGATCACATCGTCGCCGGCCTTGATGGGCAGCCCGCCGGCGAGCGCCAGAACGCGCGTATATTGAATGGAGCCGGCCGAGTCCGGGTTGTCGTGCATGCGTTTGACGAATGCGGCCGAAGGTTGGCGAAAAGCCGCCGCCGTGTAGGCCTTGCGGTCGCTGCCCTCGCGGGTGTTCAGGCCGGCGCCATCGTCGCTCAACATGACCATGGGCAATCCCTCGCGATCGACGACCGTCACCGACGTTTTGTATCCCAGGGTTCGGCACTGCGCGATCGCCGCATTGGCAATCGTCTGCGCCAGCGCCAGCGAGATGTTCTTCTGCGTGATGACGCTTTGCGCGCCGGCCGGCGACGAGATGACGGCGGCGACGGCGAGGGCGGCGACACTCGCAACACCTTTCGAAATCGGCGACATGAGAAAAGCTCCCTGCTTGCTTCGACGGAGCGGGCGCCCGATGATTTCCCGGTTGCGCCCGGCTTATCCGGTATTCGCGCACGAACCCGGATGGCGGCGAAGTGTAGTGAACTTCCGCCGCAGAGTCTCACGCTCGCGTTTTGGTGATCGCCGCAGCTGCGCGCTATAGAAACGAGCCTGCAGTCTCGAGAATGGAAAAGCAAAATGTTCGGCTGGCGCAAGCGCATCGGCTACATCGGCCCGACCGTGATGGAGGTCGTGCCTTACGAGTTCTACAAATTCGCGCCGGACGGCGTCGGGCTTGTGGGCGTCACCTGTAACATCGACGATTGGAGTCCCGAGTGGTTCGATAAGGCGCTGGCGCAGGTCGCGGCGGCCGCCGCCTATCTGGGATCGCGCGGGGTCGATTTCGTGGTTCACGGCGGCGGACCGCTGGTGGTGGCGCGCGGCAAGGGCTTTGACGAGATCGTCGTCAACGACATCGAGAAAGCCGCGGGCGTGCGCGCCACCACGGGCGTGCGTGCGGCCATGGAGGCGCTGCGCCATGTGGGCGCGCGGCGCATCGCGATCGCTTCGCCCTATCCGGAGCGGCACAATCGCGCCATGGCGGACTATCTCGCCGGACATGGCTTTGCCATCGCCGACGCCGAAGGCATGGACGTGCCGTTCAAGCGGCTGCAAAGTGTCGCGCCCGCCGACATCAGGACGTTCGCCGAAATAGTGTTGAGCCGCGCCGACGCCTGCGACGCGCTCTATCTGCCGTGTCCGCAATGGCAGGCAGCGCAGATCGTCGAGGCCTTGGAACGCGACGCCGGCATACCCGTCATCGCCTATACGCATGCGAGTTTTTTCGTCGCCTTCAAGGCGCTTGGCATCAATGAGCCGATCAACGGCCACGGGCGGCTGTTGGCGTCGCTGGCGAGTCATTAGCTGTCACGTCCTGCAGAGGCGGGGCATCCAGTAATTGCAGCGTAAATTTCGAATCACAGCACCGAACGGCCGCGGTTACTGGATCGTCCGTCTTCGCGGACGATGACAAGTGTTGTAGTATTCGCCGCAAGAATTACCGACGGAGAACGCCGTGCTGGCGCCAGTTGCATCCATGAAGAACCGCATCGCCATGTACAATGGCAATGCGCTCAAGATCGGCCTGTTCGGCGCCAACTGCTCGTCGGGCCGCTCCGCCACCAAGGTGCCAGAGCGCTGGGCGGCGACCTGGCCGGAATGTCTGGCGCTGGCGCGGCTCGCCGACGAGGCCGGCCTCGACTTCATGCTGCCGATCGCGCGCTGGAAGGGCTACGGCGGCGAGACCGATTTTCATGGTTGCACGCTGGAAACCATCACCTGGGCGGTCGGACTGCTCGGCGCCACCAAGCGCATGACCGTGTTCGGCACCGTGCATGCGCCATTGTTCCATCCGTTGATCGCCGCCAAGGAATTTGTCACCGCCGACCACATCGGCGAGGGCCGCATGGGCATGAACATCGTCTGCGGCTGGAACGAGGGCGAATTTGACATGTTCGGCGTCAAGCAGCGCGAGCACGACGAGCGCTACGAATACGCGCAGGAATGGGTCGACGTCGTCAAACAGGCCTGGACGCGCGACGATACTTTCGACTTCGACGGCAAGTTTTTGCATCTGACGGCGGCGCGCGCGTTTCCGAAGCCCTACGGCGGCACGCGCCCGCTGATGATGAACGCCGGCTCGTCCGGCGTAGGACAAGCCTTCGCGCTGCGCAATTGCGACGCGTTCTTCGTGGCCACCGCCGGCTCGCGCAAATCCCTTGCCGCCAACGCCGCCAAGGTGGAGGAGGTGAAGGCGCAAGCGCATGCACTCGGCCGCGAGATCGAGGTGTTCACCGTCGGGCAGGTGATCTGCCGCCCGACGCAGAAAGAAGCCGATGACTACTACCAGCACGCGATCATCGAGAACGCCGATTGGGGCGCCATCGACGGCATGCTGGCCAACAAGAGCATCACGCCGCAGACCATTCCTCCCAAGGAGTATGAGGAGAAGCGCCACTATTTCGCTTCCAACGCGGTGGGCGGCTATCCGTTCGTCGGCACCCCCGACAAGGTCGCCGAGGAGCTCGCCATCGTCAGCCAGGCCGGTGTGCTCGGTATCGGCCTGTCGTTCGTCAATTACCTCGCCGAAGTACCGTATTTCTGCGACGAGGTTTTGCCGCGCCTGCAGCGCGCCGGTGTTAGAGTAAAGCCGTGACGGGCAAACGGCGCGTTACTGAAACATCTGCGAAACTTCCTGCCCGGTCGGCGGCCGCCCGTTCGGCGTCATCTCATTGACCAAGCCCGGCAGATGCTGGCTGAGCGCGTTGAGCACTTCGTCGCGCGACAATCCGGCGTGCGCCATGAGCGTTTTGATCTGATCGGAATCCAGCACCTTGGCGAGATCGTCGGGTGAAATGGATTTGTTGGGTCCGTTGCCGACCCAGGAATTCGCCGCGTTGCCCTGACCCGCCTGCTGGAATTGCTTGAGCAGGTCGTTGAGGCCGCTGCTCAAGACAGTTCCGGCCGTGCCCGCGCCGAGCAAGCCGTCCAGACCGTTCTTGAGAATATCGCCGATGTTGCTGCCGGCGTTCGCGGTCTGGCCGGACGGCGCGGGCTTGTTCGCGCCCGGCGCAGCCGGGGTTGCGCTTGGCGCCGCCGTAAAGCTCTTGATGGCCTTGTAGGCGAGCAGGCCGAGCACCGCCATGGTGATTGGCGACATGCCCTTGCCACTCGGGCTGCTGCCCGGATTGGGCGCGCCGTGCGGTCCGTTTTGCATGCCGTTGAGAACATCCATCAAACCCATAACTGCCTCCTTGGAGTTGGCCTTGCAGAATTACTCGACACTATAGGATAGGCGGACCGGCATGCTCGCCGATGTCCGAAGTGTGTCAATCCCTTCAAAAGCCCGTGCTCGCAGTGGAGACGGCGGCGCCTTCGTAATTGTTCAATCGGACAGTTGCGTGAAGCCCGGCATCACTAGCTGATCGACCGTAAGCGACGGACCGATGATGCCAGCCTGCCGTTCCTCGTCGATGACATTTTGCAGCTTTTTGCGCGAGACCTTGCTGCTCGGCTCGAAATAGCCGGTGCGGCGCAACAGATCGTAGCTCGCCGCGGCGTCCTCTTTGTCGGCGTGTGCGGCTTGCACCAGAAGCTCGATCGCCTCGTCGTGGTGCGCCGTATCGGCGAGCCAGGCGATGCTCCTGTCGGTCGCCGCGAGCACGCTCTTGGCGAGCGGTTCATGGGCGGCCAGCCAGGATTTCTGAACCGCCATGCCGGTGAACGGCAGGTCCTTCACGTAGTCCGGCGCGAAGGCGATAGTGACGAAACCTGCCTTGTTGGCTTGGAAATTCACCGGCGGCAGGACCAGCGCCGCGTCGGCGACGCCGGCCTTCAGCGCCGCGTAGCGCGCCGCGCCCACTCCCGCGGAGATCACCTCGTAGTCCGATTTCTTCAATCCGCCGGCCGCGGCCATGCGCTCGAAATAGACGGTCGTCATGTCGCTGGCGGAGCCGACGCAGACGGTTTTGCCCTTCAGCTCGGCGATTGTTTTCAGTCCTGGCTTGCCGATCAGAACATAGGGCGCGAAGTTGCCGACGATACGGATGATCGCGAGCGCCGCGCCCTTGTCGATGGCATGGATCGGATCGTTGATGCCGACGCTGAGCGCCACGTCGAGAGAGCCGCCCGTCAGCTGCTGAGTGACCGCGGCGCCGCTCTGCGCAAAGTTGATCTCGACGTCGAGATTTTCGGCGGCAAAGAATCCCTTTTGCGCAGCGATGTAGAACGGCCACAACGGCGCTTGGCCACCGAGCGTGCCGGCGACGATCTTGTCGGCGGCACAGGCCGGCCCGCCGCCCATGGCGGCGGCGCTGCCACCGAACAAAGACACAAGAATGGTTCGCCGCGAGATGTTCATGCAATAGCCCTGTTGCAGTTCAGGTCGGTTATTTGTGCGAAACAAAGGATCAGCACGGTCCCAGCACGATCGCCGATAATGACCGGGATCATTGATCGGGACTCGCAATCGGCCCATCCGTGGCGTTAAGTGGCCACGACGCCGCCATCGGGCCCGCGAGTACGGATAGGATCAATGGCCTGCGCATCGGCTTTCCTCCCTGGATTTTTCACGGCGTTCCATTCTTGCGGGCGCGCCGTCATTCCGCCGCCGTATCGAGTCCAAGGCTCGGTTTCGGCGGTGACTACTGCCAGTATATGATATCTCGTTTTCGACCCGCCGGCACGGGCAAGCAATGTCTGCCCATCATTGAGGAACGCCCGCCATGAACATCAGACCGCCGCGCATCGGCCCGCAGCCGTGGGAGCAGGTGCGAGGGAAACTCGACCAATCGCTTCCATTCGCCAACATGCGCGACACGCCTTATTACCGCGATGCGGTGTGGGAGCAGTTCTCCAAGGCCGAGTACGACCGCCGCTATCGCGCCCTACGCGAGAAAATGCGCGAGCAAAAACTCGATGTGCTCATCGTGCCGGGCGGTCCGAGCCATTGGAGTTTTGGCGGTGGGATGCTGTGGCTGACCGGCCATTGGGAATGGCACGCGCTGTCAAGCTATGTGCTGGTGCCGCTCGAAGGCGAGCCGACGCTGATCTACTCGATGGGCGGCACCCACGCCGAAGCGGTGCGGCGGCAGGTCGAGATCGCCGTCAAGGACGTGCGCCACAGCCGCAGCGGCCGCTATGCGGATATCATGGTCGGACGCATCCGCGAACTGAAACTCGAGCGCGGCCGCATCGGGCTTATGGAGATCGATCCGCGCCACGGCGATTACATGCCGGTGAACCAGTACAACGTGCTGCGCGAGAATCTGCCCGACGCGGAGCTCATCTTCACCAAGGGCTTTTTGCACGAGCTGCTCTCGATCCACAGCGCAGAGGAGCTCGACTGCGTGCGCAAGGCCGGCGTGCTGTGCAAGAATGCCATGGACGCCATGGTCGCGCGCGCGGCTCCCGGCGTGAAGGAATATGAGCTGCGCGCGGCGGCCGGCGCCGCGATCCTGGAAGGCGGCGGCGATATTGATTTTCTCATCATCGGCTCGACGCCGATGGCGAAGCCGTCGATGATCTTCGGCAATCCGCGCCCGTCCTCGCGCGTGCTGCAAAAGGGCGACATCATCAACATGGAGCTTGCCGCCGGCTATCGCGGCTACACGGCGCAGATCGGCTCGCCCATCTGCGTCGGCGAGCCGACCGAGATGGTGAAGCGGTTCTGGAATGAAATCACGCTCCCCGGCTACCACCACATCGTTGCCGAGATCGCGCCGGGCAAGCCCGCCGAGGCTATGCGGCTCGCGAGCAAATTCTTTCGCGACAACGGCTACCAGTCTCGCCCAACCCAATGCCACGGCATCGATCTTGTCACCGACCAGCCGCACGTGGTCGCCGAGCACGTTGCGGCGGAGAAGTTCGAAGAGGTGCTCAAGCCCGGCATGGTGATCATGGCTGAGCCAAATCCGGTCACGCCCGATGGGCTATTCGGCATTTTCCTCGGCCACACGTTTATCGTGACCGACAGCGGCCATGAGGTCGTCGACGAGTTTCCACTGGAGATCGCGATTGCTAAGGGCTGATCGCATCTCTGCCGTGGTGTGATTTCGGTCGCGAACTATTTTTTTGTTACGTCATATTCCTGTTATGTCGATCGGGACGCACCGCGAATGCGAAGCATATTTTTTGAGCGTAGCGCCGACAATTCATGCGTTGCCGTGCACGTTTTGGAAAGGGTTTGGTAATCGAATCTGCGCAATTTAACATCAGGCACTGAGATATTCTCTGCCTGATCTGAAATCCGCCGGTAATGCTCTTGGACTTTTTCAAAAAGTTTCTGCCGGCCTGGATACTCCTTCCAATCGCCTCCGCGGGGACGCTATCGGCGCTGACGGCTTGGCTGACCGGCAGTCTGTTTGCCGGATTTGCCGCGGCCCTGAT
This sequence comes from Xanthobacteraceae bacterium, assembly GCA_049584975.1. GTDB lineage: Bacteria > Pseudomonadota > Alphaproteobacteria > Rhizobiales > Xanthobacteraceae > BOG-931. The sequence goes on along the minus strand of JBAUYV010000180.1, from coordinate 861 downwards.
CAGCGCCATCTGTGCGGCGTGGTACTTCGAGCGGACATTGCGTGCGGTTGCGGGTCCGATCGCGCAGATAGCCGGCGGCGACCGTTATGCCATGCTGCCGACCCGGATCGGTGGTGGAGCGCTCGCACACGGTGCCGCTGCCGCCGAAATGGTGCGGCAAGCGCTGATCGATGCGGACGCGCTGGCCGTCGATCACCGCAGCCGCGAAGCGGAAGCGCGGCTGCACCATGCCGGACGCGCCTTCTTCACCCAGCGGTTCCGCGCAACCGTCGATAAGCTCATCGGACTTTTTCAATCGGCTGGGGAAGAAATCCGCGTCACCACCTCCGACCTCGGCGAACGCAACAAGGACATGCTGCAGCGGACCTCGGTCGCGGTCGACGCTGCGGCCTCAGCAAGCCGCGACGTGGCCGCCGTTGCCGACGCGGCGCGGGCGTTGCTGGCGCTGATCGTCAGGACCGCAACCGAAGCCGCGGTCGCCAAGGATGCGGCCGAGCGCAGCGTCGACGATCTTGCGCGCACGAGCCGCACGGTCCACAGCCTTGCGGCGGCAGCCGAACGCATCGGGGCGGTGGTCAAGCTGATCGAGGCCATTGCTTCGCAGACCTCGCTGCTGGCGCTCAACGCCACGATCGAAGCCTCACGTGCCGGCGCCGCCGGCAAGGGATTTGCCGTCGTCGCATCCGAGGTCAAGACGCTCGCGCAGCAAACCGCCAAGGCCACGAGCGAGATCGGCGCGCAGATTCGCGACATCCAGCACGCCGTGAACGAGACGGTCGCAGCCATCGATAACGTGTCGGCCGGCGTTACGACTATGAGCGACGCTAATCGTCACCTGACCGAGGTGCTCGATCACCAGGC